>NZ_JABRWO010000010.1 GCF_013618625.1 Bremerella alba | reverse complement strand
AACGCGAGCGCCAGCTTCACCATCGTTACCGCGAGCGGGAAATCCGTCGAAGCAAACAACCAATCCAAGAGCCGTTGTCCTACCAAGAGAAACGGTTCTTTGCGTGGACCTACTACCGCATGAAAGCACTCAACCTGCAACTGCAGGGAGAGATATGCGCCAAACAGGAAGAGATCGACGCGCTGGAGCATGAACTCAATCGCCCGCACGAAACGCCATCCAACAAAGAACACCCAACCACCCTACCAACAAAACGCCGGGTGCCATGCCCACGTCTTCATGGGCACGCGAAGAAGGTCGTCCAGAACAGAAGACGTGACCGCGTACGTCAGGCGTTAGAAAGAGACTCTCAAGCCAAAGAACGCGGTCCACCCTAACAACGCGACCCTTCACCCAGTGTAGGGTGTGAGCAGAGACGCGAAGCGGAACGTATCGCACCGAATACGGTCTCCATCCCATGGCAACGCGAAAACGTTGTGCATGGTGCGACTGGCTGCGCTGCTCAGCACCCTACTGCAGAACGGTTGCTTGCTTCTGAACTGCGTTCGCGCATGCGCTTCGATCGGCCGGGGTGTTTTCTGAGACAGGGGTCTACCGACCCGTTGGACAGAAGTTATGACTGACGATGCGGGATAACATCCCTTGCACTTTCAGTTTCATCATTTTCTTTTCAGCCGAAGCGCGGTCGGCGAACGTGCCAGCACGTTTCCAGGCATGCTCCGTCGCATCGAAAACATCGACGAAAACCTGCCGTGCCATACCACCCGGAGCACTGACGGAAATCCATTTTCCCGCCGAGCATTGTGCGGTTTGATTCATGGTCCAATCTCCCAAGAAATGAGTAGCGGTTCTTATTCCATCGAATCATTTCGAGGAGATTGATAAACCAATTTCCAGGTTTTCTGCGGCAAGATAGCAAATTGCGGCAATCGGCACTTTCGCACCGACATCGCTCGGCAAAAAGATGCCGAGCGGAAGTTCGATCCTTTCACGAGGCAATCGCGGATGTTCAGGCAGTGACGTGTGCCCTGCACGATTGCGAAAATGGGTGGACAGTGCGTGTTAACTCTTTGCTATTAAGGTCAGTTTACCGATTACCACCCCATAACCATGTTGGACTCGATGGCTTTGCGTGCCTGATTCAGATCGTTGCCGGTCTCGTTCATGTATAAGCGAATCGCATGGACTTTATCCCCTTCTGCTTTCGAGAGGCAGTCGCGTGCCACAATACAAGGGTCCAGCGGACCGGTCGTTAAACCGAGTGCAGCTTTAGAGATCACCCACGACATCCGTGGCCGTTTGGAAATGCGAATCACGTCGTCGCCGGGGTAGTTGTCGTAGACCTGTCCTTTGGCCTCGTTCTCGTCATCCGCCCAGGTGATGACGATGTGAGCGTTTGTTTCAACCTCGAAAAGCGCCATGGAGAATCTCCTTCTAACGAAGACATGAGAGAAAGCGAGCGTGAAAAGAACCGGCCTCATCCTCTTCTGGCCTGCCCTCGCTTTCTTTCTAACGCGCTAGAATCACGACCACACAAAACGCAACGGATGCGCTGTTAATGCCAACCGGCAAAGCGTCGTAGGAGAAAGAAACATAACGGGGCGACCTAGTAGAACAAAATGAGGTAGTTTCCGGCGAATTTAAATCGTCTTTACGCAAGCGTCAATCAAATTTCTCGCTCAAACCTGCGCGAACCAAGGCCTGCAAAATGAGTAGTGGCTGCCTGTCTGCCGTTGTTCTCGGAAGTGGCCTGTTTCTGGTAGAATGCAGGCAATCGTTGAGGAAGAAACGAATCCCTATTTTCTTTCCGCAAAATCTTTTGGATGCCCATGTCTGAGTCGAACTCGACCGAATCCCAAGCCCACCCTGCCCCAGCACCTAGCCCTTCGCAAGTGCCGCCACCACGGCGTCCTCCCTTGGCTCTCGTTCTTGTGGTGGTCTTATTGCTGAGCGCAATTTACGTTGGCTACTCATTCTTCAATCCTCAATCGATGGCCCAGTGGAAGTGGGCTGCCGCGGTCGATGCCTTGGAAAAGGACAACATCGACGAGGCAAAGCAGCTGGCCAATGAAGCCGTTGAGTTGGACCCCGAAAACGCCGAACTGCGATTACATATCGCGGAAATGCATTATCGTCAGGAAGAAACGACCGAAGCTCGCATACAAATCGAAGAGGCGATCGCCCTGGGCAAGAACGATCCACGGGTCGTCACCCAAGCTGGCTTCCTGCTTTCACGCATGGGCCAGCATGACGGAGCCCTGTTCCTGGCAGACCGGTTGGTTGATATAGCCGAGCAAGAGAAAACGATTCACCTGCACGAGGCACTCAACCGTCGGGCTTACTCGATCGCCATGGCCGCCGCAGACGAGGCCGCCACACCAGAACAAATTGCCCAAGGCATGAAAGACATTGAACTGGCAATCGAGTATTACGGCGACGACGCCTCGTACATCGATACGCGCGGCTACCTTAAAGTATTCCAGGGCGATCTAGAAGGATCGGTCACCGACCTGGACGCGGCGATCTCGTATTACGAGAAAGCGCGGACCAAGATGCTTGCCGATCTCAGTCCCGAACAAGTCGAGAATATGCCGAGCGGGATTTCCTTTATGGACAAACAGCTCAAGCAAATCTTGGCAGTACTTTATTCGCATCGCGCGACCGCCCACCAAAAGCTTGGCAACGACGAGAAAGCCAAGCAAGATACCGACCTGGCCGAATCGTACGGTGTCGATCGTCTACGAGGCATTTGGTAACAGAAACCAGGCCGAAGCTAAACGGTTTCGGCCTGAGGTTCTTCGCGTGGTGCAGCTTTGTCGCTTCCACGTTTTCCGAGCGACTTCTCTAAGGATCGAACTTCTTCGAGCAGTGCTTCTTCGTCCTCGCCCGGCAGGGCCGGAGGCGACAAACCGGGGACGGGATGCTCTTGAACGCCTTCACCGGTATGGCAATAGATGCAATTGCGACCGCGTGATTTGGCACGATACAGCGCCGCATCAGCACGCGCGAGTAACGTCTGGGATTCGTCGGTAGCGACAGCCTGAGCGACGCCTCCACTAACGGTCACTTTCAGTCGTTGTTCAATCGATTCGCGAATGCGTTCGGCAAAGTACAATGCCCCCGCGAGATCGGTCGACGGCATCAAGATCACAAATTCCTCGCCACCGTAACGTGTCACCACGTCGGTTTCGCGAACGCAGTTATCGATCAAACTGGCCACTTCCTGGAGAACACGATCCCCTTCCAAGTGTCCAAATTCGTCATTGATTCGTTTGAAGTGATCGACATCGAGAATGCATAGCGAGAAGGTCAGCTCGTAGCGTTCCTTCATCGCGAACAGGCTTTCCAGGCTGTCGTCGAGCGCACGTCGGTTGCTCAGTCCGGTCAGAGGATCGGTTCGCGATTCGGTGAAGGTCATCAGCAGATTGGCTTGCTGTCGGACTTCGTCGTAAGCATTCGCGATTTGTGACGAAAGCCGCATCGTGGGGCTCAGCATCCGCTCGGCTTCTTCACACAGCGTTTGCCATGACTCGCCGGTTTCCTTTTCCTGGGAACTCATCAAGACGATGCGTTCCTTGAAGTGGGCGATGCTCGATTGATGGGAAGCCAGATTCCGGCGTACTTCGCGTGAGATTTCTTCCAGTTGCTTTACAATTGCCTTGGCGCGCTTCAGTTCCCGACGAGCATAGACCTGCTCGGCTGAAACGGGGTGATAGTTCCGTTTACCTAGGAAATACCCAATCAATGCGATCAATGCCATCGCAACGGGTGTCGGAATTCCTAAAATCCAGTCTTCCATCCTGGCTCTTTCCTGCACTCACTAAAAGGTCTCGATTGACTGTCTATTCCGGTGTCGCTTGTCCTTAGCCAGATCAGCTACGGGTCTTACTTCCCACGCCTTGCAAACAAAAAATGCCGAAGCCCACGACCAATGCAAATGCGAGCGTCCACTCCAGGGTTCCCATGTTGACGACGAAGTCTTCCGCGTCACGAACCACTTGAAAAATGAAGTCGCGCATTGTCGGTTTTCCGAAACATTAGAAATAAGACAAACAAGGTTCCACTTCCTAACGCTAGGTCACAAAACCGTGATTCGGGGGGAATTCACGCGGAAATGCCAGGATCGCGCGAACAGAATGGACGCGAGTCGGTCCCATAGAAATGACATAACTGGCATTTATTGCAAAATCGCGGCCGAGAGAAAAAATGCGGCCAAATTATCGCCAGGGGGGCCTTGAGTTTCAGAGCGATGGGCCTATATTAACTTATCTCAACACGAGTTGGGGCCGTAGCTCAATTGGTTAGAGTACCGGACTGTCGATCCGGTGGTTGCGGGTTCGACCCCCGTCGGCCTCGCTTTTAAGCGAGAAGGCAGCGTTGGAAATCCAATAGCTGCCTTATTTTATGCGCTTTGGGTAACCTCAGGCCTGCCTTGGCTTCGCGTCTATGTGGGTCGCTCAAAAGTCTCATCTCCAGGCGTCTTTCTGATCGCCATACCCCCTCTCAGTGCTATCCAGGCGACTGTGAAATACCGTGCGAAGTTCGAACGATTCGCGGTGATTCAGCCCCGCATTGAGACGTGTGTTGTCACTGCGATAACAGAACCTCCCTTCTTCCCCTCCCGACAGATTCGCTGCAAGCACTTATAGCGTCATCACTTAGGGATTTTCTGACTGAATTGGCATAGTCCCTGCGTTTGTACTTAAGCAGATAACAAACGGAGTCGCAGCTGGGAAACGCGGTTTTCCACTGCGAAAACATTGCCGCTAGGTTTTGGAGAAGAATCGCTATGAAGTCGTTATTACTTGCTGCTGTTGTTGCTGTTGGAATGATGTTTGGGGCTGCTGCTACGGCAGAAGCTGGTGGTCCGCGTTATGACCGCGGTCATCATGGCCACCATCACGGGCACCATGGTCGTCACCCCGGATATCGCCACCAGAACTATCACCGACACTATCACCCGAGCCCTTACCGTTATCGTTCGTACAACTACTACGGACGTCCGAACTATCGCAGCAACGGGTTCTATTACGGTAGCCCAGGTTTCTCGTTCGGTATCCGCTTCTAAGCGAAACGAAGCGAATGAAATACTGACGTGACAACGCCCCTCGGCCCCTTCCGGCCGAGGGGTTTTTGCTGCGCCGGCTCGTCGTATCACCCCTCGTTCTTCCATGAAAAGAGCACTAAATTGGTACTCAATCTTTTACGAGGGAAGCTTGACTGATGTTGCATTTGAAATCCGAATCGGGCCAGCTTTGGCTCGATCAGGTCGAAAAACAAACAGACCTGATCCTGATCGATCATGCCCACTGCGAAAAGAAAGCAGCTGGGACGGCCCTGAACTTGATGTTCGCCTACATCGAAGATGAAGAGCTGTGCCGCGAGATGACCGAGATCGTCAACGAGGAACTCGAGCACTTTCAGATGGTGCGGCAGCTGCTCAAGCGACGGGGTATCAAGTTCTGCCGCCTGAAACCGGGTAATTATGGCAGCCAATTGCACGCGTTGATCCGAAGCCAGGAACCCCAGCGAGCCGTCGACCGACTGCTGATTGCCGGACTGATCGAGGCCCGCAGCTGCGAACGTTTCGACCAGCTTCGCAAACACCTGCCAGATGCCGAGTTGCGTGATTTCTACGATAGTTTGTTTGAATCCGAAGCGCGGCACCACGCTGTATACGTACGCCTGGCCAAGCATTACGCACCCGATGCGGAAGTCATGTCGCGGCTGGATGAACTCGCCACGGCGGAAGCTGCCATCATTGCCGCCGGAGATGAGAACGCTAGGATGCATAGCTGAACGACCGCCGAACCTGCGTGGCGAGTTGATGCACCATCCCGATTTGCTACACTCACACTTCTTGCCTTTACTCAATAGCGATGCCAGACGGCACTCAAGTACCTGAATGCCCGCCTGCGAAAGAATTCAGACACCTCATGAGCACCGATACCGAGCTGAAGAGTTCTCCTTCCCACCCTGCCCTATCTGGCCTCGACAAGCAGGTCCAAGGGCTCCGGGAAACGGGCCAATATTTCTTCGAGCGTGGCTGGTCTGTCGGCACGAGCAGCAACTATAGCGTCGTCGTCAATCGCAGCCCGCTCCAACTGATGGTTACGGCCAGCGGTATGGATAAGGGACGCCTGGCCCCGAACGACTTTGTTCGCAGCAACTACGACGGCAATCAGGTCGACGCCGAAAACATGCCAACGACCGATCAGCCTCGCTCTTCGGCCGAGACGCAACTGCACGTTGTGTTAGCGCGCATGGAAGATGTCGGTTCGGTCCTGCATACTCATTCGGTCTGGGGCACGCTTCTATCCGATACGTTCGGCGACGAAGGGGGCTTCGATATCGAAGGGTACGAAATGCTTAAAGGCCTGGCCGGCGTGAAGACGCACCAGCATACCGAGCACGTGCCGATCTTCGAGAATACCCAGGACATTCCCAAGCTTGCCGAAAAGGTCGAGAAGCGAGTCCAAGACGAATCCTTGCCGCCAATCCACGGCTTCCTGATCCGCAATCACGGTTTGTATACCTGGGGCGAAGACCTGGCCGAAGCTCGACGGCATATCGAGATCTACGAGTTCCTATTCGAAGTCTTGGGACGCAAACTAGCCGCACAAGGCAAGCTTTGCCCTGCCAAGTAATCCCACATAATCAATCACTTTTCGCACACGTCCTCTTGAATCAGTTTCGCCCATCCGGCGAAGGGAGAAATCGGCACCATGGCCAGCATTTCCGTACCTGACGAAAACCGAACCATCACCGACGCTCAGGAGATCAGCAACTTCCTGAAACCGTTTGGCATCTGGTATGAAAAGTGGGAAGTCGCCGACCGCATTGGCGAAAAGGCTACCAACGAAGAGATCCTGGAAGCCTATAAGCCTGAGATCGATCGGCTCAAGCAGCAAGGCGGCTTTGTCACCGCCGACGTGATTAACGTTTCGCCAGAGACGCCCAACCTCGATGCGATGCTCGAGAAGTTCAACAAAGAGCACACGCACGACGAAGACGAAGTTCGCTTCACGGTCGAAGGACGTGGCGTCTTTCACATTCATCCAGAAAACGGTCCGGTCTTCGCCGTGCTCGTAGAATCAGGCGACCTGATCAACGTACCACGCGACACGCAGCATTGGTTCAACCTGTGCAGCGACCGGCACATCCGCTGCATTCGCTTGTTCGAAGACCCCTCCGGCTGGACACCGCACTACATGGACGATGGCGTCCACGTGAAGTACTCCCCTTTATGCTGGGGACCTGACTACCTGGCCAAGGCCGACGACATCGATCCGGTGGTGAAACTCTAATGACGTGTGCCTGGAATGTCATTTTGTTGGACATCGAAGGAACGACTTCGAGCGTTTCCTTCGTGTACGATGTCATGTTCCCCTATGTCCTGCGCGAACTCGATGCTTACCTCGATTCGGCCTGGAACGAACCGGGCCTTGCTCCGGTTCTCGATCAGATCGCCCAAGATGCCGGCAGCGAGGACTTCGCCACCTGGACAGCCGACTGCACCGACGAATCGGAGCGACGAGCCAAAGTCGCGACCGAAATTCGCCGACTGATGGATGGCGACGTGAAAGCTACCGGCTTGAAGGCCCTGCAAGGCATGATCTGGAAGAATGGCTTCGAACGCGGCGAAATGATCGCCCAGGTTTATGCCGACGTCCCCGAAGCGTTGCAGGCGTGGACTTCGGCAGGCCTTCGCGTGTACATCTACTCGTCCGGGAGTATCGGGGCTCAGAAGCTTTTCTTCGGGCACAGCGAAGCAGGCAATCTGCTGCAGTACTTCTCTGGTCACTTCGACACGACGACCGGTCCTAAACAGGTCGCCAAGAGCTACGACACGATTGCCGCCGAGGTGGGCGAAGCCGCTGAGAAGGTGCTGTTCATCAGCGATGTCGTCGCCGAATTGGACGCCGCCCAAGAGATCGGCATGGATACCCGTCTGAGCATTCGCCCAGGCAACAAACCGGTGAAAGATGGCCACTCGCACGAGGCGATCACCAGCTTCGCCCAAGTTTCTTTGGGCTAGCGGTGCATCGCCAGCAGGCGGAGAAATCCGCAAATCTTGCCATCTTTTGGCTCCTCCCTGCCCAACACTTGTCGACTTCGATGCGTACCGTAGGATGACAACGATCGAATTGGATTCGGCAAGCACGGACGGATAGGACTTTCTTTTTCGCACGGAATGCGACCTGCTTTGAAGCCGCGAAGACCACTACGGACTCGCAATGAAAAGGCCAGCAAACATGGTTCGCATTTTCTACACCCTGACAATTGTCAGCATTCTTGCCACCTCCCCGGCTTGGACTTGGGCCGGTTCGCCGGTTCAGTTTGACATCGGGTATCTCACGCCTGCCAACGAAGTGACAACGGCTGAGTTTAAAAATGCCCGGCCAGGCTATCGACTCTTGCAAATGGACTTGATGATCTCGACGATGGTCGACTCGCGTGTCGCCGATGATCTCGTCGAGACGACGTTCTTCGTTGAACTGCACAACCCGCGTATTCAAATCGAAGACTTCTCGCCGCAAACGACACTGCAAAGCCCTTACGCTGGCAACATCTCGAAGGAAAATCGAACCGAGTTCGATCTCAACGGCAAGCTCTCGGCGAACGAGCGGCTCACCGATACCCTCGGAGCCGACGCGACACTTGGCTTCAATCGGAAACAGGCCACCGTTGAAAAAATGGACATCTTGCCAGACCTCAAGCTTGTGGCGGCCAGCGGAACGATTCATCGCGGCCGCGGTGTTTACTTTCGTTTCAACCGCACCAACCAAACGAGCCTGGAAGGGACAACCTTGCTTGGCATTGTGTTGGCCGTTCCCGAAAACTGGTCCGCCGACACGATGAGTGTCCGTTGCCGCGCGAAGATTCGCCAGTCCGTTGTCCCGGGGGCCCCTTCGAAGGAAACGGAACTGCCTGAGTCGCAGTACACCGTGGCAATCTACCAGGCCGGCGACCGCTACGCGGCCGAGGTGGCCGAACGTTACATCCAGCAAGAGTCGCAGTGGCTGCAGACGAAGCGTGAGTACGACGACGAAATTCACCATCGCCGCAAGGACTCGCCACTGGATTACCTGACGTCGATCGTTCGCCCGAGCAAACCGATTGGAAGTGTCGATCAGTGGCTGGCCCGCTCGCCCAAACAGGCCACACGCGAACTACCACCGCCGGTGGTCGATGCCTACTATCAGTTTCAGCAAGCGAAGTCGTTGATGGACAGCTGCAACGGAAACCGCCCCTTGGCGAAGTCGCGTGTATCGGACGAATCGGCCATTGCCAATTCGCCCATCACAATTGAATTGAGCGACGATTAGAAGCATGTCGAATTTATCGGTCGAGTTCGAACGTTGACTTGATCCGCTGTGGAAGCGAGGTATTCGCTTCGCACTAAGCTTTGCTTTGAGGCCTGGAAGGGCCGACCGAATCTTGGCGATTGTTTTTTCGGTCGCCCTTACAGGGCTAACGCTTATCTCGAGTTTCGATACCAGGGGCTTACGCCACCTGGCTATATTCGGCCGGGCCTCCGGCCCTTAGGATGTGAGTTCCTGCCCCAGAATATCCTTTGTTCAGAATGCCTCTGCTTCAGGTTGATCGGTGCGGTAGTTTTGCTGACGGTGTTGGGTAAACGTCGTGCAGAAAACCCTCACCCTAGCCCTCTCCCTGCGAGACGAGGGGGACAAGATGGGGATTGGCGACCATCTACTGAAGGTGGTGACTAGCTGGTCGTTTCTAGGTCGAGGTATTCGACCGGGACGCTCTTGAAGACCTCTTCCATGCTTGTTTCGCCGCGAGCGACTTTCAACATGGCGGCTTTGCGGAAGGTGACCATTCCCATCTCTTCGGCAATCTTTTCGAGCTCGTGCGTGGGCTGGCGATTGATGATCGCGTCGCGCAGGCCTTTGTTGATGGTGACCATCTCGAAGATGGCCGTACGCCCGTTGTAACCTTCGTTTTCGGCAGTCGGATCAGGCCCATAGAAGTGCCCCCCTTGGCCATCTTCCAACAGCGGTTCGATATCGGCGAAGGTGGTATTGTTGGCCCCCAACTCGTACCTCATGCGTGTTTCCGGATCGAGAACACGGACCAGACGCTGGGCGATCACACCACGCAGGCAACTGGCCAGGAAGTAAGGATGGATGTCGAAGGACAACATGCTTTGAACGGCACCGGTAGCGACCGGAGCATGTAACGTCGCGAAAACAAGGTGCCCACTGTTGGCAGCCCGGACGGCGGTGATCGCCGTTTCCTTATCCCGAATTTCACCCACCATGATGATGTCAGGCTGCTGACGAATCACCCCTCGTAAGAGATCGGAAAAGTCGAGACCGACCTTCAAGTTGACTTGCGATTGGCGAATGCCAGGCAAAGAGAACTCGATGGGATCTTCCAGGGTGTTGATCTTGCGATTCCCGTCGTTGAGATGCTGCAAGCAGGCATACAACGTGGTTGTCTTGCCGGTACCGGTGGGGCCGGTGACCAACACCAAACCGGAAGACGACTGAAGCATTTCCATCAAGGCGTTTCGGTCGTGACGCCCAAGGCCGATCTCTTCGATCGATAACAGATTGTTCTCTCGATCCAACAAGCGGATCGTGAGATCTTCCCCTTCGCGAGTCGGGATCAGATTCAATCGCAGGTCGATGACTTTTTCGTCGTCGCGATAAATCCAACGACCATCCTGCGGTCGGCGACGCTCGGTGATATCGATCCCGGCGAGAGCCTTGACGTAGTTGAGCAGTTGACGCCCTTCAGCAGAAGGAAGCTTGGTGATGTACCGCATTCGCCCCCATAGACGCATGGCGACCTGGTACTCTGGTTCGTCGGCAAAGATGAACAGGTCGCTTGCACCGGTCATGGACGAATGCTCGATCAGAAGCCGCATCTGGGCTTCCGGCTCGAGCGTGCTCATATCGACATGCGAGAAATCGATACCTTGGGAGCGATCGTGCTTGTGAGAATGATCGATCTCTTGCGAGTCATCGACCCCATTCGAGTTATGATTCGGCGTTGACACCAGCTAATTTCTCCGCTTCCGAGGCATTGGCAGCGTTATCAAAGACAAGATCCATGCGCATCAATTTGAAGACATTGGCCACCGCCGGAGGAGCCGAATAACAAATCATTCGTCCCCCGTGCTCCCCAAATCGCTTTTGACAAATCAGCAGCCAACCAATGCCGCTGGAATCGATCACTTCCGCATCCTTGAGGTCTAGTAGCACCGTCAGGGTGTAAGCATCGGGGCCCAACAAGCCAGCGATCGGCTCTTTATCGCGAGGAATACCATCCTGGCTTACTTTACCAGTTACGGCGATATGAACGTGGCTATCTTTAGTTGAGATGATCTGTAGGTTCATGAGCAAGCCAAGTCGTCGCGTCTCGCCTATGCGAATCCGCTGATCAGTTATGGGGTCACATCAAGTCGTCGTTCAACGTATCGTGCACGGGCAATAAGGTCTGCCGGCTATCGTAGGGCCAACCGCCAAGTGGAGCAGGTTAGTCGAACGTGCGGCAAATCAATCCACCATCGGCAAGGATCGTGGTCCCTGTAATGTACGCACCAGCATCACTGCCAAGCAACAAGGCTGGTCCCACCATGTCTATGGTTTCACCCCACCTTTTGACGGCGGTCCGCTCGGCGAAACGCTGTTTTTGCTCGTCGTTTAACAAGCTCATGGGGAGGTCCGTCGCGATTGGGCCAGGGCAAATACAGTTGACGGTAATGCCGTGTGGTCCTAATTCTAACGCATGTGCTCTTGCCATCCCAATTAGAGCTGCCTTGGTGCCGGAATATAAACCCCGACCCGAGTTGGAAGCCAGGGCCATGACACTCGAAAGGTGAATGATACGCCCCCAACTTTTATCCTTCATGCCGGGGACGACATGACGAGCCAAACGCATGCACGCGGTGAAGTTCAGTTCTAACACCTCGTCCCAAACCTCGTCGGTAGTTTCCGTTAAGATTTGAGGTTTGTTTGTCCCGGCATTGTTGATCAGAACATCGACACCTTGAAACGCTTTCAGGACATCGATGGCCATGGCGTCGACCGCTGCTCGGTCCAACATGTCGCATACGCGGTACTCGACCTGGACACTAAGTCCCTGAGCGATCTCCGCAGCGGCGGACTCTAGCTCTTGTTTATTGCGCGCGGTAATGCAGACATTGGCCCCGCATTCGGCAAAAGCTCGGGCAATCGTTTTGCCGATTCCCTTGCTTCCGCCGGTGACGAGAACGGTACGGCCAGTCAGATCAAAAAGACTTTTTACGGACACGACAGTTCTCCACTTGCTAAGACAAAATGAGGGTCCATTTAACAAGCGGGGCCGCGACCGAAACTTCAGCCGTGACCCCAATCTTGCGTATGCTACTGATTCAATCCGATCTCAGGCAACTAACCGCCGAGTGCTTCGACGACCAGGTCACCCACTTCGGAAGTTCCATAACCCATCTTGCCGGCACTTTGGCTTTTCATCTTGGTGCCGGTAACGACTTGGATGGCCTTCATGACGCGGGCACCTGCGGCTGGCTGACCGGTGTGCTCTAGCAGCATCGCACCGGCGCTGATTGCCGCGATCGGATTGATCACGTTCTTACCGGTATACTTGGGTGCACTTCCCCCCATCGGTTCGTACATGCTGGTACCACCGGCATCGGGGTTGATATTGCCACCGGCGGCAACGCCCATGCCGCCTTGCAAGATCCCGGCCAGGTCGGTGATGATGTCGCCGAACATGTTGGTCGTGGCGATCACGTCGTAGTACTCGGGGTTCTTGACCATCCACATGCAGCACGCATCGACGTGGTTGTAGTCTGGTTCGACGTCGGGGTAATCCTTGGCCACTTCCTGGAAGGTACGCCAGACCAGATCATGCCCGTAGGTAAGCACGTTGGTCTTCGCGACCAAGGTCAACTTTTTTCCTTCCGGGTTGTTTCGCTTCTGAGTGTATTCGAAAGCCCAACGCAGCCAACGCTCGCAACCCTTGCGGGTATACATGGCCGTCTGCGTGGCGACTTCGTCTGCGGTTCCCTTCTTGAGGAAACCACCGATGCCTGCGTACAGGTCTTCGGTGTTTTCACGCACGACCACGAAATCGATTTCTTCCGGACCCTTGTCCTTCAGCGGAGTCTCAACGCCAGGATAAAGCTTCACCGGACGCAGGTTAATGTATTGATCTAGCTGGAAACGCAGTTGCAGCAGCAAGCCTTTTTCCAAAATACCTGGGGCAACGTCGGGGTGACCGATAGCCCCCAGGAAGATGGCATCGAACTTTCGCAGCTCTTCAACGGCACCTTCTGGCAGAATTTCGCCCGTCTTCAGGTAGTGATCCCCACCAAAACCGAATTCGGTCTTTTCGATGGTGAAACCTTCTAACTTGGCGGCCGCATCCATGACTTTCAGGGCTTCCGCTGTGACTTCAGGTCCGGTTCCATCTCCACCAATAACGGCAATTTTCATGTTCGACATCTTTTCGGAAGGTAGGGGTGCTGTTCGTTGTTAACCACGATCGCGAGATAGGCCAAAATGCATAATTGCCGAAGCCCAAGCACGATGAACACTCCATTTTATCCGTCCTTTGGAGGCGGAACAACGACCCCCAAGCCGTCGCCAAGAGACCTTATGTCGACGGTGGTAACTTGGTCAGCAACCGTTTTAACGACCTGACCGACGGTCGCTCGAACACATAAATGGGTAACAAGGCGGGCTGGTAGCCAGAAGCCCCTGGATGAATGACGATATGCGAGCGTCAGCGGAACACGCTAACATGGGTCCTTGTTACACCCCCGAGAAGCACTTTATCCGCACTGAGTAGAAAGACCTTGCATGTCGAATCCCTACGAAAGTCCTAGCCCCAGTCCCACATCGCGATCCCAGGCAGCACAAGCCCAGGTGAATGCCCCTGCGATTGCTCTGATGGTCATCTCGGTACTGGCCATTGGGATCGGCCTTCTAGGGCTTGCCGGAAATGTCTTTCTGCTGCTATCGGGCGCGGTCGCGCACTTGGAAGCGAACAACGACGGCCCGATCTCCGAATACACGACCATAACCGTTCGCAGCATCTGGGGTGCCCTACTCGTCGCCGCATCAGGCTTCATCCTGTACGGCGCCATACAGATGAAAGGCCTCACCAATTTCACCGCCGCCAGAACCGCCGCCGTGATAGCCGTGATCCCCTGCATCGGCCCGTGCTGCCTGCTGGGGATCCCGTTTGGGATCTGGGCGTTGGTAGTGCTGGCGAAGCCTGAGGTGCGAGATGCGTTTGATTAGGTGGGTGAAGGGCGAGGCAATCTAAGCGATGAATGATGAAAAGTTAGAGCTGAAGTTCGTACTTGAGATCATTAAGTCACGCTACGGTTCGTGGGAGTCCCCGAATTTTGATTTTGTTAGCACTTCATTGTCGCATTCACCTTATGCGACGATCGTTGCCGAATTGTCATCCCGCTACCAGGTCGAAGAGGAAATGGATGTGAATGATGATGTCAGCTTTGGATATCTGATTTCTGATTTCTCTAGTCGGTGGTTCTTACAGATTTCGATGTTGGCTCCCTGGGCCTTGCTGATGAGGATCTACGACAATGGTTTAAGCGTCGTTGAATTGAATGAAGAGCTAAGCAGCACGGAGTCAAATATCACCGATATTCTTCAGCGGTCTAACATTAAATTACTAGGAAAGAGTCTCCTGAGTCTTCCCGTGCCACTCCATTTGCACAATACCGATCCCGGCAGCGTTCGCATCTACCAAGCGGTATTTTCCGATACGGAAGTACTTCCGTGGGCGCGCGAAGCATGAGTTCCAAGCAGGCAACTGGCCCTCTGAAAGCGACGAAACGTCTTGCTATTGCACAAAAAGAACCCCAAGCAGCAACGCCTGGGGCTCTTTCTATTTCCAAACTAAACGCTCAGCAATCACTACCCACTGATCCGGTTCACTGCATCCAAAATCGCGTGCACCGTCGCTTCAACCGTATCGGTTGAACTTCCGCGTCCTCGGGCAGTCTTCTTATTCGATTCGATCTCGACGGTGACTTCCCCTAGGGCGTCGCGGCCCAAGGTTGCGCTGTGGACTTGGAAGTCTTTGCAGGTGATCGGGACTCCCGTGATGCGTTCGATCGCCCAGAAGGCGGCGTCGATGGGGCCGTCTCCTTCGGAGATCTCAGCGGTCTCGGTTTCATCGCCGCGACGGAGTTTCATCTTCACGTGGGGCGGCTTGCCGGTTCCGTGGGCGACGTCCAAGCTCTCCAATGTCCAGCCTTGGCGGACTTCGCCGCGGATCAGCTGGTCGCAGAGCGAGGCGATGTCGCCGTCGTAGATGTCCTTCTTTTTGTCGGCCAGCTTCTTGAACTCGTCGAACACCTCTTGAAGCTGCTCGGCGCTCAAGTGATAGCCGAGCGCTTTGGCGCGGTCGGAAAGCGCTGCCCTGCCGCTGTGCTTGCCGAGGACCAGGTCGGTCTTTTCGAGGCCGACGTCTTCAGGTCGCATGATCTCGTAGGTGGTCGGCTCTTTGAGCATGCCGTCTTGGTGAATGCCAGACTCGTGGGCGAAGGCGTTGCGGCCGACGATCGCTTTGTTCCGCTGCACCTGAAGCCCGGTGATGTTGGAAAGCAAACGGCTGGTCGGCACAAGCCGCGTGGTATTGATGCGGGTACCGATGTTGTAGTAATCGTGCCGCGTGCGAAGTGCCATGACCACTTCTTCGAGCGAGGCGTTCCCGGCTCGCTCGCCGATGCCGTTGATAGTGCACTCGATCTGCCCGGCCCCGGCTTCAACACCGGCCAAACTGTTGGCCACGGCCATGCCCAGGTCGTCGTGGCAGTGCACGCTGATGACGGCCTTGTCGATGTTGGGGACGCGGTTCTTCAGGTCGGTGATGACCTTAAACATATGGTTAGGCGTGGCATAGCCGACGGTGTCTGGGATGTTGACGGTGGTCGCCCCAGCGTCGATGGCCGCTTCGACCGCGCGGCACAGGAAGTCTGGCTCGGTACGCGAGGCATCTTCCGGCGAGAACTCGACATCGTCGCAAAAGCTGGCGGCCAGCTTCACGCCGTCGATCCCGCGGCTGATGATTTCGTCGGGCGTCATCCGCAGTTTGAACTCGCGATGGATGGCGCTGGTGGCGAGAAAGACATGAATCCGTGGCTGCTCGGAATGCTTTAAGGCTTCCCAGGCACGTTCGATGTCTTTGGGATTACAACGAGCCAGGCCGCAGATGGAAGCCCCGCGAATGTTGGTGGCGATTTCCTTGACCGATTCAAAGTCGCCCGGCGAAGCGATCGGGAAACCGGCTTCGATGACGTCGACGCCCAAATCGACCAGGGCCTGGGCGATCTCCATCTTCTCGGCGCGATTCATGCTGGCCCCTGGCGATTGTTCGCCGTCGCGGAGCGTGGTATCGAAGATCTTTACAGTTGGAGTGCTCATAGGTTTCGTAGGTGATTAAAAGTGATCGTGTGTGGATGGGAATGCGAAAGACCTCATAGCCGGCCGCAAGCCGGCCCGGCTAGGAGGAGGATCGACGCACTGGTCACTCCGAAACAATCGCCTGGTTGGGGATTCGCCATGATTCTATCTGGGTAGCTTAAGTCAACAAAAAAAGCCCTAAGGTGTTGGGCCTTAGGGCTTTTGGTGATCTCGTTTTGAGCGAACGTGAAACCTTCCCTAACACCCGGGGGTGATCAGCAGCAGTTGCAGCAGTAGGAGGTTTTGATTCATGTTTAAATCTTGCTCGCTTCGTAGTTGTTTTGCTATGAATGACTCTACTTCCGTTGGTAGGTTCGGTCAACCGGGCGTTTTTTCGTAAACCGGGATTTCCTCGGACCTTAACGGCAATTTGGGCAAAACCTATCGGCCATTCGACCGATAGGTAATGCAGCCAGGCTATTAACTGATAGGCGAGAAGATAGAGAGAAGGTTACCAAGCCATGACAGACCGCTTGGACGTCACCAACGAACCAGAATCGGGGCAACCCAGGCAGAACGCCGAGCAAGGGCGCAAATCTCGTCCTTTTCTGGGGGTGAAGTTTGATTGCTGCAGTATCTATTCGCGGATCTATCAAAACAAAGACGGCACGCACTACATCGGCAACTGCCCGAAGTGTGCCAAGCAGATTCGCATTCGCATCGGCCAAGGTGGCAGCGGCAACCGGTTCTTTACCGCTTATTAGGTAGCTTGCCTGGCACAGTGCCTAACGTGGGTGCTATCGTGCAGTGATAGCACCCCCTGCCGCGTCCATCTTGAGTCGTGGCTTCAATTTCCGTACGATCTGCCGCCCCCACGTTTTAGAGGATGGCTGCCATGATCGACTTCGACATTCAACGCTGCGCGAAAAAGTGCCACGCCACCGAGCGCGAACTGCGCGCCGGCGACGAGTACTTTTCGGTCCTCGTCCCGGAAGGGTCCGAGGTGATCCGACAAGATTTCAGCAAAGAGGCCTGGGAAGGTCCGCCTGAAAACGCCATCTGCTGGTGGCAGGCAACGGTGCCTGATCCGCAGTCGACCAAGATCAGCTGGGCCCCGCACGACATCATGCTCGATTACTTCGAGCGGCTCCTGCAAGATCCGCAGCAGCAAGACGCGGCCTACGTCGTGGCGCTGTTGATGGTGCGGCGGAAGATTGTGCGGATGGAAGATGCCGAAAAGGGTGACGACGGCATCGAACGCCTGGTGCTGGTCGGACTGAAGCGAGAAGGAAACTACAAGATTCCTGTCGTCGAACCGACCGCCCAGCGAATTGCCGAGATTCAAAACGAACTGACCTCGCTGCTACAAACGGGCGACGAGCCAGCTTCCCAATAACCAAACCAACGCAAGGATGCGCCAGTGACACAATTCAAGCTGCAGGGGATCGTTGCGATCTTGCTGGTTGGTTTTGCATGCGGTGCCGGGTGCCCGCAGTTTACTCAGCCGGTCGACCCGATGTACCAGGCCCCGGTCGTCTTCAATGCTCCGCCGACGATGGAGCAGCTGATGGCCCAAGTGAACATGAACACGCAGCGCGTCCAGTCGCTGGAATCGACCGGCGCGTCGGTGGGTATGAAGGGCTTTCCTTCGATCCGGGCTCAAATTTACATGATGCCGCCGATGAAGTTTCGCTTGATTGGCGAAACGGCGTTAACCGGTCAACTGCTGGACCTGGGTAGCAATGAAGAAGAGTTTTGGGTGTGGGGCCGCGGGTTCAACTCGCCTGGCATGATGTATGCCCGGCACGACGAATTCAATCGCTCGATGGCCAAGACCATGCTTCCGGTCGAACCCAGTTGGGTAGCCCAGGCCATGGGGCTGGCACGCTTCGATCCTAACAACTTCCACCAGGGGCCATTCCCAACGGCGTCTGGCAACTACGAAATCCGTACGACGTTAAACTCTTCGGCCGGGCAAATCACCAAGGTGACGGTCATCGACAAACAGTATGGCTATGTACTCGAACAGCATATGTACGACGGCGCGGGGCAGCCGATTGCTTCGGCGTTGGCCTCGAATTTTCGCTTCGATCCAAGCTATGGCGTGTCGTTGCCGTACAAGGTCGATATTCGCTTGCCGAAGTCAGGCATGGACTTCTCGATCTCGGTCATCGGATATCGCATCAATCAACTGACCGAAGGAACCGGAACATTTACGCGTCCGCGCAGGCCTGATGTGCCGGAGATCAACCTGGTAGGCAATGCCGGGCAGCCCATGCCAGGCGGCCCGGTTTACTCCAGCGGCCAACCCCTGCCCAGCGGTCAACCGGTGCCGGGTGGACAGCCCATGCCCACGGGTCAGCCGTATCCAAACAACGGTCAGATGTTGCCATCAGGGCAACCACTACCCGGCAGCCAATATGCCCCTGTCCAGCAGGCTCCAATCCAGCAGGCACCGACAGGCTACCCGCAGTCGAGCCCTCAGTACCCGACTGGTGGTGGATATCCGCTAGGAAGCAATACGCCATCGGGGCCCGTCAACGCGGTTCGTCCTGTCTACGAAACGGCCACGCAGCAAGACTACCAGTCCCCGCCAATCCGCGGTCTACATTAGCAAAGCGGTGCCGCCTAACACCCCGGGTGGCTCAGAGATTCATCTCTGAGTGGCCGCAGGCCACAAGCGGCTAATGCATCAGGCCGGGACTAGATAGAGGGTCTCTATCTCGAATCTCCGAAGTCCCAACGGGGCGAAAGAGGGGTTAGCCAGTCGATGGCGTTACGACGCCGTGCCTGGGATCTGCAGGCGTTCTGCCGAGGCGTCTTTCAAGGCGGTTTGAATCCGCTGCTCGGCACCTCGATCTTGAAGCTCTTGGATCACAATTCGCCGGGCCGCTACGGTTAGAAATGTCGTGAAACTGCCGTTACCGTCGAAGCGATGCAAAATCTCGAGGTTGTTTTCCGACAAACGCTCGAAAGTGGCGACCACGACCGCGTCGGCATCCTTCTGAGTGAGGGTCCATTTCTGGTTTTGTCGGGCATGCTGGACCACCTGAATGACGGTACTGGCATAACGATCAACAAAACGCCGCCAGTTCGCGGTAGGGGAAGCTAAGAGGTCTTCCAGCAATTGAAGATCGGCGGAACTGGCTTTCATGGACACACTCTGGACGTAAAAACGGTGCGAATTGAGACTGAAAGAAAGTAATTAACTTGAGACTTAAGCTCAATACAGGTTTTCACTTCGGATAAAGGGCCAAAAGGGGCTTGGCTGCCTTGACACCTTATTGAGACAGGAATAAAAAACGAGGAGTAGGTCGCCGCTGAATACCTTACATAGACGCGACTTGCGATCTGGGGCAAGATCAATCGTGTGTGCCCCGATTTGATTACTTCGTTTTGAACACCGCTTTTGTGGTCAGGAGATACCTAGGATGACTCACGTAGTCTGCGAACCGTGCTTTAACTGCAAGTACACGGATTGCGTCGTTGTTTGCCCCGTCGAATGTTTCTACGAAGGGGATAAGATCCTCTACATTCATCCCGAAGAGTGTATCGACTGCGAAGCGTGCGTGCCGGAGTGTCCCGTGGAAGCAATCTTCCACGAAGACAACGTGCCCGAAGAATGGCAAGGGTTCACCGAACTGAATGCCGAGATGGCTCCGCAGTGCGAAGTGATCACCGAAAAGAAAGCGCCGCTGGCCGACCAATAGTCGCGCATCAGGCCACTTGCCGGATGGAATAAGAAGGAAGCCACAATCAAACGTTGTGGCTTTTTTCGTGCGCCACCTCTTAGCCTAACGCGACCACCATGCACGATCATCTGGCTGATCAGGAGCCGCTTCAAGCGATGAAGTCAAGTCGATTCACACATATTCTCGCGGTAACTTACGTCTTACCGTTTATTCGAAAGACTCGTATTGCTTCGGATTGTTTAACAAGGTTAGGATGAAAAACTGCTTACTTGCCGTGTCCCACGCGGCCTTGTCTAATGAAAAACGGAAGGACCTTTCTGATGAGTCAATTTACTTGCCAGTGCTGCCAGCAAGTTTTTGACAAGAGCTGTGATCCGTGCTTTGTGATTCGCCTCACGGCATTCCTGGAGATTGAACCTCACTTCGAGGAAACGGATTACGACGATACCGACCGAGACAATCTTTCGGTACTCGCGGATACTCTCGAACAGGTTTATCCCATCGAAGACCCCACGCTCCACGAAGACCAGATGCCCCAAGATTTTCGGCTCTGCCGCGACTGCTACCCGCAATACATGCGAGTTCCGGTCGGTCGCGAAAATCAGGCCGCGTTAATCTCGTTCAGCGACAACTAACCAGGCCAAGCAGCCTGATGCTGTCTCGTAAGAAGCTACCACCTGTGGTAGATCGTGCGCAAGACGCGAGCAGCCGGCGATATTGGCTGGGAGGTAACCTCTGCTCTTTACGCACAACACAGGCTTAAGCACAGAGAAAAAGAAAACCCACCGCGAATTCGATATCCGTGGTTAAGAAATTCCTCTCTGTGAGGTGGTATCGAAGAGCGGGCGCGCACTCGATGCATGATGGTGAGCTTCGCGGCGGCATGTCTTTTGCGGCGTTTAGAACACGGTCTTTTCCAACTCTCTACCCGTGGAGTGTCCCTTGTCGAATACGAATCAGCCGTCGCCTCAGCCGGAAGAGTCCGGCAGCAGCGTTTTGGGTTGGATCATGCGTACGATCTTTGGCGGGATCGTGTTGGTTCTGCCGTTTGCTGTGATGCTTGCCATCGTTCACTATATCTTTAGCTTGATGAACGATTACGTCGTTACTCCTTTGGCAAAGCTGCTGTTGCCGAAAGGGTTCGAGGATCTGTTTATTTTCTATTGGGGCCCTTTGCTCTCGGTCGTGGTTGGCCTGGTGTTTCTCTTTTTTATGGGGCTACTGTTTCGGACGCGTGTGCGCAACTTTGTGGACTGGGCTTTCGGCAAAGTGCCTGGCGTGAGCACCCTTTATTCGGCGATAAGCGACACGGCCAAGGCGCTGACCGGCCCCCCTGGCCTGGCGAATGTCGACACGGTGGTGCTCGTTCCCTTTCCCCAAAGCGAGACACGAATGGCCGGATACCTGATGACCAAAAGCGAGCAGCCCAACGGTCGCACATTGGTGGCCGTGTATGTGCCGCTGGTTTTGTTCCCGCCGTCAGGCTATACGCTTGTGGTGCCGGAAGACAAGATCGTCTACACCGATTGGCCGACCAAAGACGTGTGGAAGCTGCTCCTCTCAGGCGGCCTGACCATACCCAAGAATATCCCCTTCGAGCCAGAAGAAGGCATCAACCAGAACAAGACAACCAGCGGCGAGCCGGCGGTCGATCATAAAGAATAGCGGCTAAGGCCTGCTCGTAAGCACCGTCGAGCCTGTCTGTGTGAAGCCGGCCAGCTTCAGCCCACGCTGGGCGGCGGGGTGCTGCATGAAGAGGTTCCATAGCCTGCCGGTTAGCATGTTCTCGGCCATCATGAGCGAGATACCGGTGTCGATCCCGATCACGTCCGGGTTGACCCAGTCGTTGGCCGGATTGAAAGCATTGACGAAACCGTAGTGACCGTAGATCTTCTCGCCGAAACGATCCTTTTGGAACTCGAGCGTGTGCAACGCTTCGTGTGGCAACACGGCCAAAGCGCCGGCGGCGGCGCTAGGGACGATTGTCCCGTCAATTTCTCGATCCGGCTCGACGCGACCGTCCTTGTAGGGTCCGCCCCAATCGCGGTAGCCAAACTCGCTGTCGCTGCTGGTGATGCCCCATAAATCTGGGCCGTAGTGTCCCATCCGCTGTGGATACTTCGCGCCAAGCTTCGTTAAGAAGTTGATCTGGGCGTGATGCGCGATCTTCGCGTTCTCCCAGAAACTACGACCATTAGGTGCGCGGTAATTCTGGAAATCGAAGAATGCCATAGGGTACTGATGAACGAACAGCGGCGGATAACTGAGAAACTCTTGACCCTGAAATTTCAGCACCGGCTCGCGTCGCCAAGCATCCCAGCTTGAGGGAGGAATCGGGTTCGACGGCGCACCGATGGCCAGCAACGTGAGAATCAAATGCTCGCTGAACTGATCCCACTGGTGCGGCAAGATACCAATCTCTGGCAAGTATCCCATGTGCAAACAACCGTTCTCGCCCAGTAGCCAAGTCCACTCGACTCGGTTGTAAAGTTGCTCGGCGAGCGCACCAATTTCGGAATCGTCCTGGAAAGCGACCGAAGCGGACATCGCCCCGGCGAGCATCAAGGCCGTATCGACCGACGACGCTTCCGAGCGAAGCATTCGCTGGCCTGTCTTGATATCGAAGAAGTGATAAACGAAACCTTTTTCATGAGCGACGAGGTCGTTAAGCGAATGCAACATGGTCCGCACGCGCTGCTGGATCTCTTCGCGAGGTGCCCACTCGTACTGGGCCGCGATTGCGTGCGATGCCAGGCCAAAACCACATGCAGCACTACTGCCGTGCAGACTGTAGTTGCTTGCGTCGGTTGCGGCGCGGTCGGCAACCAGTTGCGTCTTCAGGTCGACCGCTTCCAAGAAATAGCGGTAACAGCGTCGCTGCATATCGCGAACAAACGCTTCCCCTCGCAGATCGAGGACTGACGAATCAGGAAGCACTTCGGAATGTGCCCTGCGCGGCAGCACTCCGCTTAAAGCCAAGGGAAGCGAAAGGCCAGCCGCGAGGAAAGTTCGCCGTTTCATAGCAACCTCCTCGTATGTGGAAGGATCAAAAAGGAAGGCTTGGAAGATTCTTGCCCCAAAAATTCGCCCCGGTTGACCCTAGATTTCCGAGGAAGTCAGAGTGCTGTGCCTAAGCGACCGCTGAATCATATACATAAGCAGTCGACTTTTAAAGGATAACGAGGCCACATAAACACATATTTAAGGTACGACATACCGCAATACGGCCCTTCAGAGGCATGTGCAGGCATAATAACCAAGTTTATCGAACTTTATCTTTTACTCATGGCGGCTTGAGCTGGCTTGCCAACGGCTAGGGGCGTTTCGATTTCCCCAAATAAGCCTAGAAACAATGCCTTCCCCCCCTATAGATGGCGACTTTCGAGGGGCTCCCTCTTCATCATTTTTTTTCATTGTGTTTTGGCTGACCATCGACGCTAACAACGTGATTCCCATCACAATACGGCCATTTTGGTACTGGCCATTTACTAAGGTTTTCTCACCGTAAAGTTCTCGTTCTGCTCATTTACAACCCACTTCGTACCAAGTACATTGCCACATTACTGATACCGAGTCTCTGGATCACAAGTCCACGAGAATGCGGTAGACGTTGATTTCTGAATGTAGGTGCTATAACGCCGCCCATGGGCTCAGAGAGAGATCCTCAAGATTTCTTCTCTGCCTGCCACAGCCCATTGCTTACACGGCGTTTCCCCAAAACGAAATCGATCGTTTGCGTTTGGCTCACATCCACAGTTCGTTACGAGCCTGGGATTCTATCACCACTGTTTCATCCACTAGGAAAATGAAATGCGTTTGCAGTGCTTTGCCGTGTCGTCTCGCCGTGCGTTTACGCTGGTCGAATTGTTGGTTGTGATCGCCATTATTGGCGTATTGATTGCATTGTTGTTGCCAGCGGTGCAACAGGCCCGCGAAGCTGCCCGGCGGATTCAGTGCACCAACAATATCAAGCAGATTGGCCTGGCGATGCACAATTACCACGACACCTTTCTTAGCTTTCCGATTGCTCGACAATCGAACTCGGCAAACTGGGCCGTGGGCATTTTAGCCATGATGGAACATGGCAATCTGCAAGAGCAATACGACTACGACCTCGAATGGGATGAGGGAACCAATCTCGACCTGGCCACGGAAATGCCAGACGCGTTTGTCTGTCCTTCGAACCCATCGGCAGGCAACATTTTGAGTGATAACGGGTTTGAGACAACGGACTATTCTGTCGTGCGAAGTGCAACAAACTGGGAATTTACCGAGTCTTTGTTTCAGTCCTCAGGTCCTTACAAAATGCGAGATATTACCGACGGTACCAGCAACACGTGCATGACCTACGAATCTGTAGGCCGCGCCGACTGGTGGGTTGCCGGGAAACGCAATCCTGGACGTAGCGGTTACAATCACGACTACGGTGTCAGTAAAGACCCTTGGACATCGCGCCAAAACGCCGGCTGGATGTTCCCCTGCGAAGTAGAAATGAATGCCGCCGGCGATGACATGACGACGGTCTACTGGACTGGAAACCGAGTGCTTAACGTCAGCAACTGGTTCGGTGCCCCTTACTCCTTCCACCCAGGCGGAATTCAAATGGGCATGGCAGACGCCTCGGTCCGTTTTGTTCCTGAAACCGTGTCACTCGAAAATGTAACGGCGTTCACTTCCATCAATGGCGGCGAAATCCTGGGAGAATACTAATGTGTAGCGTATCTCTCACGCATGTACCGTCTTTCACATTGTTTCTATGCGGCCTGGTTCCCTGTGTGGTGGGCTGCACCGGTCGGCCCGAGTGGCAGTCGGACGTGCAGCCAGTTCAAGGAACGCTCACGATCAATGGTGAAGCGGCCAAGGGCGCTGTGGTTACCCTGTATCCGACTGGCGAATCGTTCGACATCCGCAAGTCCAAGCCGTGGGGTGTCACGGATGAGGCCGGCGTCTATCGCTTGCGAACGTATGAGAAAGACGACGGCGCTCCGCTAGGCGAGTACAAAGTAACCTTCGTTTGGCAAGAGAACCCATCGGTCATGGGTTCGCCGGATCAACTGCGAGGTGCGTACAGCAGCCTAGCCAAGTCCGAGTGGACATTCACGATCGACGAAGAGACTTCTCAGTTGCCGCCTATCGAGGTCACTGGTGCTAAGGTGTCATCCGCTCCGAAACGCAGATCGCGTAAGCCGACTCCGTTTGATGATGCTGGCTAAACGCGTTTGCTGTGATTTGTTGATCGCGAACTGAATTCTTTCCCCTGCCAAGTGAGCAAACAGGACCGTCTGCAGTCCTGTCGAATTGGAGAGTACCGATGTCCCTAGACATGGTTGAGTCAGCAGCGGATGTGCGTGCCGTAGAAAAGGTGCCATCCAATTCGAGTTCGCCTAAGAAACAGCCGACGCCCACTTCGCTGTACCGCGTGATGTGGCGTTGGCATTTCTATGCTGGCATGATTGTCTCGCCGATTCTAATGGTGGTTTCGATCACTGGAGGGATCTTTATTTTCGCAGCGGAAACCGGCGACTTCGTCCATCATGACCGGTTGTTCGTGGACTCTGTCGGTGAGACAGCCCCATACACCGCAATGCTGGCCAGCGCGGAACAGGCCATCCCCGGCGGCAAGTCGACCCGCATTACCCTGCATGCCGACCCGTCGCGTACGGCAGTCGTCAGCGTGACGCCTAAGAAGCAGGAAGGTGAGGAGGAAAAGAAAGGACGCCGTGGCCGAGGGACTTCCGTGTATGTCGATCCATACACTGCCCATGTACAGCAAGTCGAAAAGGGACCTGACCAGGTCGGCGCATTTTTCCGCACCGTGTTGAACATTCATCGACGACTTTTGGCCGGAACCACCGGACGCATTGTCGTCGAGCTTACGACAACCTGGACAATCATCTTGGTCCTCAGCGGGATCTACCTTTGGTGGCCCCGTAAAAAGGAAAAGATCAAAGGTGTTTGGATCCCGCGACTGTCGGGCAAGTTTTACACCATCCTCCGCGATCTCCACACGGTGCCAGGCATCTACCTGACACCGATCTGCCTGCTCATTATCGTGACGGGATTGTTCTACACGGTTGTCTGGGGAGAATCGTTCTACCAGGTTACCAACCCTCTTATTGGCAGCGAAGTCGTCGAGAAGGAGGAGCCCGGCAAGGGCGGTTCGAAGTCGAAAGGTGCAAAAGAGGCTTACGTCGCCCCGAAGCTCGAACTGCAAGCCGCCATGACCAAGGCGCGCGAGCTTTACCCCGATCGGGACGTCACCCTGACCCTTCCTACCAAGTCGGACGATCACTATGATGTTTCCGCGATTAACGACTATGCTCGCGGAACCTATGGGGCGATGGACTCGACCGGGCTCAAGCTTCATCGCGACACCGGCATGGTCATGGACGTCGAAGATCTGTGGAATAACGACCGCTACTGGTGGCACACCTGGGCCTACCCACTGCATGTCGGTAGCGTACTGGGGATGACCACAAAGATCTTCTGGCTCGTGGCTTGTGTCCTCCTCGTCGCCATGCCGTTCACTGGCATCTGGATGTGGTGGAAGCGACGCCCCAAAGGAAAAACGGGCTTTCCAGCCACGCCAACCCCCGGCGGCGTCTCGCGCTGGGTTTGGATCACCATCCTAGTGCTATGCTTTACGCTACCAACGTTTGGGCTCTCGGTACTGGTAATCGTCCTCTTCGATTTCGCCTTGTCGAGAATACAAAGCTGGCGTTCGCCTCGCGTTGCGTAGCGCACGCTACACATCAATTGCTTAACGCCTGGGGAAAGAACGGGAATAACTCGCGAAGCTCTTCCGGCGTTGGCTGACGACCGTATTCGCACACCTCGAAGGTCTCGGCGAATTGTATTTTGTTGCCGAGTTCTTCTCCGTACCATTGCTGCAAAAGTCCGCGGTGCTGCTTGGCTTCCGATCCTTGACGCTTTGTCCAGCGATCGTGGACGAACTGCCGACGCAATTCCGGCTTGGATGCAGGCGGGACCTCGGCGACATATTCGGGACTGCCCAGCGCACCCCCTTCAAAGATCTGCGATTCCAAAGCCATCAATGCGTCAACCTTTTCCTCGAATACATCGTCGAGCGCGATCGCAACATCAGGACGGAAGGGATACGGCTTCTGGAAGCGGTCGCTTGAATAGAGAAAGACCGGGTTCTGCTTCAGTGGCGGTGTATCAGGACAGAAATACGGCACTAAGACCATGAACGCCGCATCTTGCACAAGAATGCCCACGTTGCGGTGATCGGGGTGGTAATCCCACGGTCGATGGCTGATGACGATATCTGCATTCCAATCACGGATGAGACGTGTGATCTTGCGGCGATTCTCCAGCGTGGGCAGCAGTTCGCCGTCATGGATGTCGAGCACTTGGGAAACGACTCCCATTCGTTTAGCCACCTCCGCCGACTCGGCCGCGCGGCGCTGAGCTAGTTCACCTCCAGACATCTGCCAATGACCGATATCTCCGTTGGTGACCGAGACCAACTTCACTTGGTGCCCTTGCTTGGCCCACTTGATGGCCGTGCCACCACTTTTGTACTCGGCATCGTCCGGATGGGCGCCAAAACAAATGATGCGGAGTTTCTTCTCTGAAGTTGGTTCACCCGAAGCAGAGGATTGGCCCCAAGCAGCAGCCGTACCGCCACCACTTATAACGAGCAATGCAATCGAGATAACAAGGAGATTTCGCAGCGAAAAAGACATGAGAGACTCACTTGAGAAGGAAAGACTTGGCAAACGAGTTTCCCCTAGCATAATTCAGCGCAAAAGCCGAAGTCGATCCCTGCTTGATCGGCTCGCAGGTAATTTATCCGCATTTTTCGCCTAAAATAGATCGTGATATCGTTGAGTGGGATAATGGGGCCTCGTATTCGCTTCACCACGTTACGTCGGGCTAATTTTGTCCAAGGTGAACCGAGTGGACGGGGTTTCTCATTGAACGGGGTCGAAGCGTCGATCGTTGGTTTTAGGCATTCTGAGCTTTGACTTCCTTGGCCGTATCGAGGTAGGACCAAAGTACTAACGTCGTTGTTACCGCGGCGTAGACGCTTAGCACCCAAAAACGCCAGTCCTGATTAGATGCACCAAATTGACTGTCGTATATCGAAAGGGCAATCATCAGCATCGAGCCTATTGTTGCGATCTGCCATCGCAGCCAATTGCCGATGCCAAACAAGATGGAGATCATTCCACTGGCTACATAAGTTAAGGGATTGTCGATCAGTTGCCCGGCATAAACACCGCCCCCGGTGAGCATGATAAATCCTAGCGCAATTCGACCAGCACCAAGCGAAACGTTTAAAAGAGCCATCAACTGAAACGGGTTCATCTAGCGAGCCTTTATGTTTGAGATCATGAATGCTCGAATCACATTGCAAAAGACATGCCCGTTCTCCCATTCCGCTGGCGTCCATCGCGGGAGTCATGATTGCCCCAAGACGCTGTAGTTAAACAACTTAAGCCCAGATCCCACGCTTTGATATAAGAATTCGATTCAACGCCGCCGCTACGAGATCGGAAGAAAATGACCGCTTACCAACCAGAACGGTGGATCGTGCTAAGCTACTAAGGTGACTACTTACGGTCGCAACAATTAGCATCGCCTAGGCCAAAGGGTTCTCATGGTTCGATACACAAGATTCTTACTGTTCGCGTTGGGGCTGATGGCAATCGGCGGGCTAGGTATCGTGTGGGCTCACGATCCAGTCGGCCCGCTTAAGGTCACCGTTCTCGCCAAATCGATCGATGCATGGGATGGCAAGCCGCTACCAGCTTATCCGAAAGGACAGCCCGAGATCACGATACTGCGGATTGTCATCCCGGCCGGCGAGAAAACGCCGCTGCACTTGCACACGGTGATTAATGCCGGGGTTCTGCTACGAGGAGAACTCGACGTGCACATGGAGAACGGTCAGACCAAACGACTCAAGGCCGGGGACTCGCTAATCGAGGTGGTCGAGAAACCGCACTGGGGAGCGAACAACGGCAAGGACGATGCCGAGATCATCGTCTTCTACGCCGGCGTTCAGGGCGAAAAGGTTACGCGTGAACTCGACTAACACGCGCACCACCACGCACAATAATGACTTAATCTTGCTTAGCCGCTTCGACAGGGATTTGCACCTCCCATAGTCGTTTCGTTGCTGGTGTCATCGGACCATGATACCCCAAGCGGCGAGGATCTCCACTCGGCCTCCATTCGGGGTTTTTCTGTAACCAGCCTTCTAATTGTGTGAGTGAATCCTGGTACACCTGAGCGTTCATCTTTCCTTGCACGGCCAGGGTGACGAAGGTTTGTTGCGGATGATCGTTAACATTGACCTGTCCGAGACCGCTTCCGGCCTGACCTTGTTGAGTGGTGCGATACAGGAATTCCATTTCCACTTGAGGGCGATCGTCTGACTTGGTGTAGGTGTTGACTACCGGTGCCGTCATGGCAATCTCGTTGGCTTGAATGTGGGCGAACAACTGCCAAAAGAGCACGCCGTCGGCCCGATCCATCTTCATGCCACTTTTCGCGACGGCACTGCGGTACGCGGGATACTTTTTTACGGCGATTTCGCCAGGACTTGTTGGATCGGGCCAGCCCTCCGGTAAAGGAGCATCTAGCTCGGCAGGCGTCTGCGGACCTTCGCCTGCGGACGTGCGGGCTACGGTTATTATCGCGGCAACGGCTATCAAGGTAACGAGGTATCGTGTCAGCATCTGGGCACCTAGGGGAAAGTTGCGTAAAGCATCCTAATGACAACCGCAATCGGTAGCTATCAATAACTGCAGATCGCTAGCAGGCCTACTCCTGCTCACCTTTGATGCGCAATGTGACGCTGAATCATCCTAATCGTTAAAGACGTTAAAGATTCCCACTACTCGGTAGCGATACCCTTGATAACGTTTCTCCACCCATATTTACCACGGTGCTGGCATTGAATGTACCGCTACCGCCAGGAACGGCAATCGCGGCTGTGGCATGGACTCCCTATTGAATGACTGGCAACCGAAACACGCTTGATTCCCTTAGCCGAGCCTGTCGCTTAGGTTTCACCCTAGTGTTATTGCTACTCGGATTATTAGGTTCCGCTACCAATGGCGACGACTGGTTTCGCGATGCGGACGAGGCCTATCCCAACGTCACCGCGAACTTCGGTCAGCCCTCCCCTTCCCCTCTTGCTGCGCGGTCGCAGTCCAGGGGAGTCAGACTGGCCTCGCACTTTCAGCCGGTAGTTACGCCGGTCGCAGCCAACTTGCAGCCAGCTGCACTGACGCCTCCGGACCCTCCGATGATATTGCCTAATTCGACGGCATCGCCGCTGCCGGAGACGGTAGATCCTATCCTGCAAAACTTCACCGGCCAATCATTCATGAGTGAGTCGAGCCGGCTCAACATTGGTTTCGACTTTTACTCGGCGCCTTCCTTCGATGAGGGGCTCATCCTATACGGTGACAATGTCGCCATGAAAATCGGCGGGTACGTGAAAGCCGACTTCATCTACGACTTCAATCCGATCGACTCGACTGACTCGTTCGTGACCACCTCGATCCCGGTCGGAGCCCCGCCGCGAACGAACTCCAGATTTCATGCCCGACAGACTCGCATGAGTTTTGACACGCGCTGGCTGGCCATAAATGACAACCCCGTCCGCATTTATGTGGAAGGTGACTTTTTCAGCGACGACGATCAGTTTCGCCTACGTCACGCTTACGGAGAGTCTGGCCACTTGCTAGTCGGGCGAACGTTCACCACGTTCACTGATGTTTCGGCAGCTCCGGCGACACTCGACTTTGAAGGGTCGGTGTCTGCGGTAAATCGCCGCCAGGCTCAGGCCCGGTTGACGACACCGTTCTTCTGGGAAGATGTCAAAATGGCGGTAGCCGTCGAAGATACACGATTCATTGTCGAAGCTCCGATCGGAGTTACCGGCGAGTCGCGATCCCCTTCCCCAGACTTTATCGGGCACCTGCGACTGGACAAAGAATGGGGGCAATTCCAGGTCGCCTCGCTGCATCGTATCGGCGGCTTTCAACCTGATGGGCAAGAGGTGCTGACTCGCTATGCCTGGGGCTTCAACTTCACCGGGGTCATGCTCGTGCAGCCCCGTACGAAAGCTTACTCTCAGATTGTCTTCGGTGAAGGTATCGGCAGTTACCGTGGACTTCCCGACGCGGCCCCAGTTTCTGCGACTAGCAGCGACCTACTGGGCATGCTCGGCTGGATGGTGGGGGTCACTCACGATTGGAATGATCGCTGGAGTTCCAACTTCACGTATGCTGAAAACACCCTGGATAACCTCCCAGGGCAAGCGGCCGACGACGTCCATCAAACGACTTATCTGGCCATCAACTTGATCTGGCAACCAACCGATCGCTTTCGGGTCGGTACCGAATATTTGTACGGTATACGCGAAAACATCGACGGCGACGTCGGGGCCGCCAATCGCGTGCAGACGTCGTTTATCTTTGATCTTCCGTAATCGTGCCCATGCTGCGGATGCACTTGCCGACCGCATCGGCGCTACGCCGCAGCGCGGCCTGCTCGTCTTCAGATAGGGGCGGCGTTAGAACACGCGTTACCCCTTGCCGACCAATGACCGCCGGCAGGCTCAAGCAGACATCGTTCACGCCAAAGCTATCTTCGATCAGCACGCTTACCGGCATCGTGTGACGAAGGTCGTAGACGATACTGTCTAGAATCATCATCGTCCCCAACGCGATACCATAGCTGGTATGCCCTTTGAGTCGCGAGACTTCGTAGCCAATCTTCACGGTCTTCTCGAACAACCGGCGCGACATATCGCTGGCGTAGAAGCGTTCGCCTCCGGTCATCGACAACGAGTGCGCCGCGAATTGCGTATCTCCATGTTCACCCAGGATATAGGCCCTGATGTCGTCGGAGTGAATTTCCAGTTCGGTCGAAAGCATCGCGCGGTAACGCACGCTATCCAACAGCGTTCCGGTCCCTAAGACGCGATGCGGCGGAAAGCCGGAGAGCTTGAGCGCCGCGTAGGTCATCGCATCGACCGGGTTACTGACCATGATGATGATCGCATTGGGGCTGGCCTCGGCCAGGGGTGGAATCCACTGCTTAAGAATCGCCAGGTTATCGCTGGCCAGCTCTGACCGCTTGCGATTGGGGTCGCCGTAGGGAACCGACGCGGTGAAGATGATCACGTCGGAGTTGGTCGAATCGGAAACGTCCCCGGCTCGAATCTGCATGCTGCTATTTTGCGTGGCCGTGGCATGCGAAAGATCGATCGCCTCTCCCTCGGCCGTGTCACGCGAGCGATTAAGCAGCAGCAGTTCGCTGGCCATGGGATTGATCGTTGCGGCAAATGCGATGGCCGCTCCGACACGACCGGTGCCGACGATAGTGATTTTCATCGAATCCTACTTTTTTCTATTCTTTCCTTTTGCTTTCCAGTTGCCGTACGTCGCAGTCAGCACTTCATCCACCTTCGTACGATCATCACGACTGGCGAACGCGGCCAGCATCGGGTCTTCGGTCGCTTTCATGTGAGCAACCAGTTGCTCTTGAAGTTCTTTGATCTTATCGGCGTAGTCGGAATTGTCGATCAGGTTATGCAAACAGTTGGGGTCTTTCTTCAAATCATAAAACTCTTCCGGCGCGCGATAGCGAAAGAGGTCGACGCGGGCCTGAATCGCTGGGTCGTTCTTAGCGGCGCGGTTCATGGCGGCCATCGTCTGGCCTTCATTGTTGTTGCGATACCAGTACTCGCCGTCGCTAAATGGATTGTAGATGTAGCCGTAATTCGCGTTCTGCACGCATCGCATCGGCACGGCGGCTCCGCCTGCTTTCGAGTCGATTTGTGTAAAGACATATTCGCGTCCTTTTTGCTTTCCCTCTTTAAGCAGTGGCAGAAAAGAACGCCCGTCGAGCCCCTCTGGCCCTACGACATCGGCCGCCTCGATGAAGGTCGGAAAGAAGTCGACCACCGACACAAAGTGCTGATTGTCGACGGTGCCTGGCTGGATGTGACCGGGCCAGCGCACCAGCAGCGGGCTACGCGTACTATGGAACCAGGCATTGCACTTGGCAAAGGGAACGGCGATGCCGTTATCGGTGATGAACAATACCAGCGTGTTGTCGACATCGCCTGATTCAATCAAGGCCTGCATAACTTTGCCGAACGTATCGTCGAGCCGCCGGGTCGAGTTCATGTAGGTCGCCAGTTCCGCGCGAACGCCTGGCAAGTCAGGCAAGAAGCCTGGCACTTCGACGTCTTCGGCGGTGTAGACCTTCGAGGGCATTGCGGCCCCTTTGGTGAGCTTCGCCGGATTGCAATAAGGACGATGCGGATCGTGCGAGTTGACCATCAAATAGAACGGCTTGCCGGCGTCTTGGCATTGTTTCAAGAAGGTCTTGGTACGTTCGTAGTAACGCTGCGGATTGCGGCCATTTCCCAGGCTGCTTTGATCGAAGCTGTAGTCCCACTTCATCGACTTCTTCGGTGTCGAATGAGGCACCTTGCCAAGGATCCCAGCCTGATAGCCGGCAGCCTGAAGCGTGTTGACGATATCGGGTACGTCTTCGCGTGCCGGCATGAAGCCCATCGCACCAGAGCGATGGCTATACCGACCGGTGGCGATGATCGCTCGGCACGGGGCACAGATGGCGACGTTCACATGCGCCTTGTTGAACTGCAAGCTCTCGGCCGCGAAGGCATCGAGATTCGGAGTGAGGCCGCCCGGCTTACCGCCGTACACGCCGAGCGAACCGGCGTGCAAATCGTCGGCGGTGAAGAGCAAGATATTGGGACGATCCGCGGCGAAGAGATTGCTGGTCAGTAACGTAAAGAGGACGGTCAGAAGTGCAGTCTTCATGAAGGGCTCTCGATTTAGAATTACGCTCGATGGAAGAGAGAGCCTTATTGTAAGTGCCTTGCAGCGAGCAAGCGAATCATCAACGAGATCAAAGCGGTATCTTAATTTCCTACAAATGTAGGACAGGAAATTTACCTTATCATTTCCTGGTCCATTTCACGCTTTTAAAATGGGCCGCTTACCCCTTTATCGCCCCTACGTCCAGGGTTCCGCCATGCCGCCCGAAATCCGACTGCCCGTAGGCAACGTCTTCTTATTGCATGTTGGTTGTTTTCACCCTAGCCGCCAATACGGTCTTGATGGCGATCATGTTGTCGAAATTTCTTGCTACGACTTTCGCCGAAGCACTGATCATTGCCATTTTCTAAATGGTCATTGGCGCAGTCATCATCAGTGCCTTGATGTGGATCTACTTCGCGACCAGCCCCTAGCAGCAGTTCATGCCTAAGCCACAAACGCCGCGTAATAGAACACCCACCCGGTAACCGCCGTTAGCAGCATGCCCATGGCGGCCAGGCGTGCCCAGAAGATATGCGTTTGGCTGTAGGGGCTTGGTTGGGCCGGGTTGGGGAACTTCGCTAAGCCATGCCAGATGACGAAGATCCATAACAAGGGGGTCGGGATGGCGAACAGCAGGTGAAAGTAAAGCAGGCCGTGGACGGTCGCCGAGCCGAAGCTGGATGGTTCGGCGAGTGCTTCCCAGTCGGTGAAGAAGCGGACATCGATCTCGAAGGCCGTTACTGCAACGAGCAACACCACGCCGGTGATGATTTGGATCCATTTATGCAGCTGATATAGACGACGATAGCGCACCAGATAGATGCTTATTCCCAGCACTAGAATAATACCGAACATCGCCACGAAGACGAAGTCGATCATGATCGAGCCGCGGGTAGGCAGGAAGCCGGCGTTCTGAGCAATCAGCGATACAGTGTTCATCAATGAGCCCCATGGCGAGCTGGCAAATGGATCTTCAATAAAGGTGCTCGCTCCTTTTTACTATCGACACGTCTCGATGATATCACCGAAAGAAATCTTTCCCAGCCCGCTTGAAGTGGGTGTTTCTTGAGGACTTACGGCAATTCAAGGAGCTACTGCTAGCACTTGCGGTTTCTCTCTTGAAACTGGCCTGTCGGTGATTGGATCGTTTTGACATACTCTCGCCCGATAAATTCCCTGGATTCGCTTCCTTGTGAGCCCTTGTATGCGCGAGTTGTCTCTGTTCATTCCTTACGCCGATTGGAACGAATCGATCCGTCAGCAGGTGGAAACGATGACGGACATTTTGCGCGCCATGGACCTTACCAGTGAAGTGATTCTGCTATCTCTTTCGGCCGACTGCCAGGACACCCCGAAGGTTTTTGACCAACGGGAGGGCATTCGGCACGTAGAGATCCATCGGCCGCGGACTTATTCTTCAGCCCTGTTTTGCGGAACTCAGGTAGCTGAAGGAGAACTGATCGTCCATTTACCGGCTGAGACCGGCATTCCGTGTGGCATGCTTCACGGATTGTTGCAGCAGTTGATTCAGCAGGATTTAGTGCTTGTTTCGGCAAGCAATCGCCATGCGCCCAGCCCGGGAATCATTCCCGGTTGGCTAGCAAGGCACATTGGAGGTAACACACGATGGGACGTTTCTCGGTTGGTGTGGGGAGCACGCCGTGAAGCCTTGGTCCGCTTGCCACAGATTCAAGGGCTTAGCCGCGGCTTACCCTTACTGGTTGGCATGCAAGGGTACCGGGTCGCTGTTTGTCCGTCTCATACGATCGGTGGCCAGCCGACGGAATCCTCACCACTTCCCGATTGTTGGTCCTGGAAAGACTGGGCCGGGCACCGCTGGCTACAGCAGCGATGGACCCAAGTCGATTTCAGTGAAGCAAACGGACCTGCAGATATTCATCCGAATCTGCGTGTCGCGTTCTTCGAAGACGAATCACGACGCAAGGCGGGCTAAAAAGGTTGACGGAACCGATGGAGATATTTTTCAGCGTCGGCGAACCGAGCGGCGACCTGCATGGTGCGAATTTAATTCGTGCCCTCAAGTCGCGCCGACCAGACATACAATGCGTTGGCTATGGCGGGCCCAAGATGGCCGAAGCCGGCTGCCAACTTCACGAAGACCTGACGCGTTGGGCCATCATGTGGTTTCTGCGCGCGCTGCTAAACCTGCACAAATTCATTGGCCTCATGTTGCGGGCCAATCGATACTTTCGCGAACACAAGCCAGACGCAGTCGTTTTGATCGACTACCCTGGTTTCAATTGGTGGATCGCCGGCCGCGCGAAAGCGCATGGCATTCCGGTTTTCTACTATGGTACGCCCCAACTATGGGCCTGGGCCGAGTGGCGTGTCGGCAAGATGCGCCGCCTAGTCGATCACGCGTTATGCAAGCTTCCCTTTGAGGAGCAGTGGTATCGTGAGCGTGACTGCAACGCGACCTACGTCGGACATCCCTACTTCGATGAGCTGGAAAACCAGGTTCTCGATATCGACTTCGTCCGCCAGCAAAACGAAAACGCTTCTCCCTTGGTAACGCTGTTGCCAGGCTCGCGTAGTCAAGAGGTCAGCTCGAACCTGCCGGTCTTTTTAGAGACCGCGAAGAAGATCAAAGCGGAAGTCCCTGACGTTCGCTTTGCGATTGCCGCATTCAGCGATAAGCACGCAGCCCTGGCGTTCGAGCACGTCCTGGCATCCGGCGTCGAAGCCGAAGTCCACGTCGACCTGACGCCTGAGCTGATCCACAGTGCGACTTGCTGTTTGGCTTGCAGTGGATCGGTTTCGCTGGAACTGCTGTATCACGAAAAACCTTCGGTGGTGCACTACAAGATCAGCCCGTTTGCCCACTGGGTGCAAAGTCACTTCCGTAAGGTGAAGTACATCACACTGGTGAATCTACTCGCGCGGAACGACTTGTTCTACGACCACGGTTACTACACGTACGACCCCGACGCGCCAGGGGCAGAAGAAGTGGTCTTCCCCGAATATCTCGCCTACACCAATCGCAGCGACGACATGGCAAAGCGAATAGCGGCCTGGGTGAAAGAACCGAGTACAACCCGAAAGACGGTCGAGCAACTACGGACGCTCAAACAACGTGTCGTCGGCCAAGGTGCATCGAGCCACGGCGCAGAATACATCCTTTCGCACCTAGCCCAAAGAAAGATCGCCGGGCCAAGTGTTAAAGCGGCATAAACGCCATCTCTCAAGCCCCGACGAGGCTGAGAAGTCTGAGCCGTCCCATTGAATTCCGATGCACGTCCACGGTTGGCCCAGAGATTTATCTCTGGGTGGCCGCAGGTCACAAGCGGCTCATGCATAGACGTAAACTAAGATAGAATCGTCCCACTTCGTTAAGACCGCATTCATTAGCCGCTTGTCGGCTATGCCGACCCAGAGATAAATCTCTGGGCCAACCGCCTGACGAGCGTCTCTAATGAATCTCCAACGTCTGTCCTGGCTTAAGTACGTGAGGCGTCGCGTTGGTTTCGTGGCGAACCTTGGTAGCCCAGGCAGCGGCATCTTGTTCGATCGGTGGCCATGTATTGTAGTGCCCTGGAATGACATGCTTGGGCTGAAGTAGTTTCACCGCACGAATCGAGTCTTCAATACCCATCGTGTACAGATCGCCAATGGGAATCACGATTGCGTCTAGAACCATCGCGCCGATCAACTTCATATCGCTGAACAAGGCCGTGTCACCGGCGAAGTAAACCTTGTGACCGGCGGCTTCTACAACGAAGCCCGTCGGCATCCCACCATAGGTACCGTCGGGCAGGCTGTTACTATGCAGGGCCAGCGTCATCTTGGCCGATCCGAACGGCAAGTTCACCGTGCCGCCCAAGTTCATGCCGGTAACGTCTTCCACACCTTGGGCGGTCAGCCAGTTGGCCGTTTCATAAATGGTCACAACGTTGGCCTTGGTCCGCTTGGCGATATCGACAATGTCGTACGTGCCGTCTTCTTTCGCGCCAACGTGATCGCCGTGGCCGTGCGTCAGCAAGATGGTATCGGCTTCGACCACGTCAGCAGTAACATCGGCGGCCGGATTGCCTGAGAAGAACGGGTCGACCAAAATTTTGTGGTCGGCCGTATGAAGCGACCAAGTGCCGTGTCCGTGCCAAATGAGCTTGAGCGCCATGAAGGTATCTCCCTGGATTGGATGGGACCGAACAGCAGCCCGCTGTTGATCATCTTCAGTAATTCACTTTCACCACCATAGCGGACGTCGGCGATCGCTGCCAAGTACCGCCTAGATGAAGGTTTAGGGTGTTTTCCCTGCCACTTAGCCATGGTTGTGATCAAGGTGAAAAACCCGATAATTAAGCGCTGCAATCGTAATCAAAATTACCCACCCATCCACTTGTAAGATCGCAAAGAGAGCAACGCCATGGACCAAATCGACCTGGTGCGCAGCCTAAAAACCAAAAACGACACCAAGATCGTCATGTTTGTCGCCGACGGCCTGGGTGGGCTGCCGCACGAACCAGGCGGTAAGACTGAACTGGAAGCCGCCAAGACTCCCAACCTGGATGCCCTAGCCGCCAAGAGCGTACAAGGAGGAAGCATCCCAGTGAAGCCTGGCATCAGCCCTGGCAGCGGGCCTGGTCACTTGGGCCTGTTCGGTTACGATCCGTTGAAGTTTCTGATTGGTCGTGGGGCCTTGGAAGCGACTGGTATCGGTCTACCGCTACAAGAAGGTGACGTCGCCGTTCGCTGCAACTTCTGCACGATCGACGCCGACGGCAAGATTACCGATCGCCGTGCAGGTCGTATTCCGACCGAAGAAAGCGCTCCGCTGGCCGAAAGCCTGAATGCGATCAAGATTCCCGGTGTCGAAGTGATCGTCAAGCCTGTCAAGGAACATCGCTTCGTGGTGATCTTCCGTGGTGGCGATGGCCTGGGTGGTAATGTCGCTGATACCGATCCCCAAGCAACCGGCGTGGTTCCGCTAGACCCTGTCGGTGCCGACGAGGCGAGCAACAAGACGGCTGCCCTGGCCAAGCAGTTCGTTGCAGAAGCCAAGAAGATGCTTAAGGACGAGAAGAAGGCCAACTGCCTGACCATGCGAGGTTTCTCGGCCAAGCCGTCGATTCCTTCGTACGACGAAGTCTACGGACTCAAGGCCGGTGCCATCGCCGTGTACCCGATGTACAAGGGACTAGCGAGCCTGGTCGGCATGGACATCCTGGGTGAAGCCCAGACGTTGGACGAAGAACTGGAAGTCCTGAAGCAGCACTGGGACGACTACGACTTCTTCTTCATCCACTTCAAGTACACCGACTCGAGCGGTGAAGATGGAGATTTCGATGCCAAGGTGAAGCGAACCGAAGAGTTCGACGCTCAGATCCCCAAGGTCTTAGACCTGAACCCGGACGTGCTGATCGTCACCGGCGACCACAGCACCCCGTCGTTTCTGGCCAGCCACAGTTGGCACCCGGTCCCGACCTTGCTGCACTCGAACTGCTGCCGTCCCGACGGTCACACGGTCTTCGGCGAAGCGACGGCCTGTCGCGGTGGATTGGGTCTGTTTGAAGCCCAATACCTGATGACCCTGGCGATGGCCAATGCCGGTCGACTGCAAAAGTACGGTGCTTAAACCGAAGCGATGATTCAAGAGTATAGGGTCCGTCATTTGGCGGACCCTATTTCATTTCGAACCGGGCATCCATCCAGTTCGCGTGGTCTAGCACATCGGCTCCGTCGGCATATTCAACCACCAGGGCGAGACCTTTCATCCCTTGCACCGAGACATCGACATCGAGCGAGGGATGACCGCCGCGGACGATTGGGCTTTCATAAATTGTCTTCCACGACTTGCCGGTCTCGCTGGCAAAGACCTTGAAGATCACACTGCCAGCGCCATCGGTGTCGTCGTCGATACCGACCTTCGCTCGCAGCCGGGTCGCTTGTGGATCGACCTTGTAGGCCAAACGAGAGGTCGCGTGCAAACCGAGTCCCTTCTCGCTGACGTAACCATCGGACTTAAGCGTTCCCCCTTCGACGTTGCGGTCTTTGCGGTAGTCCCAGTTCGCACTCAAGAATCCCAAGCTCTTAAAACTGATCGCGTCCAGATCGCTCAAGTAGCGAACGTCACTACTCACCGGGCGAAGGTAAGCCACGTAGGCAAACGCATTTTCCAGGGACGACGATCGCATGGCGACCCCTGGGCTGAGTCGAATCCGGAGAACATCGTCGCTCAGGGAAAGTTGGGTGGCAATCACCATCGAACCGTCACGCAGGCCCACCCAGACGCCCTGCCCTGGTGTTGGCAACTTGCCGGCTGAGCGAGCGAAGTGAATTTCGGCGATCCGCTTACGGTCCAGTTTCAGCGATTTATCTCCGATCTGAAACTCGACGACCAAGGGAGTCAGGCGACGAAACGTGCCGTCGATGTAGTCGCCGTTGGCCAGCAGCAAACGATCGCGTGTTCCTTGGTAAGCATGAATACGATCGAGCGAGATTTGTGTCTTATCGGAATCCAAGTACGAGCGCAGCAAGATCCCTCGCAACGATCGCAGCGGAAGCTTCATTTCATCCCACAAACGATTGTAGGCGTGTAACTGAATTCCTTCGGTGCGAAGTTCCTTGGCGACGATGCGGGAACCATCTTCAAAGACGACCACGCCATCGCCACGAATCAGTTCAGGGTTACCAAACCGGACCACGTCGGCCGGATCGATCGCTCCGTCGCTAGTCACCCAGTTATCGATGGAGGGTATCTCAGTAATCGCGACGTTGGCTTCCGGCTTGCCGATAGTCACCAGCGGCCCATCGAGACGCGTCTGACCATAGGAGATGGCCGAAGCGAGCGAGATCCACGCGAAGACGAAACTACGAGCAAGCAAAGTCATCACTTCTGGAAGATGGGGAGATAGTTATTGGGAAGTTGCAGCACAATGCAAGCCATCGCGGTGCCGTACTCGGGACAGATGAAGTCGGTCCAGAAACCTTGGGCCGTCTGTCGTTCGGTGAGGACTTCACGAATCATGCGGTAGTATCGATCCCACCGCTGCGTACCGACATGCCAAAATGCCTGGGCCGCGTAATATTGGCCGTAAAAAAAGTGGTTGTTGCCGCGAAAAGTACTTTCCTGGGGCAGGTTGTCGTCAAGGTACTTAAGCGCCCGCTCGACGATTTCTCCTTCATACAACCCCGCACTGTATAGCGCGACAACCCCCGCGGCCGATCGCGGGAACGCGCTGGGACCTCCGCTGAGCATATAGCTGAAACCACCGTCGGCGTTCTGGCTGCGGGTCACGTAATCGATGCAACGATCAACCGTTTCATTAGGGACAAAGATACCTGCGTTTCTGGCCGCACGTAACGCCATCATCTGGCATACCGTCACCGAGATATCGGCTTCGCTGCGTACCGGCTGATACCGCCAGCCACCATCGGCATTCTGCGTGTCGACAATCAATTTCACCGCCGCGCGAACCGTATCGCGAAGCTCGGCGGCGTTGGTCATCCCGTACACTTCAGCCAGAAACAACGTGGCGAAACCGTGCCCGTACATGGGACCATGCGTGCGAGCATTGGGCAACGCGACGAACCCACCGCTTTGCGTGTTGGCCAATAGGTAGTCGAGACATGCTGAAATATTCGCACCATACGGTCCACGGTTAGGTGCACTGCCAGCGGCCATAAACGCGAGGCCAGCCAGGCCGACGACTGCCGTATTGGCGCGGTAGCCATCGGCTCCAAAAGCGCCGCGTTGGGTACCGTCCATCGTTTGCCGCTGGACCAGGTACTGCAGGCCTTGGTCGATGCTCGACTGAACGTCGCGGGTGATCAATCCACGCGAAGTGCGTCGAGACGTGCCACGCCATTCTTGGGCGGATAACAGCGACCCGGCACCGCAACTTCCAGCGGCGACCAAGGCAGACTTCAATAGGGTTCGGCGCGAATATTGGCTCATACGACTTGGTTACTTATTCCTCGATCTCGGCCAGTTTACGGAAATACTCTTGGGTCAACCGCTCGTACTTCGGCAGAAAACGCTCCATCGAACTGTTAGAAATCTGCTTGCGTAAATGAGGTGGCAGGTTGCCCCAAGCCTTCTTTACCAGAGCATCCTGTTCTTCCGGCGAAATGGCGAGGACCTTGGCATCGCGGAGCTTGTCGCTGCTATCCTGGGCGTCTTCGCTGGTTTCTCCAGCTTGCATTTGGGCCTGGCTGGGCTGGGAATCACCCCCTGGTTGCTCTTGCGGTTGCGACTGGCCTTGTCCTTCTTGTTGCTGCTGGGACTGCTGCTGACCAGCTTGTTGTTGCTGTTGTTGCTGACCGCCTTGCTGCTGATTCTGTTGTTGGTTTTGTTGCTGCTGACTTTGCGACTGATCTTGTTGCTGTTGTTGGTTCTGCTGCTGGTTTTGATTTTGGGAATTGCTATTGGATTGGTTTTGGTTGTTCTGATTGTTTTGCTGATCCAGCAGCTTTTCGATCTCTTCGATAATCTCTTGCTGCATCGCCACGGTTTGCGATTCGGCCTGACCTCCAGCGATTCGCTGTTGCACTTCCCGCATCAACCCGCCGATCTTGGTCAGCGCGTCTTCGCCTTGGGCTTGTCCGGTTTGTTCTGCCCCCATGCTGCGAGGTCCCTCCGCTTCGTCGCCTGCATCTTCTTCGCCGCCGACGGCTTCGGCAGAGTCTTTACTTTTCGTCTGCATGCCGGCATCGGTTGGCGGCTTGGTATCGTCCGGTGCTTGCTTGGCTTCTGCGGGTAGATCGATGTCGTCGAACAGATCGCTTCCCAAGTCGTTGAACAATTCTTCGTCCAACGAGGACATCCCGGCCCCATCATCGGCAGACTCTTGAGCTAGTGCCGGGACCGTCCACGTCACGGCCCAGAGGCTGGCGATGATCCAGCACGCGGTGACCAATCGTTTAGACATCGTTGTCCTCCTCTTGCTCGGCGTCGGCAGGCTCGGCTGGTTCGATATCGGGCAAGTTCTCGGGGTCGAAAATTCCTTCTTCGGTGTTCTTAATCAGGTTCAACGTCATCTCGGACAGCCGCCCCTGTTCACCGGCAAGACGAGACAATTCGGCCTGATCGACAGGGTTGGCTTCCTTCTCAATCTGTTCGCCCAACGTCTGTGTGCGTGATTTGAGGGCCTCTTGCATCATCTTCAACAGTCGCAGTTGAGCCGTTTGGCTGATCCCATCTTGGCTTCCCTGCTGTTGTTGTTGCTGCTGTTGATCTTGTTGCGACTGGTCTTCCTGCAGTTGGTTCTCGGAGTTTTGCTGCTTTTCTTCCTCTTCCATGGCGGCAATCAATTGTTCGAGCCGCTGAACGGCTTCTTCGGCCAACGAAAGTATTCTTGCGTCGATCTCGCCGGTGTCCAGCAAGCGTGAAAGATCGGTCGTGACTTCGGCGGTCAAATGCAGCGAAAGGTGGTACACCTCGGCCTTGGCAATCGACTCCGCGAACGAACGAATCTCGTCGGTCAGGGTCGCTTGTTCCAGCGAGATCCCCTCCAGCGTTTGCTTTTGCGCTGGGGAGAGTTGGCCGCTTTTCTTTTTCAGCTCGTCCAGGCGAACTAGTTCGTCCCGAATGCGGGTTTGACGAATGATCAGCTGTTCGATCGACTGCATGAGCTTGGCAGCTTGTTCCTGGGCCAGGTCCTGCTCGACCTGTTCTTGACGCTGTTGTAGCTCTTGCTGAGCTTCTTCCAGGTCTTTCTGAGCCTGCTTGATTTCATCTTGAAGCTGTTGTGTGTCGCTATTTTGGGCATTCTTGGCAGCCTCTTCTAAGCGTTCGGCCGCGTCACGAACCTTCTGGGCCGCTTTGTTGGCGGAAAGCCGCTCGAGCTTGCGAGCCAGACGTTCGGCTTGCTGCTGCATCTGCTGGGCCTGTTGCGTCAGGTTCTCGAGTTGCTTCTGCTGCGATTGCTGCGAGTCGGCAGCGCCAGACTGCATTTGTGCTTCATCCGCTTTGCTTTTCAACTGCTTTTGACGGTCTTGTAGCTCTGCCAATTCCTGCTGGGCCTCGTCCAGCTTTCGCTTCAGTTCTTTCTTGTCGGTCTCGCGGCGGTTTTGCAGCGTGTCGAGCACATCCTCGAGCGACTTTTCGACCTGCTGCTGCGACTCTTTGGCAGAAGAAAGCTGGTTCTGCTCGATTCGTTGGCCGGCCTGACGCATCCGCTGCGAGACGGCGGCATCCCGATTTTCGTTGATGGCATCCTTGAGCGTATTGGCGACCTCTTCACTTTCCGGGTCGTTCTGCATCATGTCTCGCATGCGGGACTGAATGCGATCGAGTTCGCCGGCCAGATTCGATTGCTCTTCGGCCATCTGCTTCAAGTCGGCACGATCCTCTGGTGACATCTGCTCGATATCTTGACCAAGCGTTTCGGTCTGCTTCGCTTCGGTGCGTTTTTCAATATCTTTCTGGCGATTGGCCACGTCTCGTACGTCCATGGCGAAGCGGCGGAAAGTATCCCACTTGTTCAGGTCGTTCTGCCAGTCTTGCAGTTGACCAGCGACGTTCTCTTGCCGCTGGCCAATCTCATCGAGCTGCTGCCGGGTACGCTCGGCCTCCTGCTTTTCCGCTTCGGGCGAACCTTCGACAGCTGATGGTGACTCCATAGGCTGCTCGGCCTTTTTATCGTCTTCGGGAGGACTCTTTTCGTTACCTTCGGCTTTATCATCGCCATCCGCAGGCTTGCCCAGGCTGTCTTCCGTGGGTGCTTGGTCAGCGCCAGAACCTTTTTGATCAGCTTGTCCCTCTTGTTGAATCTTCTCGTCACCCCTGTTATCGCCGGAACGCTCGCCCATGGTTGTTTCCGACGGGGTTGCGCCCTCTGACGACTCGGCAGGTGACTCGCTATTGCGCGGAGTTTGACGACGCAGTTGGGTGATTTTCGATTCGATCGGCGTTAATTCCGAATCGGCGATTGCTTCGATCTTGTCCTTCAGATCCTGTAATATGTCGGACGCGTCGTGATCGGTCTGGCGGTTTTGCTGCAACTCTTCCAACAGTTCGCTAATCCGTTTGGCAGCGCTATCGCGACCGGTCACCAGCTTCTCGCGCACGTTCTTCTGGTTTTGTTCCCCGTTTTGCAGGTTAGCGAATTCGGCCGGCCCTAGCGGTGAACCTTCTTCCAACTTGATTTCGACGCTGCGGGTCTGTTGTCGGGCATCTTGCTGCAGACGGCGGGCCTCGGCAATCTTGGAAATGATCTCACGTTGTTGCCGGTTCACGCGTTGTTCGAGTTGTTCATCGGAGATGATCGTGATGATCCGCGGCAGGCTCGTCCCGGTTTGTGGTTGGTAGTCGGTCGCGACAAGGGTCAGCTCCAAAATGGTGCCGGGCGTCAAACCATCCAACTCAGAGAAATCGAGCGTGTGGCTAATCTCCAGGTCTTCGGCCAGCCCCATCGCCAGGTTACTGGGGGGCGACTCGAAGGGACGATCTTCCGGACCTGTGAAAAGTGACTGCTCGATCAGCACTGACTTATCTGCCTGCTTCTTAACGACCAGCTTCACGTCGTGCGTCTGTAGGTCATCGCGGACGCCTGCGGAAAGCTTCAGCAGCGCCGACGGCGTAAGCGACGTATTACGATCAGGCTGAATCCACGAAACGATCGGGGCTTTGTCTGGGATCACACGCACCGGAAAGCGTCGCCCTTCGGCTTTCTTCAGGCCCGACTCGACGGTCACCTCAATCCAATAGCTACCGCTGGCCGCGAGTACCGGCCCCTGGGGTGGTCCGTCCTCGGCGGTAGTTTGCGGCGTAGAAAAGCTGTAGCCATCTTCGCCGATCACCAGGGGAAACACATCTGACTTGCCAGCGGCCTCGAACATGAACTGAGCCTTGGTGATCTTCTGGTCGACCTTGCCAAACAGCAGCGTGGTCGTTCCTTCTAGAGCGATGATCGAGCGTGGCGATTGGCTGGGTAGCCAACGTGTATATTCCGGTGGGACCAGGGTAACTTGCACGTCTGAGAACTTGGGCGGCTTCACTACTTCGACCGCATGCCAGTTCATGGTGTCGTCGTCGCCCCCTTCGACACGAAACTCGAAGGCCCGTTGAATGCCGTCCAACTGGTAAACCATGCGATTGGCTTCCAGGTCGAGTTGCATGGGGTGCGTCATCGGCCGGCCATCGGCTTCGTAGCGGACCTGCAGTTCGACCATTTCCGGCAGATTTCGATTGTGGTCTTCGACTTCGATCACCGCGCGGCCACCCAACGAGACCACTTCCGGCGGGTCGATCAGGGCCAGGTTATTTTGCCGGGGCCACTCGATCGTCTTCCACGGCATGGCCAGACGCGACACGGCCGTTCCAAATTGCTGCGGCGAAAAGAGCAACACCGATACCCCGACAAACATGACCCCGAACAGGACATACATCGCGTTGTTGGCCAATTGGCGGTTGAGCGCGACCGACAAGTCGGTGTAGGTCAGCGTGTCCGCCATTTCGCTAATGTGCTTGCGGCGGAAGTAGACTGAACTTCCAGCGGCGTCCTCTTCGTTCTGCTCGAGAAAGAAGAGCGCGCTCGATATTTTGTCGCGCAGTTCCGGAAAGAACTGCTCGATACGCTGGGCGATCTGTTGCAGCGACGGCGACCATTTCCAAGCCGGAACAATCCACCACACGACCGCGAACACCAACCCGCCGAACGTCACGAGCGACAGAAACCAACGCGTCCCGATGTCGTCTTGCCGCAAGAGATAGTCGAACAGCGTCATTCCCAGCAGAAGGAGCAGTCCGGCCGCCAGGCCCCAGGCCAGTCCGCGCAGACGAACCCGCCGCATCGCCCCGCGACGTGCTTCTTCGACTCGCTGCACCACCAGGTGATGCACCGAGGGGTCGTTCGATTTTTGTGCGTCGGATGCCATCCGTATCGATCCTCAGGGAAAACTAAACCAGGCCCATACGCTTTCGCAGAACCCACTCACCAATTAATAGTGTGACGAACAACAGGGCAAGTTTCCAGGAATTCCAAAGCGGCTCTGGAGGCAAGGTCTGAATTCGTACCTGTCGCCCTCGTGGTAGGGCTTCTAACAACGAGTCCGCCTCCAAAAACGAAAAATACTCGCCCCGTGTTGAAGAGGCCGTCTGGCGGAGTTCAGCCAAATCCATGTCCAAACGGGTCATTTCTCCGGCGACCGGCTCGACGGTGAACTGCGTCGAAGGGGGTTCGGTTTCGCCGGAATCTCCTCGCAACAGCGGCTGCACGATCCACAACCGATGATCACCGGCGGTCAGCCCTGGAATGGTCGCTTCAAATAAATCTCGATTGCCGGCCACGCGCGACATGGTGATCGTCCGCGTTCTTCCGTCAGGCTTCTCGAGCGTCAGTTGGACGCCGTCGTCTGCCGGCGGTGCTTCACTTTCGTCGAAGAAACGTACCCGTACGGTGGCCGACTCGCCGGTGCGATAGGTGGAGCGATCGACCGTAATTTCGACCGAGCCATCCGAATCGAGCAGGCTGGAACGGGCCAGGTAGCGAATGGCCTGCATCCAAAATTCGTCGTGATAGTCCCATCGCCATAGGTCGTCGCTGCCCAGGAACATCACCTTCCCACGACCGATAAACTGCTGCGTCAGCAGCGGTTGTTTTGATCCGTCGGGTCGCGTTGCATTAGCCAACGTTTGGGCTCCCGGCTTGAGATGCTCGATCGGCACGTGCCAGTACACCTGGTTCATACCCCGCCACGCGGCGATGGTGTCGGCCGGCATTTCGGTGACCTGCAGTGGCAACGTGTTCAGGCCCAGGTCCGACAGTTCAACCGGGATAGGCTGGACGTAGGCCTGATCGGGGTCAGACCGGCGGGCATCATCCAATGAGAACGGCAGCAAGCTGGCCAGCGGTGTCGAGCGATAGTCCCACGGCAAATAGAACTGCCCACCGACGAAGATCAACCCGCCTCCTTTGACCTGCACAAAGTCTTGCAGATTCTGCAGTTGTTCGCGGCTGAGAAACGCCGGATTGACGTCACCCATGATGACGACATCGTAGTCGAACAATTCTTCGCGTGTGCCGGGAAACGCGACCTGAGCGGTTTCGTCCTGATCGGCGTAAGACTGATCGGCGTCTTGCAAAATGGTAGTCAATTCGAACGCTTTTTCGTCTTCGCCGGAAACGGGGCTGCGTTTCAATTGCCGTTCAAGCAGCATCTTCAGAAAGCGGAACTGAAACCGAGGATAGGCCTGGACGTACAGCACGCGGATGGTCGCGTCGAGGACTTTGACTTTACGCGTCACCGAAAAGTTGTCATCGGCTGTGCTGCCATCTTCGATCTCGGCTCGGACCACGTAATCGAATTCGCCCACTTCTTCCGGGCGAAACTGCAAGCGAATCTCGCGCGTGACGCGTTCAGCCGGGAGGGTAACGTTCTGCTCATTAAGAGTAAGACTGGGGTTCTCCCGATCGGCGACCGAAAGCCGCACCGATTCGCCGGCCATCCCTTGGGCCGACAGACGCACCACAAACGTCAGCGTATCTCCCACAAATGCGATCGGATCGACAACCACTTCTTCGATTCGTAGATCGCGCGAAAGCTGCTGGCTACCGATCCCAATCGGAAAGATAGGCACACCCCGCAATGCGGCTTGTTGGGCACCTTCGGAAAGGCTCGGCCCTTCAATTGTCACTCCGTCACTTAGCAGTACGATGGCCGCCGTCGGACGACCGCGTTGTTGTTCCAAGATTTGGGACAAACTAGTGCCCAGGCGACTAACCTGGCCATCGGGCGTTGCCGACTGAAGCAGCTCGGTAAACTGATCGTCGGGCACGGTTAGTGCCCGACCTGATTCCCCCATCCAATAGGTTCGCACGTTGTAGCGATCGCGAAGCTTGGCCATCAGCGATTCGTTGTTTTCCAGAAGCAGCGTACGGGCCTGATTCCAGCGAGTCGGCTCGCCTAGGTTCGCCGCATCTACGCGTGACCGAATGAGGGACTCGTCTCCCGGCGAGAACGTATCGAGGTGCGACATACTTTCGGTATCGTCGACCGCAATCACCAGGTCGGGGGCATCGGTCTGAAACGGCTGTTGCTGCAGTCCATACAGCATGAACAAAACAATTCCCACCAGCGTTAGCCTGACGGCCAACAGCATGGCCCACTTGGGGATGGCGCGTTGTAGGTTCTCCTTGCGGTAGATCCAACCGAAGAAAACAACCGCTGCAATGACCAGAACCAACGTGACCCAAGCCGCCCACGGAGGTGCCCATTGCAGGGTCACTTCCATGGTGGAATCGGTCGCCGGACTTTCATCCGCCAAGGTCCACCGAACGAGTTGTCGCCATGCGTCGTTCATCGTGCGGCGGCCCCAAATCGATAGGCCAAGAAGCTCTCAAAAAACATTAATCCCATCACCAGCACCAACGCATAACGAAACAGTTCGATCGACGACGGCACCGAGGCGACCTGGCCACTGGTGGTCGGGTCTAAGCCGCGATCGCCGGGCTGCAGCGACGGCGGCACGTTGTCCATGGGCACCCGGCTCAAGTCGCTTTCGCGGGTATCGGCGTTAACGGCAAACTCGACCTTGGCGGTGGCCTCGTTGGAAAGGATCTTCGAGCGATAGATGCCGATCTGATCGGTTCCAGCAAATGCCCAGAACAGGCGATCGTCGCGGGCCACCGCTTCGATGCGACTTGTCTGGTCGTCCGGCAAGATCAATTCGATCAGATTCGCGCCGGGGTCTCCTTCAATGACCCCCTCAAACACATCTCCTAGCTCACGATTGCGACGATCGAACTGAGAAGCGACTGCCAACGAGAGGGACTCTTGAACCAGCGGTGGGAAGCTGGGCCAGGTCGGAAAGACGGTCCAGGCAGCGGGCGGATCGAGCGAACGATCGACTGAATCGGTACTGGCCGGAAGGCAAAACACAAGCACGTTGCCACCTAACCGCGTAGCGACGGCATTTTCTTTGTCGGTCGAAAGTGTTTGATAACGCGACGTCACAATCGCCGGGTCTCCGCTGCCAAACCAGAGGGCCGTTTGCGCGGCAGAATTTTCACCGGTGGTGACCTTAAAGTAGTTCCAGATCGGCGTCGTTAACAGGCCGCCGGCTTGCTGTCCGCGAAAGGGTTCCAGCAGCGGGCTCTCGTATTGGCGGGGATCCAAAAAGTATTCGCCGCGCGGGGTCGGACCATCCAGCTTGATATCGATTATCGGAGCCGACGCATCATTGCCGCGGGCCAGAGCCGCGTTGTAGCTGGCCGCATGCACGCGGTCTCCTAGGAACATCACCAGACCGCCACCACGCTCGACGAATGCACGAAGAACGGCGGCTTCATCCGGGGCGATTCGGGCCACGTTAGATAGGTAGACCGCGTCGTAGGCCAACAGATCGACATCCATCATCGCCGAGGCCCGCATTGTCTCTACTTTGATCGGCGACTGGATCGCCCCGGAAGGATCGAGGGCCAGTTTCAGGAATTTGAGCGAAGGGACATCGTCGGCCAGGCACAAGATGCGTAGCTGCGGTTTCACTTCCACGGCTAGATACCGCCGATTATCCGTATCGAGCAGATCATTTTCTAAACGAAATTCAACCGCATGCGTGCCAGGCAGACTGAAGACCGTGTTCATCTCGACCGACACGATCTGGTTATCGACAAATGGCACGACCTTCTGCGAGACGAGACGACCATCGACAAACATCTGCACCACCTGACTAGGAAGCTGCGAGGCGTTGTCGCACGAAAGCTCGACCCGAAACCGGGCCGACTCGTCCGGCGTTAAGTACGGCGTAAGCTGCGTCGCGTCGATGATTGCGCTGTTGGTCGTTTGTGGTTGGCCGACGTCGAATGTCCGCACGATGGCCAACTCTTCGATCTTCGCGAGTAACTGCTCGTTGGTTTGCGAAGCCGCCTCTTTCCAAGTCACGTCGCCGTAGTCGGTCAAAATGCAAACCTGAGCGCGACGTAAGCGAGGGAAATCGCGGGTAGCCATTCGCAGCGTGCCTTCGATTTCGGCCAGGGAAAGATCGAGCACCGCGACGCCTGGGTCGATCTCGATCTGGTCGAGTTCCCGCAGCACGTCATTGGGGTCGAACGCGGGCTCGGAAATGATTCCCTTGGCCGTGCGGCCCATGGTCATAAGCGTGAACCCATCTCCTTCGCCCGCTTCGTTGACAATCCGTCGGGCGAGGTCCTTGGCCTGATCAAGTCGCGTCTGACCGTCTTCGCCGTAGTCCATGCTGTACGATTGATCGATTACCAAGACAGTGTGTGTGGCCGAGCCAGGACCGCCAAAGCCATTGATACCTGAACCGCCGGTGCACGAGATGTCGGCCATGGCAATCGCAAAGAACAACAAGATCGCGCAGCGGACCAGCAGCAACAACAGCTGCTCGACTTGGATGCGGCGACGGTTCTTCTTCATCGCGGCTAGCAGAAACTTCATCGCAGCCCAATCCGTTTCGCGATAGCGACGACGATTCCACAGATGAATGAGAATCGGCGCTACGGCGGCCAATCCCCACAACAACATCGTCGCACTGGAAAAAGCGAAAGGATTCACTGGGCTATCAAGCGTTTCGTTGGATTGGGCTATACGAGCCGGGCATTGCGATGGTTGAAAAAGTTACGAAGGACAGCGTCGAAAGGTTGGTCGGTACGGATCTGAGCATAGTCCATCTGGTTGGCCAACGACTTACTGCGAAGATCGTTGACGAAGGCCTCGATCTCTTCGCGATACGCTTTGCGAACCGAGATCGGATCGGCCATCAATTCAGGAAATGCCTCCAGTCCGTGAAACATGGTGGGGCGGTCAAAGGGGAAATCGAGTTCGGCCGGATCGAGCACTTGCATCAAGATGATATCATGCTTGCGAAACCGCAGGTGCTTCAGCCCGGCCATGATCGAGTCGACGTCGTCAAAGAAGTCGCTTAGCACGATCACTAAGCCCCGACGATTGAGCCGGCCGGATAGTTCGTGCAAAAGGGGACCGATCTGTGTTTTCTCTTTCGACTCAGCCGTTTGCAACACGTCGATCACCTGCTGCAATTGCACCGGGCTACCGCTGGGGGGCACCAGCGAACGAACTTGCTCGTCAAAGGTCACCAGACCAACGGCGTCTTGCTGCTGCAAAACTAACCAGGCCAGCGTCGCCCCAATGCACTGGGCGTATTCCAGCTTGCTCATCGCAGCGTCCGCGCTTTTGTAGCGCATACTTTCGCTGACATCAACCACCAGGTTGCAGATGAGGTTTGTCTCGTCCTCGAACTGTTTGATGTAGTACTTGTCGGTTCGACCAAGGACTTTCCAGTCGAGATAGCGCAGATCGTCCCCAGGCGCGTAATCGCGATGCTCGGCGAATTCGATCGAAAACCCACGATGCGGGCTACGATGCGAGCCGGCGATCAGCCCTTCCACGATGTGCTTGGCCCGGAGCCGCAGCCCCTGGACTTTAGCCAGCGTCTGAGGATCTAAAAGCGTCGACAAATTGCTGGTCCTCTACCGTGGTGGGAATATTTTCCAAAAGCTGCTGGACGACATGATCGGTCGTGATGCCTTCGGCGTCGGCGTTGAAACTGGTTCGAATGCGGTGCCGTAAAACGGGCAACGCGACAGCTTTGACGTCGTCGGTCGTTGCAAATTCACGACCTTGTAAAATGGCCCGAGCCTTGGCACCAAGCACCAGGAACTGACTGGCCCGCGGGCCGGCACCCCACTGGATGTACGGTTCCATCTTCGACGGAATATCGTTGCCGCGGCGCGTCATACGTACCAGACGAATCGCATACTGAGCCACCGGATCGGCCACCGGCACGCGCCGCACGACTTGCGACAGCTGCATGATTTCTTCGCCCGATAAGAGCGGCGAGATTTCGGTGTCGATGTCGGCGGTCGTTCGCTTGACGATCTCTAACTCTTCCAACTCAGAGGGATAGTCGATCCGCACGTTGAACATGAATCGGTCGAGCTGCGCTTCGGGAAGCGGGTAGGTGCCTTCCTGCTCGATCGGGTTTTGCGTGGCCAGTACGAAGAACGGCTTTGGCAGCGTGTGCTTCGAGCCGCCGGCAGTGACCTGTTTCTCCTGCATCGACTCTAATAAGGCGGCCTGCGTTTTGGGGGGCGTTCGGTTGATTTCGTCGGCCAAGATGACGTTACTGAAGATCGGCCCCGGGATGAAGCGGAACGCTCGCTCGCCGGTCGTGCGGTTCTCTTGAATGATTTCCGTACCAGTAATATCCGACGGCATCAAATCTGGCGTGAACTGAATACGATTGAACTGAAGGTGCAGCGCGCTGGCCAGCGAGCGGACCATTAACGTTTTCGCCAGGCCCGGCACCCCTTCCAACAGGCAATGACCGCCAGCGAACAAGGCGATCAGCAGTTGTTCGATGACTTCTTCCTGACCGACAATCACGCGGCCAATTTCGCGTTGCAGAAGTTCATACGCCTCGGCCAGTCGGGCGGCGGCAGCGGCATCATTTTCGCTCGTCATTCGATCGTTGTCCGTAGGAAATCAATTGCGGAAAGGGACTACGTGATTCAATGGGTTTGTATTTTATTGATCGGTATCTTTTGTCGAGGCCGCATCTTGCGGTTCAAGCACCGGTGACGGCGAGTAAACGGTCAATCGGCTGGGAGAGGCCACGATCATCTGCCCTTGAGCGACGACAACGTTTCCTCCTTCTTCTCCGTATCGCAGCAAGTCTACCGGAAGAGCCGCCTCTTTCACGGCACCGCTCGCATCGAGTTTGCTATTCAGGCGGAAGATTTTTTCACGCGTCGGCCAGTAAATTTGATCGCCCACTAGTGCACCGCGGCCATAACCTCGATCGCGAAACATCTGGTCAACATTAGGAAACTCGGCACGGATCTTGCCCGAGTGCAGGTGCACCCAGAAAAGCTGTTCTCCGCCGACCAGGACGTCGTCTTTGGTTGCGCCTAATAAATGCAATGGATCGATACCGCCGGGAACCGTTTGCCAGACCAACTGCCCCGTGGCCGCATCCAGCGCAAAAAGGCGCTCGCAGTCGAGCGGCATCGTAATCACAAGCCCTCGGGTGACGATGCAAGGGTTCACGTTTCGCTGCACCAACGAGTGCGCCTGCTCGAGCTTATCAGGAATGAGCCCTCGGCGAGGGTACCGCGTCAGCCACAACATTTCTCCGCGATCTGCTTCGAGGGCGGCGATCACGCCGTGATTGGTGTTGTAGTACAGGACGCCATCTTTAAGGGTCAGCAAGTTGTGCGAGCGAAAACCATACTCTCCGTCGGCGACCAAACCACTGCCGTACGGCTGCGTCAGACAAACGGTCCGACGCCACAACATTTGCGAGGTCGTCCAGTCAAAGCAAGCCACAGCCGATTCGTCGCGAACGCCTGACTTGATCATTCCGCAGTAGAGACGGTCTCCTTGGATGATTGCCGTGCCCTCGAACGACCACGGCCCAGAAAGCTCGGTCACCGGTGGAATCCGGGCTTCGAGCTTGCCTTCCTTACGCATGTCGAACACGACCATATCGGCTGGATCTTGAAACTGAGAATTCACATACGGAACCCCAATGGCCGTCGTCCCAATCCGTGCGACCAGTTTGGTGTCGTCGGATGCGAGTGTAAATCGCGTGGCGCCGAGAGCAGACAAGAGCTTGAATGACATGGCCGATAGGGGTGAACGGCGTCGACGTCCACGCATGCTAAAATCGAAGTCGATCCGTCGACCGCTGGAATGGAATGCTCCGAAGTCGAGTTCATCGCGTTCGAACACCTCGTTTCCTGCGGAGGGAAACGCAGATAGGCCGCTTTCAAGGTGGAATGCCCGAACTCGCTCTTCATCCGCCACGATGACGTTGCCATCGATCACCGCGGGAAACGTACTGAGCAGAGCCTCGGAAGATTCAGCAATCAGGGGGATATCTTGCAGTTCGTCATCCTCGCTTAAGCCGTTTCGCCCCGCAGGACGCGATAACGCTTGCGTCTCGAGAGAAACGCTCCAATTGGGTTGGTAAGTTTTGGCCCGCTCTGGCAGGTCGGCTTGGGCCGTTCGTGCGTACGAGCCTGCGAATGTTGGCCAGCTGTTTGCTTGCTGTAAAGCATGCTCGCCCGGGGACGACGCGACAAGCTTGGTAAGCCGCTGAGCATAGTTCACTTCACGCCCTGCCAAATACCCTTGGGCAGCCGGATGCAATTGCCGCAGCAGTTCCAGTTCGACCGCAGCGCGATCGCTGCTTCCTTCCAACCACGACGCCAGACAAAGCCGAGCCCAGACGGCCGCCGGGTCAACGTCGCTCGCGGGAATAGTGGCCAGCGAACTCGAGGTTTGGTTCTCGTTTAACAGACCTTCGATATAGTCGCGATGCTGTCCCCAATCGACACCATCTACGGCAACCCAAATGGGCTGACCTGCCATGGCGAGTAATACACCTTGTGGGTCCTTCGGCGTTCGATAACGCGGCGAGATGCGTTCCCAGGCAGTGCGTGCTTCATTAAAGCGACCTTGTTCGAGAAGCAGATCACCCAAGTGCAGCAAAGCCTGGTCGGCATGACTGCTCAGAAAGTAGTTGTCGATCGCGGCGGCAAGCTGGGCCGGGTCGCGCGTGACCATCGCGGCGTCCAGGTCTTGCTTGGCCAAGGAATCGATCCGTGAACGGTAGACCTCCAGGAACTCGGGCATCTGCCGTGCATACTCAGAGATGCGGCGACGCAGATACGTCTTCAGTTCGACGTAATAGACATACTGGCTTCCCAAGTCGACCTGGTCGTTTCCCTGGGCAATCAACTCGCTGCCATGCCCGCTGATAAGCCGCTCGAGCGTGTCGATCGCGTCCTGCCACTTTTCCTGCTGCAGTTGCTGATCGACCTGGGCCAGCAGGTTCTTGGTATCGTTTTTGGTTTCGGGAAGCTCGACAGTGAGCGAGAACTCGGCCCGAACGAACACATCTTGAGCCTGACCCAAGCTTTGCGATGCGCTTAGGAGCAAGAGGGAAAGGACCCAAACAAGTCCTGCAGATCGCGATGTCAGCGTTGGCCTAGATCTCATGCACTCGCTATTCCTGACGATAGTTGCCTTCCGCATACAGTATAGAAGCCGTCACGGCCCCGGAAAAGCAAAGCGTAAGCCGCGAACTCGCGATTCCACCAACTATTGGGGGAAAGGGTAGCGATTGAATCGGCTGCTTTCCTCAGAAAAGACGCGAAGAACCCCGCCCAACTAGTCAAACGCCGGAGGCTGGGTAGGAATCCCCTGCTTCGCTTTTTTCAGCGCTATCTGGGTCAGTTCGTCTGCGGACAGTTCTTTTCGCTCAGCTGCTGGCCTCCGCCAATAGCAAACCACGATGTAAACGAAGAAGCCTGCCAACAGCACGTAGGGGACAATCATCATGAACAAAATACTGAACGCATACGCGCCCACGTAGTTGTCGCTCAAGCCATCTTTGCACGTCGGACACGCCCAAGCCCACGACGGGGCCCCTAGCACCAGCAACAACGCTGCGGCGTAACTCGATTTCGCGAAGATGGCTTTCAGGGCGTTCATGATCCTAAACTGCGACTTGGGGAGGAAAGAACTGATACAAACAAAGGTAAACTAAGACGCCGGTAATGGAAACATAAAGCCAGATCGGAAAAGTCCATTTCGCGATCTTGCGATGTGCTTCACGGCGATCCTTAAGGCCCAGGTAAATGGTAATGACGGCCAAAAAGGGAACGATCGCCGCCAAGACCACATGGGTTAGCAGCATCACGTAATAGCTATAACGAATCCAATTGGCCGGATACTCCGGAAAGGTTTTGCTGTGCCCTTCCATCAACCCGTGATACGTTAAATAGCACACCAGGAACACCACCGAGACGCCGAAGCAACCCAGCATGGTCCACTTGTGCGCGTTCACTTTACCCTGCTTGATCAGCACGAAGCCAACCACCAGCAGCAGGGTTGCCAGGCCGTTAAGCGACGCATTGACATGGGGCAAGACGGTTACCAAATCCACGCGTTAATCCTTCTTCTTGTTTTCGGTTTCCTATGCTTCGTCTTCGCCAGGCGGCAGCATTTCATCGAGAGTCTTTTGCAACGCTTCCATCTGATCGGGCAAACTCGTGCGAAACGAGTCGATCACCTTGCCGTCGCGCCCCACCAGAAAAACCCGGTCGCTGTGATACTGCGGTTCAACTTTGATGTCGAAGAACTCGCTGCCGATCTTCTGGATATAATCGAACTCGCCGGTGCAGAAGTACCAGCGATCGGGGTCGGCCTGAAAACGTTCGGCATAGCCGGCTAGCGCTGCCGGCGTGTCGTTATCGGGATCGCACGTAATGCTGACAAGTTTCAAACCGCGATCCTTGAACTCGTTCCGCAGCTTGGCCTTCTCCATGTTCTGCATGATACAGCTGCCGGGGCACGACGTATAAAAGAAGCTGCCCAGCCAGAGATCGCCTTCCAAAGACTTGCTATCAAACGGCAGATCTAGACTGTCGGTCAGCTGAAAGCTTTCCATCGTCTGCTGGCGAGGCTCGTCTTTCGCCGCGACTTCTTTCTCTTGCGGCTGGTACGGCTCGGCAACCAGTTCTTTCAGCAGCTTTTTCGTGCGGCGGAAGTCGATGTCGTCGGTCGCCTGAAATGCTCCGCGCAGCTTGCCCTCTTTGTCGATGACCATCAGGCGATCACTGTGGGTTTGCGTTTCAAACGCCACCTGAAAAGAGTTTTCGGTGATCTCCTTCAACTGTTGCATATCGCCGGTCAGAAAAGTCCACACGTCAGGCTTGGCCTGGAAGGACTCGGCGTATTGCCGCAAGACGGCTGGCGTGTCGTTATCGGGATCGCACGTGATGCTGATGAACTTGACCCCTTCGTCGGCGAATTCTTCCTGCAGGATCGCGATCTGCTGATTCTGCATTTTGCAGATCGAAGGGCATGCCGTGAAGAAGAAGCTGGCGATCCAGACGTTTCCATCGAGCGATGCCGTATCGAACGTTTCTTCCTGGGCCGACATCAGCTCGAAGGGGGCGATCTCGCGATTCAGGTCGACCACAGGTCCTGTCGCCGCGTGACCATCAACCGGAATGCTGCCCCCGCTGGGGCCGCGGTTGAAAGCAGCCCAGAACATGGTCAGTCCTAGCAGGATCAACAGGACAGCTGAAATAAAGATTCCGGTGGTCGGTTTCATATCCAATCTCCTCGCCTGGTTTTCTCTGCCGCACGACAGGCCAAGGCGAACATGACGACTGCAAATAGTATGGTAATCGTTACGCCCAGCCCGACACTAGGCAACCAGAATTGACCGCCCGTTTCCCCACCTAAAAAGCTTGGCGCGGTTTCGGCATGCAAGATTCTGCGAATGGCTCCCAAGGCATAGGTCACCGGGTTGAGCGTCATAACCCAACTCAAAATCCACTGTCCCAGGGACGAGGTATTGGTGGGAATAGGAAAAAAGGCCCCAGACAAAAGCCACATGGGCATCAACAGCAAGTTCATCACTGCGTGAAACCCCTGCGTCGAGTCCATCCGCCAGGCCAGCCAGAACCCCAACGACGTCAGCCCGATTCCAGCGACCGTGAGTAGTCCAAAGATGGAGACCAACTGCACGATGTCCATGTGAATACCGACGAAGTAGCCCAGCAGCAGAAAGAGCATGGCCTGACCGACGGCGAGAATCGTTCCGCCGAGCACCTTCCCCAGTACCATCGACCAACGCGGTATCGGCGAGACAAGCACCGACTGCAGGAAGCCTTCGTTGCGGTCTTCGATGATGGAAATGGTGGCGAAGATCGCCGTGAACAACACAATCAGTAGCAGCGTGCCAGGAAAGAAGTAAACGGTAAAGCTCTCATCGCCGCCCCCCTGCCCTGCCGTACGAAAGACACCGGTCAGTCCGGTTCCAAAGAGGAGCCAGAATATAATGGGCTGCCCAATTGCCCCGATGATGCGATTGCGTTGTCGCAAAAACCGCACAATCTCACGGCGGCACAGCGACCAGGCAGCTGCCAGTGGTTTGGGGCTAGCGATCGATTCGGAAGTCACTCGGCCACCTCCTCGGTAAACTGCCGGCCGGTCATGCCGATAAACACATCTTCCAGCGAAGGCTTGGCCAAGGTAATCGCGTCGACCAGATCGCTGGCCGTGTGCATGATCGAACGGATCGTTGCGGGGCCGTCTTCGGTTTCCAGACGAACCAGTTCGCTGACCTCGGTCGCGTGCAGACCAAGCTCGTCGTGCAACTTTTGTATCAGTGCTTGAGGGTGGCGCGAACGGATGGTGATCGTATCGCCACCGATTTGGTCCTTCAACGCATCCGGCGTATCGAGTGCGACGAGCTTGCCTTGATCGAGGATGGCAATTCGGTCGGCTTTCTCGGCCTCTTCAAGAAGATGCGACGTCAGTATGACGGTCACGCCTTGGTCAGACCTTAGAAACTCTAGATAGCGCCACATGGCCTGTCGTGCCGCCGGATCGAGCCCCGTGCTGGGTTCGTCCAGCAGTAAGACCTTCGGCGAATGCAGCATCCCCTTGGCGAGTTCAACACGTCGCCGCAGTCCGCCGGAGAGATCTTCGACGATGTCGCTTTTGCGGTCTTCCAGTTCTAGCTTTTCCAACAACAAGGTAGTCCGTTCTTTCAGCACGGAACCTGTGATCCCGTACAAAGCGGCCTGTTGGTGGATGTTTTCCAGCACCGTCAGTTTTTTATCGAGACTGGGCATCTGAAAGACGACCCCAATCTGTTGCCGGACCTGGTGCTGGTGCGTGCGAACGGCTCTGCCGAGGATACTGATATCGCCATGGGCCAGCGGCATGAGCGTGGAAAGCAGTCGAAACAAGGTCGACTTGCCACCGCCGTTGGGGCCTAGGAAGACGAAAATTTCGCCAGGATTGATCGACAACGTGACCTCGGCCAGCGCTTGCCGCTTCCCATAGAAATGGGAAACATTTTCGATAGATACCGCACGCGGGGAGATCATTCGCAGTTCAACTTAGTGAGCGGCAGGGGCATGGTCGATCGCGGCCGCATCGTCGGCCTCAACATGCGGCACGGGGGCATGCAGCCAGCGGCTTTGCGAATACTTTACGGTTCGCATGCCGATATCCGGAATCAGCATACAGGCCAGAAAGATGGCCATCATGCCGGCTGGTATTGTCAGCACCCACTTCCAGTTGGCTTCCCACAGAAGATGCATGAAGAACAGCATCACGAGCAGGGCCTTACCGCACGAGACGGCCATCATGAAGGCCATGCTCACGTGGGGCGGGATGCTGGTGTCCCACCAATCGAAATAGGTCAGAAACGAGCACATCGTGAGAACGCACAACGCCACGAAGACCGCCCAGTACTTGCCGTTGCCGGTCGAAGCGTGCAGTTCTTCGTCGTTTTCCAAATGCTGGTCGTGCGCCGGCGGATGGGTATTGGGATCGGTCACGGATTCACTTCTTTAAAACAGGTACAGCAGCGGGAAGAGGAAAATCCACACCAAGTCGACAAAGTGCCAATACAGGCCTGCGTTTTCCAGGTAGTGCGACTTGCTAATATCCAGCGTACTGAACAATACCAGGGCAAAAATAATCAGCCCCACAATCACATGCAGTGCGTGAAACCCAGTTAGCAGGAAATAGGTGCTGGCCCACATGTTGCCGCTGGGCAAGACGAAGGGAAGCTCCATCCATGCCATTTCATGCCCTATACCATGGTTCAGCAGATGAGCATCGTCGGCAAGCAGAAGATCAAGGAAAGCAATCCGTTCGCGCATCGGCTTGGCGTCTTGATCGAGCTTGGCAACCTCTTGCATCAGGCCCCCCAGTTCAACGCGCATGTCACGCAGTTGGTCCTCTGGTGGCCCCTCTTCCCCTTCCGCAGGCGGCTTAAGCTTTTCGGTGATCTCGGTCTTACGGGCATCTTTGGTCGCCAGGTCTTCTTCAAGCTTTGCTAAGGGACCTGCCAGCGACTCTTTTTCTGTTCGCAGCCGGGTAATCTGGTAGTCGGACACTTCGTGATGCTGCACGGCATAGGCGAGCGACTCGAGAATGGCGTGAGCTTGGATCGGGTTCTCGGTTTGCGTGGCCGTTCGGGCTGCGTGCGCCACCCCGCCGGTTAACATCGTATCGATGAACTGGACGCGGGTCATACCATCGAGAACCTCTTCTTCCTTTTCTTCATCGGTCAGGCCTGACTTGAGGTTCTCGAGCCGGACTTTGAGGGCCGACACGTAGTACACATCAGGCTGATCGTAGAGTCGGCGGTTCTCTTTGGTCGGGAAAATCCCGTGGGCGAACTTCTCTTTGTATTCGTAAGCTTTGACGCCCAAGAAGACGCAGCCAAGCACGAACGTGGTCAGCAGCCACTTCTTCGCCGCGCCGCTTTGGTTCTTTCGAGCTGCTTCCAGGCTGAGCACGATTGACAAACTGCTGCAGATCAGCACGAACGTATTGAAAGCACCCATCGGCTCGCTGAGATAAACATCGTGCGGAGTCGGCCAGGTACCCGTCGGGGCACCGAATCTCAACACCACATAAGCGCCGATCAGGCCGGCGAAGAACATGATTTCTGTCGACAAAAACAGCCACAAACAAAGCTTGCCAAGCGATAACGGCAACGCCGGATGGTATTCCAGCTGAATGTGACCGTGATGATCTTCACTGTGGGAATCGGACATGCGGGGTCAGTCTACTTGAGGTTCTTTTTTCCGTTAGCCGCCGCTGGGCAAAATGACCAGCAAGGCCAGTTGGCAGGGCAAATAGATCAACGAGGCAAATAACAACTGTCGGGCCGTCTTGTTGTCTCGCGAAGTGAAAAAACGCCACGACGCGACCAACATGAACACACCACCGAGCAAGGAAAGCAGCATGTACAACACATTGGGCATCGCGGCCTCACCAAGGCCCGGCACCACGCTGACCAGCAGCAATGCCATAGCACCGGAAACGGCCTGAATGCCGGCCTTCGTGCCGCTGCCGTCGACCACGGACCACATCTTCATGCCTCCTTGGGCATAGTCTTCTCGATACAACCAGGCGATGGCCATAAAGTGCGGGAACTGCCAGAAAAACAAGATCGCAAAGATGGCCACGGCCTTCAGGTCCAACACTGGATTCATGGCCAGCCAGCCCATCAAAATTGGCAGCGCCCCGGCGACGGCGCCGACGGTCGTGTTCCACGGCGTGACCTGCTTCATGGGCGTGTAAATGAACACATACAAAATCCAAGTCAGCGCCCCAATGAGTGCCGGAACAACACCCACCGTCGCCAGCAAGTAGGAAATACCAACGGAACCTAACAATGTGCCAAACAACGCGCTCGTATAGCGTGACAGACGACCGCTGGGGATCGGTCGCTGAGCAGTGCGGTTCATACGGCGATCGACGTGAACTTCCAGGCACTGGTTCCAGACGCAGCTACTTGCCGCCACTAGGGCAGTTCCCACGATCACATGAATCAGACGAGCCACATCGGGCTGGCCGTTGCTAGCGCAGTACGCAGCGATCGCCACGCACACTAACAGCAGCACAGCGATCTTGGGCTTGGTCAGCTCTAAATAGTCGCTCAACTGTTGTTTCACGCGCGACTTACGATCGGTCAAAGTGACAGGACCACTACTCATGCCATCACCTCTTTGCCCGGGTTACCGGTCAGCTTGGCGGGGGAGGAATTCGCTTGCGAAGAAGCGATCGGATAACACCGCAGAGCATAGGTGACCAGCAGAACGCTACAGGCCAGAATTAACGATCCAACCGCGACATGCCCCGTCACGATCATTGACTGCATTGCACTTTCCCACTGCACAACGAACCTGCCGAAGTAGGCCCCGCCAGGCAGAAAAGTCGGCCAGCCATACTTCACGGTATAGGCTGCGATGCCCAGCAAGATTTGCCCGACAATCAGCAGCACGGCGAACGTCGAAGTAAAACGAATGCTTCGATTGGCCTGACTGTCTCGCCAGGCGGTAAAGCATATTGCGATTGCACTGACGACCACCAGCAGGGCCGTGATCACATGAAACAAAAGTGCCGCGCGAAACGCACCGTGGGTCATCGTCAGCGGTACATGCCGAATCAACGAACCCAGCACGATCTGCAGAAACGCGACCACCATAAACCCGATCGAAAGCCGCAAGTAGCTACCGCTGCGAGTCGACTCGATCGCTGACATCGCTCGAAGTCGTTTCGACGTGAAACATTCCATATAGACAAGGAAGCCGAAAAACAGCGGGCCTACGCAGCCATGCACCCGAGCAATGGTGGTCTTATCCCAGACCACACGCAGCCCACCGAGCACCCCTTGCGAAAGTACCAAGACCAGCGCGATCACGCCCAGAACGATCAGCGACTTATCTTTTCGCCAAAGGGCCAGCACTAAAAACGCAATACACAGCATGCCAACCGACGAGGCCAACAGTCGGTGACCATGTTCTAGGAAAAGGTCGTACGGCCCGAACACCCACGTTTGCCACGGATACAAAAACATGTTGTAGCCATAGGTCGACGGCCAGTCCGGTACCGCCATGCCGCTCTTAGTGGTGGTAACCAGCCCGCCGATCCAAATCAACGGAAAGGTCGCGCAGACCAACACCATCGCCAGGCGATGCGGCCAAGGGGACTCGGATTGCACAGGGTTCGTCATACGCTTAGTGGTCCACCATCGTGGCCGGCTCGTCGGTGTCGCCGCGCTCGTTGGGTGGTTGCGTTTGCGGGTAATAGTCTTCATCGACTTCCGGCGAACCGTACTCGTACGGACCGCGATAGACGATCGGCTGGAAGTCGAAGTTACCATGCCCCGGAGGGCTCGGGGCTTGCCATTCCAAACCATTGGCATGCCAAGGATTTCGGCCTGCTTTGGGGCCGAAGAAAATGCTGTAGAAAAAGTTCACGATGAAAAAGATCTGCGAGGCAACCATTAAGATTGCGCAGATCGTCATGAACTGATTCATGGGCAACAAGTGCCGAAAGGTCTCGTAGTGGTAAGGGTCAGCCAAGCGGCGTGGAAAACCGACCGCCCCCAGAATGTGCATCGTGAAGAACGTGCCATTCATGAAGATGAACGTCAACAGGAAGTGAATCTTGCCTAGCGGCTCGTTCATCATCCGGCCGAACATCTTGGGGAACCAGAAGTAAATCGCCCCGAACACGGCCATGGCCGTTCCTCCAAACAACACGTAGTGGAAGTGAGCGACAATGAAGTAGGTGTCGTGGATGAAGATATCGACCGGCGTGGCAGCCATGAAAATGCCGGACAAACCGCCGATCACAAACATCAACACAAACGACAACGCGAACAGCATCGGCGTGGTGAATTGAATCTTGCCGCCGTAGATCGTGCCGAGCCAATTGAACGTCTTCACGGCGCTCGGTAACGCGATCATCATCGTGGCGACCATGAAGGTCATGCCCAGTCCGGGGTTCATGCCAGAGACAAACATATGGTGCCCCCAGACGATAAAGCCCAGCCCGGCGATCCCGCAGATGGCATACACCATCGGCTTGTAGCCAAAGAGCGGCTTGCGAGCAAAACAGCTGAGGATATCGGAAACCATACCCATCGCCGGCAGAATCATAATGTACACCGCCGGGTGCGAGTAAAACCAGAACAAGTGCTGCCACAACAGCGGCTGACCACCACCGGCGGCCATCTCCGAGTTGTTCACGATCAGCCCTTCCGGCACGAAAAAGCCTGTGCCAAACAAGCGATCGGTCAATTGCATAAAACCAGCGGCCGTCAGCACTGGCAGGGCAAACGCTTGCAGCAGCGCCGTGATAAACATGCCCCAGATGGTCATCGGCAGACGCATCATCGTCATGCCAGGAGCACGCATTTGAATGATGGTGGTCATGTAATTGACCGAGCCCATCATCGAACTGATACCCACGCACGTGAGCGCGATCAGCCACATCGTTTGCGCCAGTCCACTACCAGGGGCAGCCTCCGGCATCGAGGACAGCGGCGGGTAACTCGTCCATCCGCTGGATGCTCCATTGCCAGCGACAAAGAAACTTCCGCCGAAGAAGAAGAAGGCCGGCCACATCACCCAATAGCTCAACATGTTGAGCGTCGGGAAGGCCATATCGTCGGCACCAATCATCAACGGAATCAGGTAGTTGCCAAACGCACCAGCGAGGATCGGAATGATCACCAAAAACGTCATCACCGTGGCATGCATGGTGAATAGCATGGTGTAGAACTCAGGCGAAATCTGTCCCCCTTCGGCTGAAAAGAGCATCGGCCCAATCACCGGCATATCACTCCAGGGCCAAGCCAATTGCCAGCGGATACCAATGGCCAGCAAGCCGCCGACCAGGAACCACAGCAACGTGGAAAACAGGAACTGAATCCCGATCACTTTATGATCGCGTGAGAAAACATAGGTGGAAAGGAATTCGCCAACGCCGAATTCGCTTGATGTGTGGGCGTGACTCGCTTGCCCATCCGCGGTGATGCTGCTCATCGTTTCTTACTCTGCCTCAGCCAGCGAATACTCGGACAATTCTTGTTCGTCATAGGCTTTTTTGAGCCACGCTCGATAGTCGCTAGAAGACTCGACCGTAATCTGGCCCTTCATTTTGTAATGTCCCCAGCCGCACAACTCGGCACATACGATGTCGTACTTCCCATCTTTCACCGGCTTGAACCAAATGTATTGCTTCATGCCTGGCACCACGTCCTGCTTCTCGCGGAAGTTCGGCAAGAAGAAGCTATGCAGCACGTCTTCGCTGGTGATCTCGAGAACCACTTCTTCATCGCGAGGAACGTGCAGCTCGTTGGTTGTGTACAGGTCGTCCGGCGTGTCGAACTGCTTGTCGTCGCCCGGGTATTGAATCTTCCACTCGAACTGCCGACCGGTTACCCGAGCGATGGGCGGCTTCGGCTGGCCATTTTCCAGCATCGGACGACGCATCCGAGCCCCAGCCCAAGCGTCCATCTGATAGATGGCCAAAAACAGGATGATCACGGCGGGGATCACCGACCAGATGATTTCCAATAGGTGACTACCGTGCGAATACCAAACGGGGCCAGTGTATGTTTTTCCGTCGTACTTCCACAGGAACCAGAACATCGCGATCCCGGTGCCGATGAACACGAAGCCGGTCATCCATAGAATCACGTAGAACAAGTGGTCGATACTATCATCCGCGACGACCAGTTCGGGAAACCAATAGCCTTCCAGCGGATACCAACCCATGGCCGACCATACGAAGATGGCGGTCCCCAAGATTGGGAAGCTAAGAAAAAGCAGACTCCAGAATCTTCCCACCAGGGACTCTCCTACTTCCAGCCGAGGCTGTTCTATTCATCAGGCAAACGGGCGTCGCCTGGTACTTGTCATGGTTTGCTAAGGTCTAATTTCGGACGCGGACGTTCTCTTGCTCGTGCTCAGGAGGCTGGCTCAAGCTGTCGTACGGCAAGCCTTTGCGGACGTAGTCCACGACGTGCCAAATTTCTTCCTCGGAAAGCTGCTGAGCCGCCGGCATCTTGGCCCCTTCAATGCCGTTGCGAATCCGCCAGTACACATCGACCGGTCGGCGACCACCGCGAAAATTGCCCAATCGCAGGTTACGCGGATCGAGCTTTCTCGGCGGCAACGCACCCAAGGCCAAAAACTCGTCCAAATGCTCAGGAGCTTTCGCGTCGTAATATTCGTCGGTCCAGTCGTCGTAGAACATCTCGGCCGTCTGACCATCGCCGAGGCCCGATTGGCCGTGGCAAGTCGCACAGCCTCCCTTGTTGAAGAACAGATCTCGCCCTGCGGCGATCGACTCCTCAAGTTCTGACTCGGGCTTCTCTGGCACTTCGGTGACGTTCTCGTAGGCATACGCCCAACCTTCAACAATCGGAGCGAGAAACTCTTCAAGCACCACTTCCGGATCGGTCAATTCTTCAATCACCTCGTCCAGGTCTTCTCGCTCTTCCTGAAGATCTTCTGGCGTGAGACTGGCCACGTATTCTTGTTCTTCCTGGCTACGCTTGTCGACCGGCTTTACTACCGACGTGTCGAGATCGGAAAACTCGAGCAGCAAGTTGCGTTCGAGTTCGCCTCGCACGGAAAGGTATTTCACGTACTGCACCAGGGCTTCAATCTCGTCTTCGGGAAGCAAGGCGAAGCTCGGCATGGCCGTGCCTGGGACACCGTTCACCAACACGCGATGCAGGTCGTCGTGCGTCGGAGGTGAACCGGTCCGGGTCGACTTCCACTTGTATTTGCCAGCGAGAAAGTTTCGCGGATAAGGTTTCAAAAACGCGGCCGTGGGGCCGGCACCGTTGCCGGTGATTCCGTGGCAATGGACACAGTGTTGGCGATAGAGTCCACGCGGGCTGCCATCTTCTTCGCTGCCGTAGGGGCCTGCGGCCATTTTCAGGTGCTTGAGGTCCATGACCTCTTCGATATCGGGAACTTCCGGGACGATGGGCTCGTCAGGCGTGCCGAACGTTTCGTCGAGGATCTTGGCGATCGGGTCGATCTGATACGTTTCGTCTAAGTTCGCACCGAGCGAGACCTCCGACTTGTGCATCGCGATCCGGTTGAGCTCGAATTGGGCTGGCTCCGAAGAGCATCCGACGATTACCCCCACCAAAGCGGCCAAAACCAGGCCTCCCGCCCAGTGTCGCCCGCCAAACTCAGGGGCCTGGCTGATTCGCATTGTGTATTCCAGTTTGCCGGCACCTACATGGGTGACGGTCTGCTGCCTACGAAAACGATTGAGGAAAACCGACGGTTACTTCCCGTGCTCTTCCACTAGGATAACCGATCACTCGGTCCCAAAATAAACAAGCGCGGGTCAGTAAAGACGCCACGCTCGATCGTGTTTTGTCTTACGTTATTTCAACAAGTCGGCGTCGATCACAATATCGCCCAGGTCGTTTTGCCCTGGTTTGACATCGATTTCGACGACCCCTTTGCGGTCTTTCACCGCCTTGCCGCCCAGGTTCATTTCTTTGATGTTCCCGGGGATTTCGTGCCAGATTTGAAACTTGTGTGTTCCGACCGGCAAATTCTCGATGGTAAATTTACCCTTTTCATCCGAGACCGCCATGTAGGGAGACTCTCGAATGACAATCTTCCCGGCCATCCAAGGATGAATCGCACAACTGGCGTTCATCGGATAACGTTCTTCATCGGCAAAAACGTGAGCCTGCTTAGCGGCCACCGGAACCAGAAAATTGATGCCGGGGTTCGCGAAGCCTTCGACCTTAAAGTTATGTGGCACTGGATCAAAGTTGATAAAGTCGACCGTTTGTCCGGGACGTACCATCGCCATGTGCGGCACATAGAGACATCCGTTGTTGGAGATCTCGACCGCCTTTTGCTTCAGTGGAGCGTACATCGGATGCGGCTTGGGCGCTTGCTGACCGCGATCCAAGTACAACCACAAAGCCACATTTTGCAGTTCGTTTTTCGGACCGACCTGCAGGGCCGGATTGGGAACTTGATTCCCACAAAATTGGGCCACGTTCGCAGGTATCGCCAACGGCCCCGGTTGGGCTGCCACCTTCCCTTTTACGATGAAACGACCAGTGACTGTTCCCCACTGCTGTGCGAGCAAGTCCTGGGCAAACATGCCCAGGACCGTCAGCGTCAAAATGGCAACCTTGGTCAATCCCATCGGATCAACTCCGAAAAGGGTCGAGTTACTTCAGGTCGCCAGCGTCGACGGTGATGTCACCCAGGTCGTTGTCGCCTGCCTTGACGGTGATCTCCAGCAGACCCTTACGATCCTTAAGCTTCTCGCCACCCATAGTGACTTCCTTGATGGTACCGGGAACTTCGTGCCAGACTTGCAACTTGTGCTCGCCGACCGGCAGGTTCTTGATCTCGAACGAACCATCTTCACCCGTCACGGCCATGTACGGCAGTTCACGAACGACTAGCTTGGCCGACATCCACGGGTGGATCGAGCAGCTTGCGTTCATCGGGTAACGCTCTTCGCTATCGAACTTGTGTTCGTAAACGCCACCGACAGGAACCAGGTTGTTCATACCGGCGTTGGCGAAACCTTCGACCTTGAAGTTATGCGGGATCGGGTCCGAGTTTTTGAACTCGACCGGCTGACCGACCATGATCGTCGCCACGTGCGGAGCGTACAGACAAGCCTTGTTGTCGACCACAACCGGTGTCTTGGCGGCCGAAGCGTAGTCTGGGTGAACGGCTGGGGCGTCATCGCCACGATCCAGATACAACCAAATCGCTACGTTTTGCAGGCCATTGTTTTCGCCAACCATGAGGGTCGGATCTGGCAGGCTCGGGCCGCAGAATTCGGCATCCTTCGTGACACTTGTCGCAGGCAGCTTGGCAACATCGCCATCAACCACAAAACGGCCCTTGACGGTGCCCCATTCCTGAGCGACGGCACCTTGCGCGAAAATGCCGACAACCGCCAACAGCATCAATCCAAGTTGTGTCTTCTTCATAGGTTACTCCTTAGCTGGACTCTTATTTTTTGGGTGGGGGGTCAAATAGGTGGGCTACGAAAAGCGAGGAGGAGTCCAACGCCCAGGGGACGTGTTTGTTCCACCTCTCATTATATGAATTCATATTACTCGTGCCCGAGTTTTCTGTCGCACCCGAATGAGGGGAGCGCATTCCGTTTACTTTACGGCGTTTACAGCATCAGTTCCACCCCCTAGGAGATGGTTTCAGACAGCTGTAAAAGCTCTCAATAACAGGGAGATCTGCTAACAGCAGTGGGAGGCAGGCTTTGAAAATAAGCGATCAGGCAGGATGCTTTTGCAGTTTGCCTGTTTTACCAGACCAAAATGCGGAATCAAGCACGATGATCTAACACTTACCGACACTTTTTGCCGGAACCTGCCGCTATTTTTGCGCTTCATGTCCGATTTCGTCCAAGACGACCGATTTACACAAGGTGGTGAGCGGCGGGGCGTAAATTTGCTACACTGCCGAATTGCCTTACCCGGTTGTTTTAGCGCCTTCACAGCGGCAACGATGCTATGAACGTATTGGTCCTCGGTTCTGGCGGACGCGAACACGCGTTGGCCTGGAAATTGTCACAAAGCTCACGCGTCCGAAACGTGTTTGTTGCCCCCGGCAACGCTGGCACTCAGATCGACGCCGAGAACGTCGCGATTGCGGAAACCGATTTCGCCGCACTCGCTGAGTTCGCCAAACGCAACGAAGTCGGCCTGACCGTCGTCGGTCCCGAAGCGCCCCTGGTCGCTGGCGTGGTCGATTACTTCCGCGAGCAAGGCCTCAAGATCTTTGGCCCCAATAGAGCTGCCGCCCAGCTGGAAGGCAGCAAGTCGTTCTGCAAACGAACGCTTCGCAGCGCCGACGTCCCGACTGCCGACTACCACGTATTCCGCGAAGCTGACGCCGCGGCCCGGTACATCAAAGATCGCTTCCCCCACGAAGGGGAAGACGTCAATGTGGTGATCAAAGCCGACGGGCTGGCCGCTGGCAAAGGGGTCACCGTATGCGACACGGCCGATGAAGCGCTCGAAGCAATCGATCAAATCGGTCGCCAACGCGTCTTCGGAGATGCCGGCGCCCAGATCATCGTCGAAGAACGTCTCGACGGCGAAGAGGCCAGCGTTCTGGCGATCACCGATGGCAAGACAATTCTCACCTTGCCTCCGGCCCAAGACCACAAGCCTGCCTACGACGATGACAAAGGCCCCAACACCGGCGGCATGGGCGCTTACTCCCCTACCCCGCTGGTCACGCCAGAAATAATGCAGATGGTCGAAGAAAAGGTTTTGGTACCGACCGTGCATGGCATGAAGCGTGCCCGAAACCCGTTCCAAGGCGTTTTGTATGCCGGTCTGATGATGACCAACCAAGGTCCGAAAGTCCTGGAATACAACGTTCGCTTCGGCGACCCCGAGTGCCAGCCGATTCTCATGCGGCTAAAGTCCGATCTGGCCGATATTCTGGAAGCGTGTGCCGTTGGCGATCTTGAATCGATTGACCCGCCCGAGTGGGATACGCGTCCGTCGGTGTGCGTCGTGATGGCCTCTGAAGGCTACCCCGGCAGCTACGAAAAAGGGAAACCCATTCGCGGCCTGGAAGACGCCGGCAAGCTAGAAGACGTCAAAGTCTTTCACGCCGGTACCACCATGAACGGCGATCAGGTCGTCACCAACGGCGGCCGCGTCCTGGGTGTAACCGCGATCGGCGATACCATCTCGGCTGCCAAGCTGAAAGCGTACACCGCTGTCAAATGCATCCGCTGGGACGGTGCCTGGTGCCGCAAGGATATCTCGGACAAAGCTCTGCGTCACTCGTAATCGCGAGCCGTCGCAGCACGAGGACCTAAAGCCGAAGAGACAACCGAGAAGGGTCAGGGCATGCAGTCCATGCCCTACGACTCGCCAAAGAATTCTTCGGCGATCTTCTTCAAATAGTCTGCCGAAAAGACATTCGGTGCTGGCTTTTCCGCCTTTTTGGACTTGGCCGGGCTTTGCTTGCCAGGCGGCGTCTTCGGCTCAAACGCTGGCCCGGATGCGGTTGGCTTCGGTGGTGGCTCTTCCTGAGGAGCCAACGCATCGACGTCGATCTTGCCGAAGAACTCGACCCACTCGCTGACCTCGGATTCGGGAATTGCCGGGGCTGTCGGCCGTTTGGGAAGGGGCGGCTGCTTGGCTTCTTCAACGCGACGCCGAGCACGCGTTTGCCGCATCAAGCGGAACCAGCTATCGCTATCGATCGCTTTGGCTTTGCGCCGACGGGCCGCTCGCTGCACACGATGATCGCTAGAAACAACCGTCAGGCGTTTGGGTGCATGATGCTGTTGGATCAACTCTTCGATCATTGCATCGGCATCCGCATAGCCGCTGGCAAATCGAACGGTGATCTGCTGGTGGTTGTAGACACGCGGCAACCCGGGTGGGGCTTTGGCTGAATCGAAGACCACGACCGTTTGCGTTAGCTCCTTCGGATCGATCACCGCCAACAAGGCATCCAGCAGAGCCCGGCGTTCTCCCTCAAAAGAACCTTCGCCATCGACGGAACCGACGAGCCCAGCCGCGTATAGCAGGTTGTATCCATCAATGATGACCGGCATGAAAGCGCCATCTTCTCGGCTGCTGAAGGAGCGATCGCGCAAGCACGTTGCGTGCGTTAGTTTCCATCGTAGCGAAACTTGGTCACGCCGCCTACGATCGTTTCTACGGCACGCCCGGTCAGTTCAACGCCACCAAAGGGCGAATTGAAGCTCTTCGAGCGAAAGCTGGACGTGTCGACCGTCCACCTGGCGTCGGGGTCGATCAGGGTCACATCGGCATCGGCACCGGGCTGCAGGGTTCCTTTTTCCACGCCCAACACCTGGGCGACATTGGTGGACATGGCCCGAATGACCGTCGGCCAGTCCACATGCCCCGTATGTATCAGGTGCGTGCTAATCAGCCCCAAGGCCGTTTCCAGTCCGACCATGCCAAAGGGGGCTTCCGTGATGGCACACATTTTCTTCTCGGAAGATCGCGGAGCGTGTCCGCTGGTGATGACATCGATCGTGCCATCTTTCAGGCCGGCGATACACGCATCGATATGATCACGCGAACGCAACGGCGGGTTGAGCTTCAAGCTGGTGTGAAAGCCGCGCATAGCGTCGTCGGTCAACGCGAACTGATACGCACAGATACTGGCCGTTACCCCCACGCTACGGACCTTCGCCCGGCGCAAGATGTCGACCGTTCCGCTGCACGAAATGGCCAGCAAGTGCAGTTTCCCGCCGGTTGCTTCACATATGCGAATGTCGCGGGCCGCCATCACATCTTCGGCCTCGGCCGGCATCGGGGCGAGCCCCAGCACGGTACTTACCGAACCATCGTGCATCACGCCGTCGCGCGAAAGTTCGACCATCTCGGGCCGATTGAGCACCGGGCGACCAAACATGAGCGTGTATTCCAAGGCCCTGCGAAGCAGTTCCGGATTGGAAACGGGCCGCTGACCATCGCTGAACGCAATCGCTCCGGCATTGTGCAAAATGCCGATCTCGGCCATCTCTTCCCCTTGGCGTCCACTGCTGACGCACGCGACGGGAAAGACGTTGCAGTGATCGGCTTCCGATGCCTGGCGACCGAGATAGATCACCGCAGCCGCACTATCGACCGGCGGATTGGTCTCTGAAATGGCCGCGATCGACGTGAATCCGCCGGCGAGTGCCGCATAGGTGGCCGACTCGATCGTTTCGTCTTCCTCGAAACCTGGCTCACGAATCTGCACGTGCAGATCGATCAGCCCCGGGACGACCAGCTTGCCGGTGGCGTCAATCACCTTCATGTCGGACTGGGGATCGACGTCGATTGCGGCAATGCGTCCCTCTTCGATCAGCAAGTTGGTAACGCGGTCGATATTCTGGCTGGGGTCGATCACCCGTCCGTTTTGAATCAGCGTTTTCAGCATGGTCTCGTGTCCCGTTGCTTCGCCTCGTCCTCGGCTAAGGATTGAGGTGCGGTTATGGTTCTCTCTTCCGATTCAAGCCCAATCAACGGGCACGGCCAGCGCCGAGCAGCCACATCGCTGCCATACGAACGGCTAAACCATTATTTACCTGATGCAGGATCACCGAGTGTTCGCCGTCGGCCACTTCCGGAGTGATCTCGACACCGCGGTTAATCGGCCCAGGGGCCATAATCAAGATGTCTGGCTTGGCCCGCTGCATGCGTTTTTGATCCATCGCATAAAGCAGTGCGTACTCGCGAACCGAGGGAAAGGGACGCGTGTATTGACGCTCGAACTGGATCCGCAGCAGATTCAAGACGTCGCAGCGAGGCAGAATGGTATCGAGATCGTGCGAGACTTCCACACCGAATTCTTCCCACCGGCGAGAAACGAGCGTCGACGGACCGCACACGATCACATGCGCCCCTAGCTTTTGCAGTCCCCAGATGTTCGATCGGGCGGTCCGGCTATGGGCGATATCCCCCACCATGGCGACCGTCTTGCCGCTTAAGTCACCGCGATGCTGACGAATGGTCAAGATATCGAGCAAACCTTGGGTGGGGTGCTCGTGAGGGCCATCGCCAGCGTTGATCACCGAAACGTCCATGTTCTCGGCCAGCATCTGCGGAATGCCAGGAGCCCTGTGCCGACAGACGAGCGTATCAATGCACATCGATTGGATTGTCTTGGCCGTGTCGAGCAGCGTTTCTCCCTTCGAGAGACTACTGCTGGATGCCGAGAACTCGATGACATCGGCTCCCAGACGTCGGGCAGCCAGCGAAAAGCTGGTCCGCGTGCGTGTCGAGTCTTCAAAGAATAGATTGACGCTCGTGTGGCCGGTAAGCAGCGGCAACTTGTGGCGGCAATCTTGGGTAGATTCTTTGAACGCTTGAGCAACGTCGAGAAGAAGTGTGATTTCGTCTGACGTTAAACTTTCCAAATCGAGCAGATGCCGCTTTGTCCAGCGGCCTACGAAGGGCTCGAGAAAACCAGGCGTCTCCATGAAATCCCAGAATATGTAAGCGAAAGGGGCCGGTTTGCGTTCGGCCAAATTCTACGGATTCCTAAGCACACCCACAACCTGGGGCGCGCGAAAAAGGACGGCTGAGGCGAAAATCGCGACAGCCGTCCTTGAATTAACCTTCTCACGAAGTCGTTCGACTTAGTTGGCCCCAGCCGCCGGAGGTGGCAACGCGTCGGCCGGCAGCAAACCATCCATCGGCTCGGGAATGTTGGGGATCAGATTATCGTCTAGCGGGATGTCCTCGACATTCTCGCCATCGGCATTGGCGTCCACCGAACCTGGCGCGATAATCTCTCCGGCTGGTACAGCCGTCGGATCAGGTGCGACGGCGAACGGATCGATCCAACCACCACCCAAGGCCTTGTACAGCGAGACCACGGCCAGGTAGATATCCCCTTCCGCAGCGGTTGCCTGGTCGTCCAAGTCGGCCTGGAAACGCTGAGCGTCGAGCAACGTTTGGAACGGGATGATCCCGCCCTTGTATTGCTCTTCGGAAATCTCCGATGCCGCACGAGCTGCCAGAGCCGCTTCACGCAGGCTTTTCGCTCGCTGGATGCTGTAGCGGTACTGCGACAAGGCGTCTTCCACTTCCTGAGCAGCCGTGATCACTTCGTTCTGGTAGTTGAAGACCAGACCTCTCCAGCGAGCTCGTTGCACTTCGATATCGCTTCGCACACGACCGAAGTCTAACAGCCGCCATCGAGCCGCCGGGCCAGCCGCATAGGCGATACTCTCGTTGGTAAACCACTGGCTGAACCGGGTTGAGTCCACCGTGAACGTTCCGGTGATCGTGAATCGCGGATACAGTTCCGAGACGGCCACACCAATACGAGCCGCTTGAGCTGCCAACTGACGTTCGGCCGAACGGATATCAGGACGTTGACGAATCAATTCGATCGGCAGCCCGACGTCGATGTCGCTAGGCAACATGGGGAATCGCTGCTGCGGCGTGATTTCCTTCGACAGGTCGGATGGCGGTTCTCCCATCAGCACCGAAAGTCGATGGTAGGCCAGTTCCAATTCCTGACGCAGCAGCGGAAGGGCAGCTTCGGTGCTGTACAGGTTGGACTTGGCCTGTTCGACGTCGAGCTGACTCACTGTACCGGCGGCGAATCGGTCTTCGGTAATTTTCAGCGACTGAGCCTGCAGTTCGATATTGCGTTCGACGAACTCAATCCGACGCTGCAAGGTCCGAACCTGAATGTAGTTACCACCGACTTCGCCTTGCAGGGTGACCAGCAAATCGTTGTGATCTTCGATCGCCACGTCGACATCCGCATCGGCCGCTTGAAGACGACGACGCACGCCGCCAAAGACGTCGATTTCCCACGTCGCATCAAAACCAGCCGACCAGAAGTTAAAAGGCGGTGGATTGAAGTTGTCGAGACCGAAGCTATTACCGCTGCCGGATGTCTTACGACGCGTGTAGCTACCAATACCGTCGATGTCGGGGAAGAGCCCGCCACGAACGATGCCGCGTGTGGCCCGGGCTTCTGCAATGCGTTCGGCGGCCTGACCCAAGGTCAAGTTTTGCTCGGCCGTACGCACCACCAAACTGGACAGCACGGGGTCGTTGAACTTTGTCCACCAGGAAACCGAGTCGTTGGCCGACTGGCTTACCCCTGGGGGAAGCGGCGGAATCCATTCGCATTGGAACGGCGCTCCCGGATCGATATGGTCTGGCCCGACCAGGCATCCACTAAGCCCGATGGCCACCGTCGCTACGGCGCTAATGACTAGCTTGCCAATGACAACCGCCGTTTTGCTCGTCGATTTTGATTTTCGTATAACCATTCGCAAGCTAACCTTTTCGTTTCGAGATAGTCTATCTCTCAAAGAGATATCCGCCAGAAACGTTATCGGTGGAATAATCGCACCAAGATTCACCGGAACTGTAACGGTCGTACCAGTCGTACAATCGTTAATCTTAGCGATAGTAACGACAGCATCTTTTGGCGCGGTTATCCCTGTTTTCACCACCTTTGGAGATGGCCTGATACCCAGCGGTAGAGATTGCTAGCGACCAATGCGTTACGCAGATTAACTAATCCGAACTTTTTGCGGATTCGATTCAACCGGAACTCGCTCTTCGGCCGATACCAAAAGCGAGTCTGTGCGCAAGGATGTGCCGAGACCACTTCCCCCTGAACTCACTTCGCAAGGGACTGTTGAGGATGAACCAACAACTTCCTCTATTCACACTACCAGTGCTGGCCATCATTTTGCTGGGCAGCGGCTGCAGCACCGTCCCTCAATCCGAGTCCGTGAGCACCCAAGATCAGGCGATGATTCCTCCGAATCAACCCATGATCATGGTGGAAATGCAAGAGTCTGGCGAAGCATCGCACACGCAGAAGATTCCTCTCGCGGCTGCCCCAACCTTGCAAGCTGCCGTCGAACGGTCCAAGGCCAACGAGAGATTTGATCGCTTCCACATCGCCGTATCGCGTCTGCCGCAACATCCTGGTTTGCCACCGCAGAAGTTGGTCTCGAAATACGACCACCGCAACAAACAGATTCCTTTTGAATACGACTATCAACTCAATGCGGGCGATCGTATTGTGATCGTCAAAGATCCGAGCGACACAATGGACGACCTGCTGGGTACCATTGTCGGCCCCATGCGAATGGCCGCCGGTCGCGAGCCGATCAACCGGTCGCCATTCTAAATCGACGACCGCCCCCCAACGAATTCCAAGAGCGTGCCGCGAGATCATCGCCGGCACGCTTTTTTCGTTTAGTAAGAAACCCGCCAACGCGTGCGGAAGAGCCAGACCATCACGCCGAACATGACCGCGTTCATGCCGACCGTCAGGCCCATGAAGAGAGAGAAGCGATACCAGTCGCCGGGGTTGTCGGTTGCTCCGTCCAGATCGACCCGCAGAGGGACATCGTACAAAGCGGAGAAGGGACTAATGAGCGTCAACTGCCGCGAAACCTCGGCCACCACAGTGACCGGCGGCGGCTCTGGCTCGGTATTGGAAGCCGACGTGTAATCGACCACGGCAACCTCAGCAACCGGCGTAAAGGCCAACTGGGCGAAGTAATCGAAGGCCAGCGTCCCGCAAAACAGAGCGATAATCACCAAGTAAGTCGACATCAAACTGTGCGATGTCTTGCGAAATAGCACCGAGCAAAATAAGGCCAGCATCGATGTCGTGACGCAGGTAATCAAGATCACCGACAGATACGCCAGCACCGACGTCCAATTCGTCCAATAGTACGGCACCATCAAGCATGCCAAGAGCAGCGGCCAAAGCAGGAAGCCAGTCAGCACACTGGAAACACGAAAGCCAGCGACCAACTTGCCGGAAAGAATCATCCACGGCGAGATCTCGGTGGTCAGCAGCAGGTCGAGCGTTTCGCGTTCGCGCTCGGACGTGATACTTCCGGCCGAGAACACTGGCCCCACTAATATATTGAACAGAATCACATACGCCATATAAATCGGGGCGTACTGTGGCTTGAAGTATAGGCACACCGCCATCAAGGGGATCGCCAGAAACATGCTGATCTGAATCACCAGACGCAGCATCAACGTCCCCTGGGCGAAGATCTCGCTGTGGATCTCTTTGTCGTATACCGGGTTCTGATGGTCGTCCAGAAGTTGCGTCCGTTTGGGGGGCGCAAACAAGCGGTCCGGGAATTGATCGCGCTGAATCACCAGCCCGACCGCCTCGCGGGCCTCTTTCTCTAAGTCGACCACATCCTTTCCCTCGCTCCCCACATCGTGCGGATAAAGAAGCGTGCGAGCCGTGTACAACGCAAGCAGAAGTATCGTCGCCGCCGCAGCCGCAGGCACCGTTATCAACAACACGATCAGACGCAGGCCACCATTCTGACCCAGCATTTGCCAGACGAACGCACCGGCCAACGCGATCGGCAAAATCAATAAGTACGAAACCACCAAAGACGAAGCCGTCCGGGCAAAGAAGCTACTGCACGCGACGCTGATCATCCCGAACGTGGCCACCGCAACCATCAAAATCGCATAGGCCGCGAGAAGTTCATACAACGACACGCCACCCAACGGCAAACACAGCATCACGATCGGCAACGACGTGAAGATCAACAGAGCCAAGTGTGCTAAAGATGCCAGTAGTTTGCCCAGCACAATCGCCCCCGGTTTGAGCGGGCTGGCCAGCAGCATCTCGTAGGTCTTGCGTTCTTTCTCGCCGGTCAGCGTGCCAGAGGCAAAGCTGGGAGCCATCAACGAGGCAAGCACAAATTGTCCAAGAAAAAACAAATCAAACAGTCGACGGGCCGCTTCCTGATCGGCCGAAAGATCGAGCCGCTCGACTTGGGGCCAGGCAAAATAAACGATTGCTGCCAAAAGCATCTGGTAAGCCAACAGCAGTAGAAAGGCCCTTGCGGTGCGCAAGTTGACTAAAAGTTCTCGCTGTAAAACTGGATTCTCAAGCAGATACATTCGCGGCAAATCCTTACCGGGCTAGATGATGAGCACCTCGTTGTCCCACGAGGCCTGCCTATTCTAAACCTTCCGCAGAAGCCCACGCCACCCTTATGTCTATTTCACCCATTTCAATTGCGATGGCGTCGAAATCCCCAGTTGTTTGAAACCGATCTAAGCTTGAAGCATCCAAAGCAGCGCACGGTGCACAATACGTTTCTCCAATGAAAAACAACCATGTCTGATTCCCAACCGAAAACCACGTCTCCGACCTCGTCGTCCACGGGGCGACGTCAATTCCTTGGTCTGGCCGCCGCTGGGGTTGCCGCGAACGTCTTTACCGGAGCTTCGACCGCGATGGCTGCAGGGCCATCCGAAGGTGAAACCATGAAACGTCCTAAATTGCTATTTTTTGACGTGAACGAATCGCTGCTCGACTTGGCCGGATTGAAGAAATCGGTGGGTGGCGCGCTGGGCGGCCGAGACGATCTGTTGCCCCTTTGGTTCAAGACGATGCTGCATTACTCGTTGGTGTCGACCGTCACCGATCAGTACCACGACTTCGGAATTCTAGGGGCCGCAGCGCTTCAGACCGTAGCACGCAACGAAGGGATCGAGCTTTCCGAATCCGAGTCCAGGGCAGCCATCGCTCCGATTCGTTCTCTGCCGCCGCATCCCGATGTAGCACCGGCACTGCAAGCGCTCAAGGAAGCGGGCTTTCGTCTGGCAACGCTGACCAATTCGTCGAATTCCGCAGTTGCCGATCAAATGAAAAATGCCGGGCTCACGGACTTCTTCGAAGAACGACTCAGCGTCGAAGACGTCCAGATGTTTAAACCTCACCCCCATACCTATAAATGGGCCACCAATAAGATGAACGTGGCGCCAGAGGAAAGCATGCTCGTCGCCGCTCACGGATGGGATATCGCCGGTGCGTTGAATGCCGGCATGCGTGGGGCCTTCATTGATCGACCAGGCGCCCAACTCTACCCACCCTCTCAAGTTCCCGAAATCATCGAACCTGATCTGATTCAGATTTCTAAGCAACTCATCGCGATGAATTCTTAACGCTCGCGCCAAACCTACGCAGTGCTGCGGTGACCCGTAGCACTGCGTTCTTAGTGCTTTCGCACATCGATTAGGCACAAAACGTTTCGACCGCCTAAGGATCTAGCAGCCCTTATACCTCGTGCATGTGACACGAAATTGCGAGAAAGAAACGTTTTATCTCGGCATTGGCACGCGATCTCTGCGTAGGTTGGCCATTTGTCCTTGAACGGCAGCTTACGGTGACATATTTCCAATTATGTGATTGTGCGCAGAGAATAACCTCTCCTCATCGAGCGTTCATGTCCACTGATCGATGATTTGGAACGCCGTTTGTTTAAGTAGGGACTCAGGAAGTTTATTGAGAAATGTTCCTGCCTGAACAAACCCTCCTGGAGTCGTAATAGTGACCACGAAATATTCCACACGAGGTGGTTTCTCCCTGGTCGAGCTGATGGTCGTCTTGGCGGTGATTGGCGTGTTGGTGGCGTTGCTCTTGCCTGCAGTCCAACAAGCCCGCGAGACATCGCGCCGCGTGGCCTGCACCAATAACATGAAGCAATTAAGCCTGGCGATGCACGTCTATCACGATACGTTTAACGTGTTTCCCTATCGGGAAGGAGGCAGCGGTCAGCACCAGCACAATGGTGGAACGCTTGCTCCTTATCAGCGTCAAAGCGGATTTGTCGGGCTGCTTCCTTACATTGACCAATCGGCCGCCGCGAATGAAGTCCGCATGTTTGGCAACACGAAGACCCCCTGGGACGACTTCCAGCCATGGACGATTTCCTTTAACGCGCTGCTCTGCCCTTCGAGTCCGCGACATGTCTCTAACGACCTCATCGCCGACGCGAACTACACCTTCTGTGCCGGCGACTCGTTCGATACCGAATCGCTCGATCCGCGGGGTATCTTCGGCTTGGTAAAACATTCGACCATGGCCGATATCACCGACGGTACCAGCAACACGATTGCACTTTCCGAACATGGTTTCCCGACCAGCCCGCGAGATCGGTTTAACGTGAACTACGGCAGCGATCCGGCGACCCCGGCCGAGTGTGCTTTGACGTTTGATCCGGTCAACGGCTATAGCAACCCAATTCACGCTCCCGGCAGCCGCTGGACCGATGGAGGTTCGGCCTTCTCTGCGATGAATACCTGCCTGGCACCCAACAGTGCGCAATGTGCCTATTCCAATCACGACGCTCAAGATGGTTTCTACACGGCATCCAGCTATCATCCCGGTGGGGTGATGGCCACGTTTGCCGATGGTTCGGTACGGTTCATTTCCGAAACGATCGACGCCGGAAACCAAGGAGCTACGTCGGTCGCCAGCGGCCCGAGCCCTTACGGCGTGTGGGGAGCAATGGGCAGCAAAAGTGGCGGGGAATACACCCCAGGCAGCGAGTGATCATGATGCGTATCTTATCCATCAGCCTGTTGATCCTGGCAGCCGCATCGTTGGGCTGTAACTCCGGCGAGCCGACTTTGGTTCCCGGACGTTCCCGAACGATCCCCGTCCAGGGAAAAATCACCCTCGACGGAACTCCCATCGAGGGCGCCACCGTGATGTTCTTTAGCGAAAAGCTGATGATCACCTCGTATGGCAAAACCAACGCGACCGGCGAATACGCGCTCACTACCTACGAACCCGGCGACGGTGCCCCGGCGGGCCGCTACCAGGTTTCGGTGAAGAAAAGCGAACAAAAGATCGTTGAACCCAGCAACCACCCTACCCTTCCGCCGAAGGCGCAAACGTCGCAGCTGCTGCCGTCGCAGTATTCCGACTTCGGTTCGTCTCAGTTGCAAGCCGTGGTAGCGGAAGATGGGATGAACGCTTTTCAGTTCAATCTCACTCCTTAGAGCCCAAAGGGCTCACGCCCCCCTCGACCGGGTGCGACGATTTCCGCGTGCGTCGCCAGCCTGTCTTGCGTAAAATCTCTCTCTGTCGACCCCCAACATCCATGCAGCGGCGGAGAGAATTCAATGGGCCCTATCCGAGGTCTATGGCGAGATACCTGGTGGCTATGGTGTGTCTTTACGGCACTCGTGCTGGCCGTTTCCTACGCCGTCACCCCCTTCTTTGTCATCCTGATTCCGATCTTTGCGATCGTTTTCGTCTACTTCAGCTTCATGCGCTACGACGACCAAGGCCGCAACAAAGGCGACCTGATGTAGCGAGCCCCCCCGATTTGCCGCAATAATCGAAGTTCGACCACGAAGAACAGGACGAAATTGTTTTGCATTGTTTCTAAATCGAGATAGGTCCCGGCGATGAATGGTGGTGAAGGCTTTTTCTTTCTGATCGTTTTCGGGATCGCAGCGAGCATCGTGATCCGCCTGGCCGCCGGCTCGATGGATGGAGGTCGCGTCCGCCAATACATCACTGGTATTGGCGGGGAACTTCTTGAATCGCACTGGGACCCCTTCGGCCCTGGCTGGTTTGGCGAGAAGAATGCCCGTATCTATCAGATTCGCTATCGAGACCGCGAGGGCTGCATCCACAGGGCCCATGTGAAGACGTCGCTAATGAGCGGCGTTTATCTGACCAACGACGAGATCATCCGCTGCCCCGAACCCCAAGCAGCGCCCCCTCGGCCGAAGCATCTCGATCTGCCAGACAAGCAAGAAACAATCGACGAGGAAAAGGCCCGGCTCCGCCAGCGGTTGGCCGAGTTAGACAACATGGACTAACCGCCTGCTTCATGGCCAGTCACGAGGTGGCATGCTAGACTGAAGCCCTCCTTCCAAGCGATTTCAATCGGTTTCCGTCGGCTCTCTTCCCGGCCTTGATATTTCATAATAACGGCCCTGCTGGTATCGTTTTCGATGTGGTTGCCTTTTTAAGGGATCGCAATAAGCCCCTCCTCAACTCATCTCACCCAACGTAACACCATGAAACGCCGAACCTTCCTTGCTGCTTCGTCCGCTGCCCTGCTTACGCCGGCGGTGGCCCACGCGATTGCTCCTGCGACGCCGGTTGCCGTCATTGGTCATACCGGCCGCGGCAACTATGGGCACGGGCTCGATACGATGTGGCTCAAGATCAACGAAGCCAAAATCGTCGCCGTGGCCGATGCCGACAAACGCGGCCTGTCGCTGGCCACCAAGCGGCTGGAAGGGGCAAAAGGGTTTGCGGACTACCAGGCAATGCTGAAGCAGGTGCAGCCGGAGATCGTTTCGGTGTGCCCCCGACACCCCGATCAGCACTACGACATGATACTGGCCGCCATCCAATCTGGTGCGAAAGGTATCTACTGCGAGAAGCCCTTCGTTCGCACGCCAGGGGAAGCCGACGCCCTGATTGCTGCGGCTAAGCAACATGGCACGAAGGTCGCCGTCGCGCATCGCAATCGCTATCACCCGGCACTCAAGCACATCGACCAACTCATCGAATCAGGCAAGCTTGGCAAAGTCCTCGAACTGCGGGGCAAAGGCAAAGGAGACCATCGCGGCGGTGGCGAAGACCTGTGGGTGCTGGGTTCGCACATCTTGAATTTGTTCTGCTACTTCGGCAACGGCAAGCCGAAGCATTGCTCTGGTATGCTACTACAAGATGGCCAGTTGGTCACCGCCAAGGACGTGCTGCCGGGGGCCGAGGGTCTGGGCCCCTTGGCCGGAAACGAAATCCATGCCCGCTACGTGATGGATAACGGCCTGGTCGCTTACTACCAGTCGGTCGCCAACGACGGCACCAGCCCCGACGGCTACTGCTTTCAAATCATCGGCAGTAAGGGAACCGTCACCTGGCATATCGACCGCGACCCGGTCGCCCATTTCACGCCAGGCAATCCGTACGATCCGGCCAACACGCCCCGCGAGTGGATCTCCATCACCTCGCAAGGAGTCGGCCAGAAAGAAACCAACCCCCAGGCGATTCAAGCCGTGCATAACCACGTTGCCGCTGGCGTAGATCTTCTTTCCGCCGTCGCCAACGACCATGCTCCGAAGTGCGATATTCACGATGCGACCTGGACCGTGGAAATGATCTGCGGCGTCTTCCAGTCGCACCGCCAAGAGGGACAAATCATCGAGTTCCCCCTTCAGGAACGAGAGCATCCGTTGGCCAAGCTCTAAAAGTCTGTCGAGCCAATCAAGCGAGACAATTGCGTGACTAAGTCACCAGCCGTTTTTGGCAGCGTTCGTCGAAGCCAGGAAGACTTGGATCGATCAGTGCTCGGGTCGCGAGCACTTGTGTGTGCATTCCCCAGGGGTTGTAGTGCGTGAAGGTCACGGCCCGCTGCACCTCGGTCGCAAATCGCATTTTGTAGTCCTGCGTGCCAGGTCCGAAGTTGATTTGCAGGTCACCTCGGTTGTGGCTGTCTTCGACGAACTCGGCCAGCAGAATCGTGCCCAAGCTCTTCGCTTCGCACTTGGCATCGTAGCCGCTTCGCAAGCAGTAGACGTTCCCGCGGCAAACGTAGTTGTAAAGAAACGCGACCGGACGTTCGTCCAAGTACAACAGATTCATGTCGAGCATCCCGTTCAGTGCAGCTTCGACGTGCAGGTCGCGAAGCAGCGGCAGAACCCGCGAGCTACAAAAGGCGGCCTCGATCGGCGATTGCGACTGCCAGCTTCGCTGAGCGACCGCTCGCGACTGCTCGAACAGATCCCACCGCGGATCGATCTTGCCGGTCTCGATATCGCTGCGGTAGCGAACGTATCGCAGCTTGCCGTGCTGTCGGGCTCGCTCTTGTTCTCGCTTCATACCGCGTCGCCAGTTCTTCGACTTCGACTTGGTAAACTCTTCCCACGAATCGGCCAGTTCCACAATCGGAGCTTCCATTCTTGGTCGCTCGAAAAACTGCAGTGGCTGGTCGTTGATAACCTTCGCCAGCTCCGGAAAATGATCGGCCTGTTCGCTGAGGTAACGGAAGTCGATCACATCCCAGTCGCGCGGCTGAGTGCGGATGTACTCTAACGCGTCCCGCATCAGGGCGACCGGGTCTTTGCCAATCGGCCCATAAAACGTGCCCCAGTCATCTAGCGGAAACGACAACACGCGTAGATGACCAAAGCGAAACTTTTCCATTCGAACCGTAAAGGGGACAATACCAACCGGCTCGTCCCCCTCGCTGATCACCAACAACCGCAGCTTCTGTTCACGCTTAAAGTATCGCAGCGTGATGGTCAGCCATTCGAGCGTCTGAAAGAAAGTCGCCCCCGGAGTCCGACGGTGCAGACGTTCCCACGCTAGTGCAAGTTCGCTCAACAGAGTGGGATCGTTAATCTCTCGAATCGTTCGCTTCATTGTTTTGCCCCGTGAAAAGAATCTCGTGATCCAATGTCAGAAGAGTTTGCACGAGGTATGCCAAAGCCCACACACAACCCCAGCAACTGTTCGCAAAACCCCATCAGTATGGGACTTACGGTCGATGCCGGTTGCCTGCACCAAGTTCTTAAGATGAGGCATTCCGGCAACACGGTTGATTCCAGGCATCATCTGAGCCCAACAGAGGGGAAGTACAATTGCCATAACCGCGACAATTAGAACCAATTTCTGCGCATAACGCGCACACGAAAATGGCCACTTGCTTGTCGGCCAAGCCCATCGCTCGATTCGTGCGAATTAATGCGCATTTCGCGCAGCATGGCTCCAACGTCGTTGTGTTTTGGAAACGTGCTTGCCAAGAGGCCTCGTCCCGAAAGAGTTCACCAGCGATTGCGAACCGAGCGATGGCATAGACTTCGTCGCTCTTGAAGAGAAACCGACGCTTAAGTAGCGACGGCCAAGCAAGCAACGTCGAGGCGCTCAAGAAGGCGCCTCGACTTCAAGATTGGGGATCCGCAGCAAAACTACTTGGCTTGATCCCACAGCACAAACGGGTCGTCCAGGCGTTTCATCTCTTCCTGCAGCAGCGTCTCCATCTCCTGCCGCTGGGCAGCGAAGTTCGGATCGTTGGCGAGGTTCGTTTGATGCTTTTCAGGCGTGACCCCAGTCATAGCGATCACATTCTTATTGTGGTGCTGCGGCAGGAACTCGTGCGGGTTCTCGGCCAGGTTGAACAGCTGCGTCTCTTGCACGTCGGCGCTAGGTACGTCGTACTTCAGCAGCTTCCAGTCCCCTTTCTTCACGCACCGCATGCCGGGCTTCTCGCCACCACAATACACACCGTACAGCACATCACGAACGGTATCTTTCTTGCCGGTCAGCACAGGCTTGAAGCTGGTTCCTTCGTTCGTTTCAGGCGGCTGCACCCCGGTCAAATCGCAGATGGTCGCCAGCACGTCTAACAGGTAGATGTTCCCTTGGGCCCGCGTTCCAGGCTCGATGCCGGGGCCTTTGACGACCAGCGGAACCCGCCAGGTGTGCTCGTACAGGTTCTGCTTCCCTTGCAAGCCATGCCGCCCGATCGCCATGCCGTGGTCAGCGGTGTAGATGATATAGGTATTCTCGAGTTCGCCCATCGCTTCCAACTTGTCGAGCACCTTGCCGATCTGAATATCGATGTTTTCGCTACACGCGAACTCGCGTCCTAGTTCGTTGCGAATGGTCGCCTCGTCGCGGTTGGTCCAGACGCCGCTCACGGCTACTTCGTCGCGGACATTCGAGTGGCTGTTCTGAAAGGGATGCTTGGGCAGCCAATTCGGCGGCATTTGCGGCTGCTTGTCGTTGGGCTCAGGCAGCTTCGTTTCCTTTGTGTGATTGATCGAACCGTACTTCTCTAAAAGCTCTGGTGTGCCGTCACGCGTATCGTGTGGGTGCGAGAAACCGAAGTAAATCAAAAACGGATCTTCGTCCTTGGTCTTCTCGCGCTCGTTCAAGTAATCGAGCACCTGCTTTCCGTGCCAGGCACTTCCAGACTCATCCGTCCCGCCACGCTTGGAAGCATCTTTCACGACGGTGAACTGCTTGTTGGCCGCGGCGTAGCTGTTTCCCTTCTTGCAGGTTCGCATGGTGTCGTACCCGGCACGGTTAAACACGGCCCCCATCGTGAAGTCAGGCAGGTTCTGGGGAACGAGTGCCGTGTCTCCTTCGTTTGGGTTTCGATTGCGATTCAAACGACTGGGAATATGCCAGACAGTCCGGCCGCTCATAATCATGTGTCGCGACGGCGTGCACACGGCACCCGACCACGCCCCCATGTGATACGCCCCGTCGAAGACCATGCCGTCGGCCGCAAGTTGATCGATCACCGGCGTATCGAGCTTCGAGTCTTGGTTGTAAAACTTGAAATCAAACGGCGACTGATCGTCGGTCAGAATGAACAGAACATTCGGCCGATCGGCAGCCGTCGCCAAGGATGTCATGCCCAGCGTCGCGAGCAGACATGTCAAAAGAATTCGGTAAGTGTGCGTCATGGATAGCCCGGGGGGATAATAGGACAAGGTTACGTTAGTTCTTTTCGCTCTTCCAAAGGTCGATATTCGATACGTCGTTTTGCGATTTCGGTCCGTCGGTACTGCGGCCGCGGTCGATGTCGGCTTGAAGCTGTTGTAGAAGTCGCTCGGCAACCGACGCCTCGATCAGGTAACGGTTCTGCTGCTCGCCGATGTCTTCAACCATGTGGTATAGCTGTGCTTTGGGGGCGTCTTTACCGGCCTGTTTTTCATTGGGGGAACTCCACCCGCCAGAACCGCGGGCCAGGGCCAACTTCCAGGGACCTTGCCGATAGGCGAAGTGCCCACTGACCGAGTGATGCACCACGCCAGCCCGAGTTGAAGTGATCGGCTTGCCAGCGATCGCCGGCAAGAAGCTGACGCTGTCTTCGCACGTGCCAGGCGGAACCTTGGCGTCCATCATATCGGCCACCGTTGCGAACCAATCGGTCAAGCAAATCAACTGATCGCTCGACGAGCCTGCTTCCACTTTGCCAGGCCAACGCACCATAAACGGCACACGATGCCCGCCGTCCCAGATGTCGGCCTTCGAGCCACGCAGGTGGGCACTGACGATGTGCCCCTGCTTGGCCAGTTGCGGGATGCCTGCCGCTTTGCTGCAGCCGTTATCGCTGGTAAAGACGACCAGGGTATTGTCGGTCAAGCCGTTCCGATCAAGAGCTTGGGTGACCTGCACGACAGCGTTGTCGGTTTCCATCACGAAGTCGCCGTAATCTCCCAGGCCGCTTCTTCCCTGCCAGGCTTTAGTGGGCAGGATCGGCGTGTGGGGCGAGCCGAGGGGGATGTACAGAAAGAACGGTTTTTCGTCGTTGGCATGCTGGTCGATGTACTCGACGCTCTTACGCGTCAATCGCGGTAGCATGTTGATCGGTGGATCGTGGGCGATGACGGTGTCGTTTTCGATAACTGTCTGCATGTCGCGGGCATGGTGAAAGCCATGGAAATAATCGAACCCGCGTGCCTGCGGACCGTCGGGAATTTTGGTCCCCACCGGCGGCGATTTGAACTGTTTGGCTAGGTACGGCTGGCCAGTTTGAGGATCGCAATATTGAAAGTTCAAATGCCACTTGCCAATGATCGCCGTTTGGTAGCCGTGGTCTTTCAAAAAGTTGGCCACCGTCGGACGATCCTCGTCGATCAAGCAAGGGGCGAAGCCGGTCACCACCCCCTTCTGTAGTTTGGTTCGCCAACTGTAGCGGCCCGTTAGCAGACCGTAGCGGGTGGGCGTGCAAACCGACGAACCGCTATGCGCGTCGGTGAAGGTCATCCCTTGCTTTGCCAATTGATCGGCCCCAGGCGTGGGAATCTTGCCGTGCTGCGGATTCAAGCACTGGACGTCCCCGTAGCCGAGGTCGTCGCACAGAATGAACACAATGTTCGGCTTTTCTCCAGCCCACAGTCCCTGCGGCAAAAGCAGCGCGAAGGCCAGCCAGAACCATGTCACTCGATAAGTCTTGTTCGTACTCCTGAGCATTACTTCTCCAAGCGGGGTGCCGAGTGCCCTTGCTTTTGAATCTTGGTCAACAGCTTCTGCATCTGCTCGACCTTCTCGGGCTGGTCGGCGGCGAGATTGTTTCGCTGGCCGGGGTCGCTTGCCAGGTCGTACAGTTCGACCGGCTGTTTGTCGTCGCCCGGATAGTTGTGCCGCGGCTCCCATGCCTGCCACCCTTTCGATCGGTAGCCGGTTTTGTGATCGACCAACAGCCAATCGCCGTCGCGGATCGCATATTGATTGGCGAACGTGTTATGAATGTGCGACGCACGAATGGCCGCGGCTTCTCCCTTGAGGTGCGGCAGCATGTCGTGCGAGTCTTCGGCCGCATCGTCAGGCAGTTTGTAGCCGATCGCGGAAGCAAACGTCGCCATCAGGTCGATCTGCGAAACCAACGCGTAGCTCTCGCTTCCAGGTGTGGTCACCCCCGGCCAACGCACGATGAACGGCACATGATGCCCTCCTTCGTAGATGTCTCGCTTCAAACCGCGGAAGGGCTCGGACGACCAGTGACCGTACTTCGCATCGCGAGCATAGGCGTAGTGCTCTGGCCCGTTGTCGGCGGTGAAGACGACGATCGTGTTATCGGCCTGGCCCGATGCTTCGAGCGCGGCGAGCAGCCGGCCTACCATCGCGTCGGTTTCGACGACGAAGTCACCGAATGGCCCGGCATCGCTCTTTCCGTCGTAGGCATCGTTGGGGATGATTGGAGCATGCGGGCAAGGGAACGCGAAGTACAAAAAGAACGGCTCGGTCTCGTCCTTTCGCGACTTAAGATACGCGACGCCTTGGTCGGTTAGGGTTGGCAGCACGTCGTATGGATTCCATCCGGTAACCATTGGACCGGGTCGACACTCCCAGTTGCCTTCCTTGATCTTCTTCCACTTCGCCTCGTCTTTCATCGTGTCGGGGATCTGGGCCAGCTTGTCGTCTTCGATCCAGGCATACGGAGGAAAGTTAATGACCGTATCGCCGAAGTAATGATCGAAACCGTGGGCAAGTGGCCCGTCTGGAATGGCCTTCGACCAGTCGAAACTATCTGGCTGAATCCCTTTGCTTTGGCGAATAGCGTCCCAGTCCCAACCCAAATGCCACTTGCCGATGCAAGCCGTCGCGTAGCCTTGATCTTTGAGCATTTCCGGCATCGTCAATCGCTCTGGCTTAAAGACCGACTTGCCAAACGCGTTGACGATCCCATGAAAGTCACGCCAATGATGCCGCCCGGTAAGCAGTGCGTATCGGCTGGGCGTACAAATACCGGAAGACGAATGCCCGTCGGTGAATCGTGTGCCCGAGGCAGCCAATTTGTCGAGATTGGGCGTGGGGATCTTTCCTTGTGGGTTGTAGCACGAGAGATCGCCGTAGCCGAGGTCGTCGGCATACAGAATCAAAATGTTCGGCGGGCTCTTCTCTTGGGCATGCAGAGGAAGGCCAGTCATTTGAACTACACACAGCAGCAGCGCAGCAAGCAGGGTCGATCGCATCATAAGCTCGGTACTCGAAAAGCAGTTGCAGGAGGGACTCGGGATAGGCCGGGCAGTGAGCGGAAAAGAGGGAGGATCCGGCTCACTAATAAACAGCCGATCCGTGCGAAACATGTCTCGAAATCGCGGGACATTTCCAATTTTCTCGCAGCCCACCCATTCTCTTGCGCGAAAACTCTCGCTGCAAATCGACGATCGAAAAAAACTTTCAACCGGATAAGGAATTCTTTCACTGGCCCCATACCAGAATTCGCACAATGGGACACATGGGGTCAAGTACCCAGTAATACCTGTATTAAAACCATGACGCAAAATGGGTTAATTGCGACTACAAGAGAGCCTTTTCTTTCTCAAAATTTCCTTCAATCCCCCTGATTGTCGTAAGTTCATGGCTTGCAAGACGGGTCATTTGAACGTAACATTTTGCGCAATAATCCATACAAGATCGCGCACGCCGACGTCCTCTCCCGATTGACGGCTCAACCTGACATTTTGGACGCATAGATGCATATGAGTGAAAAAATAACGATCGGGATCCATTCCGCCTCTTGGACCGAGCATTCCCGTCGCGTGCTGCAAGGCCTGCTGAACTACATCGAAGAGTTTCCGAACATCCAAGTTCGCGACTTCCGTTTCTCGAGCAACGACCCCAACCTGGTTGGCAACCCTCCGTGGGCCGGCAAGGTGGACGGAGCAATCGTTTCCGCTGGCAGAAACCCAGGCATCACCACCTGGCTCAAGCGAGGAAAAGTACCGGTCGTTATGGCCAGTGGCGACCTGATTGATTCTGGCTTCGTTTCTGTCTACACCGATGTTCATTCGGTCGGCCGTCTTGCCGCTGCCCATCTCACCGAAGCAGGCTTCGAGCATATCGCATTCATTGGGTACCAAAAGTCGGACGGATCGAAGCGGCGTCGTGACGGATTGTCGGACGAACTCACCAAGCGTGGCATCAAGCTGAAGTCCCTGGCCCTTAAGGAAATCCCGGTCGATTCGGTCGAGGAAGAAAGCGATATTTCGGAGTCGACCGTCGAGAAGATTCAGCAACTGCTCGAGAAGTCTCCTAGACCGCTGGCCGTGGTTACTTTGAATGATGTCTTGGCCGAGTTTGTCGCCAAGGTTGCGACCGAGATGGGACTCTCGATTCCGGATGAAATTGGCGTGCTGGGTGTGGGCGACTCGGAACGGGCCCGCATGGCCGATCCGCCTCTTTCCAGCGTGCACACGCCGGGTGTCGAAATTGGTTACCGCTGTGCGTCTCTGCTGCACTCGATGATTTTAGGCAACACGCCCAAGGAAACGGTCTTCGAGATTCCGGCCGAGCAGGTCTCGGCCAGACGTTCGACCACCGGCTGGAAGCGTGCTGCGGTGACCGATATCGATCGGGCAGTGAACTACATTCGCGAGCATGCCTGCGACGGCATTCGCCTGAAGGACGTTTCAAGCGCCGTACGCATCCCGATCCGTACGCTGGAAATCGAATTCAAAAAGCAGATCGGCCGCTCGATGGGAGAGGTCATCCGCGAGGTCCGCCTGGAGCGGGTAAAGCAATTGCTCGAGTCGACGAACCTTTCCACGCAGCGAATCGCGGCGATGGTCGGCTACAGCCATTATTCCTATCTGAATAAGCTGCTACGTGACGAACTGAATGTGACGCCAAGCCAATACCGTAAGCAGCAGCGCCGCGCGAAATCTGAATTGGAATAACCCGTTCGCGCCTTGGGCCACGTGGGAGAAGAACCTCCGAGCCATCGTTTGAAAGTCTGGCGATCGGCCTTAAACGGGCAATTTCTAAAAAGGGTGGCAACCATCTCTGGGATGGGCCGTTAATCAGGAAGACGCCAAGCTACGCTCGGCACTCTTCACTTTTCTAATCGTGCCCATCTTATCGGAGAGGAACCCGACATGCCGGCCTGGACAGTCAATAACGCGTGGACTGCAACCGCGATTCAGTCCTACCGAAACTACGCCAAAACCAACGGCCCCAAGCGGGCAGGCAAATTGCGTTCGACCTGCGAGGACCTTTCGATCCGTATGGTGGTCGACTTCGCCGAGCAAAACGGGCTGCCGGTGTTCTTCGGAAACAATGCCAACTCGCAGGGACTTGATCCTGCGAAGTACAGTTCCAAATCCGCATACCTGGATGCGGTGCTTCCTTCGACCGGGGCGAGCGACCTGCTGACCTACAATACGGTTGCGATGGTAAAAGGAGCCCAAAAGGGAAACTCCGTCGCCAGTTTAAGATTGGCCAAGCCAGGCGACCTGATCATCCTGTACCCAGGGGGAGGACACGTCCAGGTTGTGACCTCTGTTAGCCCCGGCGTCGTGGATGTGGTGCAGGGTAATTTTCGTCCACCCAAGCAGCAGTGCGGCACCGTAGAACGTATCTGGTATGGCGAAAACCAAAACGATCCGGCATCGCGATGCTATATCGGCGAGATCGTCGCAAAAAAGTCATACGTCCGATCAGGCACCCCTATCAAGTGGATCTACGCAGGGGGTAGCGACATATTCGCTAAAGAACAAGGACGTCTGTGCCTGTGGGACTTCAATAACTGGAACAACTTTGTACCCAACTTCAACCCTGCGAAGGCCACCGCACCGTAAGCGTCACGCTGGCACGCCCCGTATCGATTAAAGCTGAGGCACATCGAAATCAACGATCGTGTCCTCGTGCTTGATTTGGATCTGCGTGGGAAACTCGTCGAAGATTCGAGTTTCCTTCATCTTCGCCTGGCCATCTTGGACGACCTCTTGAGGAATGCCATCGAAGCCGCAGATGGTCACCTTCATCGGTCCGGCACATAATCGGTCGGCCGTTCGGAATGTTCCATCTTTGATCGGTGCATAGCTACCGGGGCCTTTGCCGCCGTTTTCGACATCCGGCTCAAACTTCACAAGCCCCGATGGAACAGGCACGCCGGCGTAGGTTACCATTCCCGATACTTGATACCGCGGCGCGTCATCGTCGTTCATACAGCCAGAAAACGAAACGACCCCGCACACAACCGCGAGCATCCACAAGCGGGTACCAGACGCCTCGCCGCATATCATTTTGCATAAATTCATAGCGTACTTCCCCAGGACAAACGCGTACCGCGACTGTCCGATCGCAATGGATATCCGTCGAAAAGCAGGTTTCTCATCGGCGGTGAAAACCTCCGCGAGAATAGGTTTATAACAAGCGACGCAGTAGTTGGAAAAGGGTTAAACCGCTTACCAAGCAATAATTCGATCTGCGGCTTTCCGTTCAAGCTTGTTGTTCGTTTCCACCGTACCGAATGCGGTTCACTTTCGCCACAATAGTCATCTTAACAAACGGAGGGCAACCAGTTTTCGTTTCGCCGAACCTTTCTGATTTTCTCTATTTTGGTGTGCCATTTGCTACTCGGCTAAGGGACAATCAGATGCACAGTCATGGATTGCCAACCGGAAACATCTTGAAGTGAAATTACTGAGGAGAATCGAGTATGCGATGGCGAGGACGGCGCGGCAGCGACAATGTTGAGGATCGACGGTCCTCGAAAGGTCCCGCGATGGCCGGCGGCGGAAGCATTGTGGGTATCTTGTTTATCATGCTGCTGGTGTGGCTGTTGGGTGGCGACCCGATGGCCATTCTTCGCGGGCTGGCCGTTCAGCAGCCGGGCGGCGGAGGAGGTGCTCCGGCACAGGTCAATCCGGCCGACGATCAGCGAGCCCAGTTCGTTTCTGTCGTGCTGGCCGATACCGAAGACGTGTGGGGCCAGCAGTTTCAACAAATCGGCAAACAATACCGCGACCCCAAGCTTGTCCTGTTCCGCGAGACCGTCCAGTCGGCGTGCGGGTTTCAACAAGCGGCGACTGGGCCCTTCTATTGCCCCTTAGACCAGAAGGTGTACATCGACCTCAGCTTCTTCGACGAGATGGACAACAACCTGGGCGCCGAAGGGGACTTCGCCCAGGCCTATGTGATCGCTCACGAAGTCGGACATCACGTGCAAAACCTGTTAGGCGTGAGCGAAGAAATCCATCGCAAACGCACCCAGGTTGGCAAAGAGGAAGCCAACGAGCTTTCCGTCCGGCAAGAACTTCAAGCCGACTTTTACGCCGGTGTCTGGGCCCATCATGCTCAGCAAAACTGGAACATCCTTGAAGAAGGGGATATCGAAGAAGCCATGAACGCGGCGACCGCCATTGGCGACGACCGCCTGCAAATGCAATCACGCGGGTACGTCGTGCCCGAGTCCTTCACCCATGGCAGTTCCAAGCAGCGGGCCAAGTGGTTTTACAAAGGCCTGAAAACGGGCGACATGGATCAGGGAGACACCTACAGCATTCCCTACAGCCAGCTTTAGCACCCTCGACCGGCTTGTGCTACGATAAACTCACTCCCCATTTCTACGGCCTCCTTCCTTTGTTGAATGACATCACCATGATTCGCCCACCCCTGCTTCTCGCTCTCTTGTTTCTGGCCATCCCGACGCTGCTGCATGGCGAAGACTCGGCACCCTCGAATCTGGAAACCGACATCCTCTATCTTCAGGGAGCCGACCTCGACGACTACGCGAAAAAGCAGTGCCGTCTCGATGTTCACACGCCTGAGGAAAAAGGCTTTGCCACCGTCGTTTGGTTTCATGGTGGCGGACTAGAAAACGGCGACAAGAAGATCCCAGAATATCTTCTCGATAACGGCTATGCGGTGGTCTCGGCCAACTATCGCCATAGCCCCCACGTCAGTGCACCGGTCTATCTGGAAGATGCAGCCGCTGCCGTCGCGTGGACTTTTGCAAACATCCAAAAGTACGGCGGCGATCCGAACAAAATCTTTATCAGTGGTCACTCGGCCGGTGGCTACCTGACCAGCATGCTTGTGCTTGACGACCGTTGGCTCAAGCCGCATGGGCTCGCCCCGAATGATCTGGCCGGAGCCATCCCCCACAGCGGACAAACGCTGACTCACTTCACCATCCGCAAAGAGCGAGGCATCGGCCGCGAGACGGGCGTCTCCGACGATCTGGCCCCGCTGTACCACGTTCACAACGACACCCCGCCGCTATTGCTCACCACCGGCGACCGCGACCTGGAGTTTCCTTTTCGCTACGAAGAAAACGCCCTGCTCTTCAAAATGCTCAAGTCGGCCAAGCACCCCAATGTCGAACTGTATGAACTGCAAGGCTTCACCCACGGCAACATGGTTGTGCCTGGGGTGTTGTTGATGACGAAGTTTATCAATAAACACGCGAAGGACGACTAACCGTCCGAGTCTTGCAGGTGCTGCGTCAAGAACTCGATGACGCGTTTGCGACGCGGGCCCTTGTAAAACTCGGAACCGCCGTGCTTGCCTCCTTCGATCACGATCAACTCTAGAGGTAAGCCGGCCTCGCCGTAAACCTTTTGAATTCGCTCGGATTGATCGAGCAGAACCGTATTATCTTTGTCGCCGTGAATGACCAAAAACGGCGGGTCGTCTTCGGTCACGTGAAACGCGGCCGATGCTTGCCGGGCCAGGTCGACCTTTTGATCGGCCCCGCCTCCGAGCAGTTTATAGACGACCGAGCCCTTCTTGTTCGCGCGATGCGGCTGCGTTTTCGAGCGAAGGATAAAGTCGGTCGCCCCATAGTAATCGACCACGGCGCTAACGCGTGAGGACTGATCGAGGTTGCCGCCCACGTCACCCTCAAGCGCCTTCACATCGCCAGAGGTTCCCACGAGCGCGGCCAAGTGACCACCGGCGCTCGAGCCAGCAACGCCGAACTTGTCAGCCGAGTAGCCATACTTATCGGCGTTGGCTCGAAGCCAGCGGATAGCCCCTTTGCAGTCGTGAATCTGAGCCGGAAACGTGGCCTTGTCGGTCAAGCGATACGAGATGCTCGCCACCGCGATGCCATGCTTGGTAAGCCACTCAACTCGGCAACCATCTTTACTACCGGCATGCCAACCGCCACCATGAATCCACACCACCATGGGGGCGTTTTTTTCTTGCGGCAAATAAAGATCAAGCTTCAAGCTATGACCATCGACTTGGGCGAACTCAATATCCTTGATGACCTTCTGGCCATCTTCAGCATGTAGCATGGAAGTGGTTAGTAACATCGCAACGGCAACCAAAGTCGCCAACTCGCAGCGGGAAGACAGCATGGCAGGTTCCTGAATGGGCAGGTAAAACGAAGATGCAATCGAAAAGGCTGACGCCGATCTTAGAATGACTTTCTAAGATTTTCTACCCAATTGAGCGGAACAATTCTCTCGCTGTGCGGTTTAACAACCGATATACTGTCAAACCAGTAGTGCTAGATCTACGGAAACTTTCTCATGACGCGCAAATATCACCTGGTCATCATCATGCTCCTGGCAACCATCCTCGGGGCCGGGCCCATGCTCGCGCAACTGGCGCCTCGCATGCGTCAGCACCTGGTGAATCAAGCGAGAGCATTACGGCTGATTCCAGCCAACAGTCAGCCCCCGGGTGACAATCAAGTTTCGATCGAAGTGGTCGGCGATCAACGTATCATTCGGGCCAATGGCATCCCGGACCACCAGACCGGTTCGTTTCCGAATCGGGGCAATCCCAACGGAATCACGCAGCAACAATACGTTTTTAAATTGCCGGCCAACCCGAAGCCTGCCGACCGCATCACACCACTGCCGATGCAAGACTTTGGTATCGGGGTCAACGGAGTTCCTTTCGATCCGGGTGCAGCCGAATGGTACCAGGGCAACCCACGTGGTGGCTGGCAATACGAAGCCCTTTCAGGAGCTGTTCCGCTGGGAATGGATGCCAACCATGCCCATGTGCAGCCGACCGGTGCTTATCACTACCACGGCCTACCCAGCGATTTGCTGAAAAGCTTGAACGTGCAGCGCGGCAAGCACTCGCCGATTATTGGCTGGGCAGCCGATGGTTTCCCGATTTATGCGTTGTATGGCTTTCAGGATGCGAACAATCCGGAAAGTGAAATTGTCGAACTGGAAACGTCCTACCGCTTGAAGGAAGGAAAACGCCCCAGCGCCGACAACCAGCCAGGCGGTAAATACGACGGCACCTTCATTCAGGACTACGAATTCGTCGAAGGCCTGGGTGATCTGGACGAATGCAACGGCCGCTTTGCCGTCACGCCGGACTATCCAGATGGGACGTATGCCTATTACCTGACCAACCATTGGCCGGTGATTCCGCGTAACTTCCGCGGCACCCCTTCGGAAGACTTCCGTCGCGGCCCACGGAACCGGCCTCCTGGCGGCCGACCACCCGGCGGCCCTGGTCGACCCGGCTTCGGCCCTCCACCCCGGCGATAGAAAAACCGCACTAGGAACTGAGCACGATGCCCCCGACGAATGTCTTGTTTATTTGCTCGAAGAACCTTTGGCGAAGCCCAACGGCAGAGCGGGTCTATTGCAACGATCCGCGACTCGCGGTTCGCTCGCGCGGCCTTAGCCCCAAGGCCGCGCGACGGATCTCGCCGAGCGATCTACACTGGGCCGACATGATCTTCGTCATGGAATACGAACACCTGGACAAGCTGCGTTCTCTCTACCGCAGCGACTTAAACCAGCGACCGGTGCATGTTTTGGAAATACCTGACAAGTATCAATTCATGGACCCCAAACTAATCGAACTGATTCACGAGCGCGTCGAATCCTTCCTGAGCGAGTGCTCGGTGGAGTAAATTCTATCTGGCAGGCACGCTCATTTTGGCTCAGAAAATCATTTCCCCAGGTGGCGGTGGCCATAGGACCATAGGACACAAGCGAATCCTAGGTCTTCACCACGTAGGTTTTGCTGAGCGAATCGTGCCAGCCTCGCCCCGTTTGACCGAGGAACGAGAAGACCTCGAATGGAATAAACCGGGCAAACGATCGGCCCACGACCTGACCCATCGTCGCTTCACCACCTTCGGCGTTGACCACTCGTGTACCGGTAATCAGCTTACCCAACGTCCGGCCCAGGGTGGCCTCAAGCATAATGTAATAAACGAGCGTGATCGGAATATGCACGAAGTTGATCGCGAGATTGACCCAGAGGGGAAGGTCCACAAAATTTCCCTGGGCGTCGATTTCGTGGCCGGACGAAACCAGCATGACACCAATCACGATCCCTACCCCGAAGGTCATAATATTCAGGATGATGCTGTCGATAAAGAAATTAGCAAATCGCAGCATTTTGCGAGCTGGGGTCGGCGTTCCTGGCTTTACCTCGGGCATAGCCTGAGCATCGAAGGTCGGCGACGAAAACGGATTCTCTTGCAGTTGACTCATTTCAACGTCTCACGTTTGGGTTAGACCACAGGCACGCTTAAGTGCGAAGTGCTCAAAAAATATCGGATCGATTCAAAGGTGTCAATTATTTACAATAGAACGCTCCATCGATCACCCCAACTTCGCGGCGCGTCATGTCAGGCCTTAACAAATCTCTTGAGGAAGCTGGCTACGCGATGCTGCCGGGCGTTTTCTCCCCGGGACAAATGCAGACGCTCGGCACGCGACTGATCGCTGAACTCGAAGCCCACCCCGGCCCGACGGTGCTTAAGAGCCGCGGGCGTGTCTATGGTTCTCGCAATCTGCTGGCGGCAGCCCCTTGGCTGGTCGACGTGGCCCGTACGCCACTGCTTTTGGAAAATTTGCAGAGCGTGCTAGGCGACGAGGTCGGTCTGGTGCGGGGGCTGTTCTTCGACAAGCCGCCGGATCGCACTTGGTCGCTGCCCTGGCATCGCGACCGTACGATTGCGGTGCAAGACAACACAATCCCCAGCCGCCACTTCGATAACCCCACGCGGAAAGCAGGCATCGCCCATCTCGAGGCCTCGGAAACGCTGCTGGCCAGCATGCTCACGCTGCGCATTCATCTCGACGCAATGACCTTTGAAAACGGCCCGTTGTCGGTCATCCCAGGCTCGCACCTTTTGGATGTCGCGAAGGAACATCCGGCCGTCGTCCTCAGCGCCCAACCCGGCGATGTGCTGGCCATGCGGCCGCTGCTTTCCCATGCCAGCAGTATGTCGAAAGAAGGAACCACAGCGCATCGCCGAATCGTGCATTTAGAATTCGCCGCAGCGCGATCCCTGCCCGATGGCGTGCAGTGGCACGATTATCTTTCGCTGGTAGATCGCTAGGACCATAGCCGGAAGAGGGATTAGGAGGGCGAACGACGAAAGCCGTCGGTCAGTTTACGACCTTACCGTCCTGCACCTGCAGCTTGAAGAGTCGGGCTGCGTTTTGCCAGAGGATTAACTCTAAGCTCTTTTCGGGTAGCCCCAGTCCGCGGATGAATTTCAGGTAGCTCTTCATGCCGCAGATGGGCCAGTCGGTGCCATAAAGCAGGTACTTCGGTTCGCCTGCGTAGAGGATCATTTCACGGATCTCTTGCAGCATGAACTGTTCGAAGCGGTCCTCGAAGTCGCCCAGCACTAGCCCGCTGATGTCGGCGTGGGCGTTTTCGTTTTTGTAAACGACTTCCATGCAATCGCGAATCCACGGATTGCCTACGTGACAGATCACTAACTTCAAGTCGGGAAAATCGACCGCCACGTCGTCGATATGCAGCGGGTGCGAATAACGCACGCGGCCGGTCGGGCTGTACGTGTCGCCGCTATGGATCATCACCGGCACGTCGAACTCAATCGCCAGATCGTAGATGACCTGCAGACGGCGATCGTGCGGATAAAAGGGCTCGTACCCGGGATAGAGCTTCAGCCCTTTCACCAGGCCGTTGGCAAGGAAATCGGCGATCTCGCGAAGATCGCGTTCCTTGTAATGCAGATAGCTGATACCGGCGACGACGGCCACGTTGTCCAGGTCGCGAGTCGCTTCAACGACATCCTTGGTGGCCGGCCGATGGGGCGTGATTTTGTAAGAACTGAGAACCAACGCGTAGTCGACACTATTGGCCGACATCTCTTCCTGAAGATTGTCCAGGCAATCGGTGATCGAGCGAACGCGATCCTCGTGATAGTTATTCAGATGCGTATGGCAATCGATGATCATCGCTGTTTCTCCTTGGCGGTGGTTCGTATCGCGTCAAGCTACCCGCCCAGAAGAGCAAATTTTATTCCGGCTGCCAAGCCACAGATTATGAAGCAGCCGCCCCGGCGCGACTCTTTTTCCCGTCGACTGTCTTGGACTGTTTGGTGTCGCGGTACTTCTTGAGTTCAAAAGCGAGCGTGGCGACGGCCGCCATAATCACTGCCGCATCGTCGGTCAGACCGACCAGCGGAAGCAAGTCCGGTATGCCGTCGAGCGGCGAGACCAAGTACAGCACGGCCCCGATCGCGATCGCTTTCGACGTCCAACTGGCGCTGGGGTCGGTAACCATCTGCCACAGGGACTTCACGTCGTCCCAGATCTTTTTGATGGGCCCGCGATTCATGCTGCCGAGCTTCTCGCGAATCTTTTGAACGTCTTCCGGCGACGCCTTTTGGGCATATTCATGCAGCCGTTGGTAGGCTTCAGTACTCATATTCAAGATTCTCCATGTTCTTGGAATCGTAGACGGCGCAGTGCGAATGTCCAGAGATTTCCCCCTGGAAACGCTCCGCGCATACGGGTCCCTTAGTAAGTAATTCGTCGCAAACTACCGAATCTTGGACTGAAATCGCCCAATTTCGCTTCGTGAAAGGACGCTTTGGGTAATTGAAAAGGATTCGAACCTATCAGAGCGATCCGCAGAAAGTAATGCGCATGCGTGCACGATGACGGTGGCACCTTGGCTCGACAACGCGCAGGGGTGCCCCAATCAAATACTTCTTTAATTGTTAATCGACACTTACTCAGCAATCCCTCTCCCTTCAAGGGAGAGGGGACAGCTCAAGGAGGCCCGCGCCCCTTGCTGCTTTTCCCACGACGCCGTCGATAGCGATTGCGAATCGTGGGCGCAGCACCTGGCACCTTCGAGCGAACCGGCTTCACGGTGGGTGTCATGCGCTGGCCGGCGAGGGCGCGAATCGGAAGAGCATTCCGTTTTCGCACAGGTGCCTTCTTCGCATGTCGACCCGGACGCGGTACCGGCGGAACGGATTGGCGCTTCTTGCTGCCGGGATGACCTTCGCTCCAATGGGCGCCCCGGTGAGCTTGCGGCTGTTGCAGCCGGCGTTTTTTGAACCGCTTCTTCAGCCGATTCACTTCGGTGCCTTGCAAGCCGAGTAGCTTGAGGTGAAACGAGACCCACGCCAAGGCGCGTTCCATTTCAGCGGCAGCAGGGACCTTGAGCCCGTCGATTCTTCTTTCGGCGGGTCGGTCCTGTTTGGGTTGCTTTAGGCGTTGGGGGCGCGGCGGGCCTGTCAGGACAGGCGTAGCCGCAGGCGAAGGATCTTCGGCCAAGATCTGCTCGACCGGTTCCGGCACGACAACCATCTTCCCCACGACCTCGGCCGGTATCTCTACCGTTTCGCCGCAAGCCGTGCATAGGAAGTTTTTGTCAGCGCGCACACGGATCCCCGGCGTACCGGCTCGCGAGAGCTGGCCTTGGGAATCGGTGTGTGCGTTGGCTAATGACATAGTAATCCTAGTTGGGTTAGATCGAGGGTGTGCTGCTCACATCAGTGTGGGCATGGCTCTCAGTTACAAGACTTTGGTAACTGGATTGGGGAAGAGTCCCCAGGCGAACCCTAGGTATATCAGCCTGCTGTGTACTATGTATAGTGCTCGCGGAAAATTTTTTTTGTGTGGAGCGAAACAGGGCGAAATACCCAACCGCGAACGCAGCGTTTAGCCCCGAAAACCTCGCATTCCTGGAAATTATGGGCAGAATGAGTCACTTAGAAATTTTTGTGAGACCACGCCGTATTGCGTTGCAACCCTAGTATCTTCAACAGCCTGTTGTTTCCGATAAGAAAAGCGCGTTAGTTGCCGGCAGATCGGAGCACCGCGAATTAATGCGGTGGACTACGACTACCAGCTCAATCAGTTGCTCTTAAGTGCCGACAGCGAAATTTGGATTATCGAAAAGTATGGCTACCAGCAGCTATTCATTTACGAGTGGCTCAAGCGACTTTTTGCCTGGCAACTCGGGGATTATGCCGAACAGTTCGTCGACCAGTTTTACGGACGCCCCGGCGACTTGCTTTATCGATGGGGCGATCCGGCAACCTACCTTGGTCCCGATGCGAGTGACCTGCGAACCAGTTTTGGTCAGCATGGCGTGAACTGGATCAAGCGAAATGATCTTTATGGTTATCGACTACCTCGGAACGTCGGCGTTGGGAATATTCTCTTCTTCAACAACGGCTTCCCTGGCGGATCGCTCGTGCAGGAAATCGCGCCTCCGATTCGACGCAACGGTTCGTACGTTCAACCAGCGTACGGTCAGCCTTTTGAACCAGGCGATGCCGTTTGGGAGCATGGTTCTTCGGATTCGGTTTCACCTTTCTTAAGCTCGGCCCAGCGACTACCGACCGGCAATACGCTGATCACCGCCGGAACGACCGGTACGATGTTGGAAGTCACCATGGAGGGAACGGTCGTATGGAAGTACGTTTGCCCCGTTGCCAACACAAGCCCGACCGACCCAGGCACCAAAGCCAACGACGATATCGTCCTGGCATTCGACGAACCGATTCCACCAGCCGGTTTCGGTGGAGCTGGCGCCAACATGGTCTTCCGCGCCAAACGGTACTCGCCAAACTACCGAGGCTTCCGCCGCAAGGACCTGAGCCCGATGGGAGAACTAATCGGCGTGCCCGCGCCCTTCTAAGAAAGCAAATTCACCGAGCGTCCCAGACCTCGGCTGAGAACGCTGAAATCAACCCAAGGCTACCAAGCTTCACTGCTTGGTAGCCTTTTTTATTGCAGACAGCAATTGTAGGGCCCGCGTGCCGCGGGTCAGACGTCTGGTACCCGCTTCACGACCCGCGGCACGCGCGATGTCCTACGAAGAACGGCTGCTGACAATTTCAAAACAGACCGTCCAGTCGAGAGTGGGTGGTAAATGGATGTGAGCGTGTTAGACATTCGCACTACTGAGGGCAGCCGTGGCAAAGCGGCGTTACCGTTCAACTGACAGAAAAGAATTAGAATTTTCCGTATGAACCTCTTGGAAATTCGTAGTGTCGAGCTCTCAAATTGCTTAAAACGCTTCAGTTGAGACTGGCTGAAACCTTAATTCGCAAGAGAATTGTGATGACCTCGATTGGTTCAATTGACTTTTCACTTAACGGGCGTTTCAAAGGTGGTGCCGCTTTTCGCTTAATAAGACCTTCAAAAGAATCAATCGATTTTTCCTATTCAGACCATCGAATCTTGCTCGCACCAAGCACTCCCTTTGCGGTGATTCAATCTCCAGGATTATTGTCGAATGCTGACTCGATTCATTACATTCGGACGCACTTGGAGGAAGCTTTCGACATGCTTTGCATTCTCGGAAAGGGGAGCTTTGGAACCATGGGAACGGACGAAGAGTACTTTGCTTGGGGCTACCCCGATAATCCACTTGAGGTTGAATACAACGACAGCCTCGTATTCCCAATGCGAGGCCGAGCCCATGGCGATCTAGTACCAAATTCGCAATGTCGTGAGATCGAAATACCAGAAAAGCCCTTACCAAAATATCACGTCGGATTTCGGTATTTCAGGCAATCACAAATTTCCGACGACCTGTTTGACGCATACCGAAATATGTTTCTCGCCCTGGAAAGCTTGTTGTCGACTAAATCCCCTAAATGCTCTGGGGAAAGTGAAGCAAGTTGGTTGAGACGAGCACTTGAAAATGAGTCCACCATACTTAACCTCGTTAACCTTACACCGAGAAACTGCGCGGACCCCGTCGGTGAAATCATTGAGATCATTTATAAAAAAACTCGGTGCTCTCTATTCCATGCCAAGAATGGGCAACCAACCTACTTACCTCTAAATCGACCCGAAGATCGCATTTCTACCGCTGATGCATTACGAGTCCTGTCAGCACTCGTTGTACAAATGAGCAGATCATGGCATGCCATTTCACGGCCATCATCATCGTTTAATTTAGAGCTCGGAAAAGAAATATGTGAAAAGGTATTTAAAAGTACGACGGTTGCTGTTAGCGACAATATGACAACAGGCTGTAACGACGCCCTCGATTCCCTAAAGCGTTCATCGAATATCATTTCCTCACTAAAATCCACTGAAATATCGGGAACGAATACAAAACCGATTTTGATGGGGCTGATCTGCGCCAAACAGCTGGGATACTTGAAAGAGATTTGTTCAATGTATTTTGTTCGTCATGAACAACTTCTATTTAATCGAGACTTTGAAACGCCCCTCCGTCTTAGTGACGCAAATGGATTGAGAGTAAAATTAAGAATTGAATTTGAAAACGCCGATCAGCCAAAAAATCGGTTTTTGCGATAAGAGGAGCTTTTCAGTGTGGAACAGTAACAGAGTATTCACATCCACCACCAAAGCAAAAAAAGGTTACCGACTTAGAGGCGGTAACCTTCCAATTAGAATTTCATCTTTGAAAATCGCCAGGCGATTAGTACGCCCGTGGCGTGACTCTTCCTTGCACGCGGCTCGGTAGGCCTTGGATTCGTAGGAAGCCTTCGGCGTCGTCTTGGTTGTAGCTGCCGCCGCCTTCCATGGTGGCGATGCCTTCGTCGTAGAGGCTGAACTCGCTGCTGCGGCTGGTGACGATGATGTTGCCTTTGTAGAGCTGCAGCGTGACTTCGCCGGTGCACTTCTGCATGGCGTTCTCGTTGAAGGCCAGCAAGGCATCGAGCTTGGCGTTGTACCAGAAGCCGTTGTAAACGTCTTCGGCCACGATAGGCTTCAGCTGGTCGCGTAGGTGAATCAGGTCACGGTCCAAGGTCAGCTGTTCGACGTTCAGCAGGGCATCGTACAGGATGGTCATGCCGGGGGCTTCGTACACGCCGCGGCTCTTCATGCCGACGAAGCGGTTTTCGACCATGTCGATGCGGCCAATGCCGTTACGACCGCCGATTTCGTTCAGCTCGGTCACCACTTCCAGGGCCGTGCACTTCTTCCCGTTGACGTGGGTAGGCACGCCCTTTTCGACCTTGATGGTCACGCTCTCGGGCTTGTCGGGGGCCTCTTGCGGGCTGACGGTCATGCCGAAGTCGACCAGCTCGACGCCGTTGACGGTCAGGTCTTCCAGCTCGCCGGCTTCGTAGCTGATGTGCAGGCAGTTCTCGTCGCTGCTGTATGGCTTGGCGGTCGAGGCTTTGACGGGGATGTTCTTTTCGTTGCAGTAAGCGATCAGCTCGGTTCGACCTGGGAAGGCCTTACGGAACTTTTCGATCCGCCACGGAGCGATCACCTGAACGGTTGGGTCGAGCGCTTCGGCGGCCAACTGGAAGCGGCACTGGTCGTTGCCTTTACCGGTGGCCCCGTGCGCGTAGGCGTCGGCCCCAACTTCTTTGGCGACCTGCAGACACAGCTTCGAGATCAGCGGGCGAGCGATCGAGGTGCCCAGCAGGTAGATCGATTCGTACTTGGCTTGCCACTGCAGGACGGGGAAAGCAAAGTCGCGGCACATCTCTTCGCGGCCGTCGACAATGCGGGAAGAGACGGCCCCGCCGTCCTTGGCCTTCTGCAGGATAGCCTCGCGGTCCTCGCAGGGTTGCCCCAAATCGACGTACACCGCGTGCACATCGTACCCTTCGTCTTGCAGCCACCCCAAAATGACCGAAGTATCGAGACCCCCAGAATAAGCAAGAACACAGCTAGGCATTTTTGATGCTCGCAAGCGAATGGACAAACAAACAGGAAAGACAACCGCCCCAAATCTGGTCACCTCGCCCCTGAAGGAGAGAGGGTTAGGGTGAGGGGCCGAACTAGGCACACGCAAACCCTACTTTCGTAGAGAAAGCCCCAGCACAAGAGGTTCATTTTCGGCTAGGGGGTCCGCGGTGGCAAGGGGCTGTTTGCCAGGGATTTCTGCGACAGACCAGGCAGCCCCCCTGGTGCCGAGAAACATCGAGCAAAAGACCTTCGATTTGCGGAAATGATTGTGTTAGAGTGGTCATTGCCCCCCGATAAGCGCCTGCCGAAGTCTCTGATGATCAAAGAACCCACCGGCCAATTGCCGCAATCCCCGTTCAACCCATATGCCGCTCCCCGTGCGGAAGCTGCGGCGGTACCGGTCGTGGATCAACCATTTCGTGTGCACACGGTGCTGGTTCTCTGCGGCGGGTTTCTAGGGTTATTGATTACCGGCGTGCACTTGTTCGCGACTCGGTCGGTCCCTTCCCTTGCGCCGATGACCGCCCTAATTGCAATGCTAGAAGTTTGCCAAGGCGTTTTGGCCGGCATGGGAGTTGGTATTTTCGTTGACTCTCTTCTACAGCGAAAATTTTCGAGGCTGGCACCGGGGCATTGGTTTTTGCTGCTGATTGTCGCTCGACTGGCTGGCCAGTTCGGGGCCGAGATATGGAACAACAGCGAAGACTTTCAGATCGGAACAGGATCGTTTAGCGCGTGGTATTACGCCGAAACGTTGATCTACAACGGACTGGCGATCGTCATGCTGTTACCCATCGTCCTGACGACCACCGAGCCGCTGCGTTGGAAAGCCTATGCCTGGGCAATGTTGTTCTTTAGTCTCGTGGCAATCCTGCAGTTTCCGATGGCGAGTTACAACGAGACCATGGTGTTGGGTACGACCGCGACATTCTTTACGGTGACCGCGTCGCTGGGGGCGATGGTGTTAGCAGTCGCTTTATTCGCGCTCGTGATTGTCGAATTTGTCGTCGATCGACCGCGAGCGAGTAGCCGCGACCTATATCATTGGCTGGGAGTCTTTAGCCCGGCGGTTCTCACCATTCTGGCCATTGTAATCAGTATGGCGATTACCTACTCGCAATCATTCGGTACCGACTGGATGTAGTTTTTTCACGGCGTCCCTAGCCACGACTTCGGCTGAGGGTCACGAAAGCGAAGACTCCGCCCAGGATGACCATGCCCACGATTACGAGCATGGCTAAGTCAACGGACCCTGCACCAGGTGGCGCGATCGTTTCCGAATCGTAGTCGCTCGTTTCGAAGGTCTCATAAGATGGCGAGCTGGCCAAAGCCCCTGCTTTGTCTTGCGACTGGTCGATGTCGAGCTTCGGACTGCCGTAGTACTTCTCGCTGAACTTCTCGTCGACCCGGTCACCGTTGGCGATCCAAGTGGCTTCGTCGGCAGCGATCTGGGTCGCCAGGATGTCGGCCTGGGCGAGTTCATCGTTCAAGGCCGCTTCGACGGAGGCGATCTTTTTGCCGTGGAGGGGATGCTTCTGACTGGCAACGGCGTTGGCGGCCTTCAAGCGATAGTTCGAGCGGGCCTCGGCATCTTCGCTTTCCTGCGCTGCCCGTAGGTAGGCCCGAGCGGCAAGCAAGTTGGCCGGCTGCGTGGCCGAGAGCAGATCGCCGACGGCTTCCATCAAGATGGGCGAGTCGTGGTTGCCGAAGCGTACCATGCCGAGCGTCCCTTTAAGTGCCCTGGCGTACTCGGCCTCGACACCATCCATCGCGTCGTCGCCACGGTGCTGCTTCACATAGGCTGCGAAACCTGCGACACGCGGCTTGTACTCGCCGGTTCCGGCTTTCTCTTGGTCAGGGTTAAGGGGAAGCTGGGCCCCGGCGGCACGTCGCTCGATGACATACTGAACCAACAACTGCTGGTAGATCTCGCGGCCGAAGTGGGCGTCGGGGTTGATTTCGATCGCCCGTTGAATGTGGACCAGACCGTCGTCGAACTTGCCCGAGTGAATGAGGAACGTGCCCAGATTGGCCTGCGACTCGTAGAGGTTTTCGTCAGGCCAACGGTCCATCTTCTCGCGAATCGTTTCAATCGCTTTGTCGTGCTGGCCCAGTTTATCGTAGGCGACGGCGATGTCGTTGTAGTCGTCAGGCGTGCGTTGATCGACCGACTTGGTGGTCCGGTCACCGATGCGCCACTGATAGTAGGCATCGCTATGCCGCACAAAATGCCCCGCGATCAGTTCGTGCACTTCGGGGTACTGTTGCCGCTCCATCTCGAGCGTGTCTTCATCCCACAAGCACGCGAAACAAGCACACGGAAAAGCCAACGCCAGAGCGACGAACCAAGTCCAACGAGAACGCATAACGCACCTCCTGGTTTCTGAAGAGATTGGATGCTTTCAACCTACCAAATGGTGGGAGCTGCGTCGAAGAAATTGATCTCGTTTTCTGGCACTTCCCTACGGCCCTACAAATCATTCTCCCGCAGATCCGCCAGCTTCGCGGCCAGCTTCTGCTGAAACTCCTTCACCACTTCCAGGTACTTCGGATCGTCGGCAAGATTCTTGTACTGCTGCGGATCGTTTTCCATATCAAACAGTTCGATCCCACCGGTGCCGTCTTCCTTATATTGAATAAACGCCCAGCGATCGCTTCGCAGCAGGAAGCCTTTCTGCATCGGCGAGACGTTTAAGACTTCGTCGTGCACTTTGGCCTGTGGGTCTTTCAGCAGCGGGGTGATGTCTTTGCCTTGCAGCCGGGCGGGGACTTCCAGCCCGCATAGCGCAGCCGTGGTTGGGTAGAGGTCCAATAGCTGCGTGAGCGAGTCGCACACCGCTGGCTTTTGCCCGGGCACTTTGATGATCAGCGGGACGCTGGCCGACTCTTCGTGCAGGCTGACCTTCGCCCAGAAGTCGTGCTGGCCCAAGTGATAGCCGTGATCGCTGGTGAAGATGACGATCGTGTTGTCCGCCTCGCCGCTGGCTTCGAGTGCATCGAGCACCTTGCCAACCTGGGCGTCGAGAAACGCGACCGCGCCATAGTACCCGCCGACGGCTTTCTTCTGGCGGCGGATGTCCATCTGCATTCCTTTGCTCGTGCGGTAGTTGATACCCAGCTTAGGAATGTCGTCCCAATCGCCAGCGACTTTCTCCGGCAGTTGCCGATCGGCATACGGCTTGTAAGGCTCCATGTACTTGGCCGGAGCAACGAAAGGAACGTGCGGGCGAACGAAACCTACGGCCAGAAAGAACGGCTTATCGGCTTTCGCGTGTTGTTGGATCAGCTGGACGGCTTTGGCAGCTGTCTTGCCGTCGCTATGCACCTCGTCGTCACCGTCCGCTTCGACCACGACAAACGTGTTGCCACCGACCGCTGGCTTCTTACCGTCGGGGTTGTTCTCGAGCGTTTCGCCGTCGCCGGGGGCTTTCCATTCAGGGCCGGGGCTGTTGTAGCGTTCGTGCCAACAAGCCGGATCGTCGGGGCCGCTCTCCCCTCGTTCAATTCCCCCAGGCACACTCATGTGAAAGATCTTGCTTACCCGGGCCGTATGGTAACCGTTGTTTTTGAAATGCTGCGGCCACATGGCCCGGTCGCCGATCTGCGGGCGAGGACTCACGTAACGAAACACGCCGGTTGCATGCGGGTAATAGCCAGAGAGAAACGAGGCCCTGCTTGGCCCGCAATAAGTCGCATTGCAATAAGCATGCGAGAACCGTGTTCCCTGGGCGGCCAGACGATCGATGTTCGGCGTCTTACTGACTTCGTTGCCGTAGCACGAAAGGGCCGTCGGCGTGAGGTCGTCCGAGATGATGAACAAGACGTTGGGCGGCTTGTCAGCGGCTTGAGTGAAAGAGATCAGGAGAAGACACAGCAGCAGCGAAGTCGTACGAATCATCGGGCAGGCGTTCCTTGGCAGGGAGGTTAAACGTCTGGGGTGGGCAGCTTCATTCTAGCTACTGTGCGCGAATTTGCACGACCTTTCGCCTTGTTGATTCGCTGGACGACTTTTTCCTGATATATTCCAGCACTCAGCAAGTGCAAAAAGGAAAAAAGAATTGGCATCTGAAGATCCCCGCAGGCCGGAAGCAGACAATCCATTTCAATCTCCGAGCGTTGTCACGAATGCCGACGCCGTTGACATTAAAGTAGCTGCTCCATCCGGGGCTCTTGTGCTTATCTGCGCCGTATTTTGCGCGACAATTAAACTCGTTCTGTATATCTCGTTCCTAGGGTTTTCGACAGAAAACTTCTTCGCGTACGGCATCCTAATATTTACTGGCGGGGTCTATGGGATTGGTGTCGCGTGGCTAATACACGTCGTCCGCACGCGGCAATTCGCCCTTATGATGCCAGGACATTGGCGGCTTATCGCGGCATCGACGGCACTGATAACAGAAGTCTTTACGATGGCTCTCTTTCATGTGCAAGATTTGGCGACTGGGGAGACAGACTTCTTTTATGTCGACCTTTTTTTCTCGGGCTTGGGCCATCTATTGGCTGCGATCTTTTACCTGCTGGTCATCAATTACAACCAAGAACGAGGCATCTGGAGAACGTATGCTTGGCTGGCAATGATTTACTATTTTTTGATGGCGTTTCTCTACCCTATGCTTATTGGCGATCTCATGGGACATCTGTTTATCCCACTGCTCGTCATCCAACGCTTACTGACGCTTGCCCTGCTTTGTGCTTGTCTTACGGGGATTGTTAACGACTATCGAAGGAGAACTCCCAGGGATATGTACCACTATCTAGGACTTGTCCTTGGTTTTGCTTTGGTGTGGTTTTCTGAAACAGAGCTCTTTCAGTTCTAATCACCCATCAACCATTCAAAATCGCCGCCAGTCCTTCGCGGTAACTCGGATGCTTCGGTTGAAAGCCCAACTCGGTGACCAGGCGGCGGTTGCTCATCTTGCGGTCGGAGCTTGCCCGCTGGGCGGCAGGGGAATCAGGGGCTGGCTCTTCGAAGGTTGGACTGGGGGCACCCAACAGCCGGGCCACTTCGCGGTAGTAGTCGCGGCGGTCGACCGGGCTGCCATCGCTGACGATATATAGAGGAGAAAACTTCTCGGCATCGGCTGCCAAGCGAACGGCCTGGACGGCGTCGTCGACGTGAATCAAGTTGAGCGCGCCACCGCCGGGGGCAGGTATCGGTTTGCCAGCTTCGATATCGGCCGAACGCGGGATGCGGCCGGGACCATAGATGCCGGCCATCCGTAGAATGACACTTCGCGTGGACCACAACGGGTGGTTGCGCAAATATTGTTCGGCAATCAGAAACGCTTTCCCGCCGGGGCGAGCCGGATCGCAGGGAGTCTCTTCGTCGACGGTCTGACCTTCGGCGTCTCCGTAAACACCCGTCGTGCTAACGAAGATCAGCCGCCTAGTCGACTCAGGCAGGAACTCGAGGACGTTTTTCAAACCTTCAGCGTAGACATCTTCGCGTGATGCGCCGCTGCCAGCGTCGTAGCCGACCGCGAAGACGACGGTGTCTGCTTCTGGTAACTTGCGTAAAGTATCGGGTTGAGTGACATCGGCGATTTTCGCGTGCCAGCCCTGCTCTTCAAACTGTCGGGCTCGTTCCTGGGACCTTGTTGTGGGGAAAACCACATCGCCTGCGGCGCGAAAAGCGCGAGCCAACGGCATGCCTACATAGCCACATCCGAGGATCATTCGCGAGCACGATTGCATCGGTTTTCCTTCCTAAACTGGGCAGTCGAAACAAACGCTAAACTCTGACGTGCTTGGCGCTTCTGACAATTCTAACAATTCCCATGCGACACTACCAAAGTGCTGCGGGGTTGACTAACATAAAGGGTGAAGTGCGTTGATAGCAACGCCCGCTAAGGCTGGCCCCACCTGCGGCGTTGGTGACCAAGAACGTGACAAACTCTTGATCGTATTCCTAGAATAAAACCGAACCTCGTTGCGACCCCTACGTATTCGAGGTTGTTAGTTGAAATTCTAAAGGGCACATCATGATACAACGGATCCTCCCCTCCTCTAATCTTTCCGGTAGCGTGGCAGCATCCTTCCGAAAATTCCTGATCGTTTGTGGTTTGATCTTGTGTTTGCCGTTATTGGCCAACGCCCAAGATAAGGCCAATCCCCAGACTGCTAATCCTCAGATTCAGCGGACGGCCCACTTTGCCGAGATCCTGACAGGGGACGCTCCGGACGATGTAGCTGATCTGCGTTCGATGGAACAGCAGATTCAAGGGGTCAGCAAAAAAGCATTGGCCGCGACGGTGGGTGTGATTGTCGGCCCGGCCCAGGGCTCTGGGGTGGTTGTCAGCGAAGACGGACTCATTCTGACGGCGGGCCATGTGATTGGTGCTCCGAACCGTGAAGTCACCATCATTTTGAATAACGGCCGCCGCGTGAAGGGTGTGACGTTGGGTATGGACCGCAGCATCGACTCGGGCGCCATCCAAATTACCACGCCTGGCAAATACGACTACTTACCCATTCGCAAGTCGAGCGGACTACGCGAAGGGGAATGGGTGTTGGTAATGGGGCATGCCGGCGGGATCGTGAAAGATCGTCTACCGGCGCTAAGACTGGGCCGCGTATTGGCTTCCAGCCGCGACGTGATTGCTACGGACGCCACCTTGGTGGGCGGCGACAGTGGCGGCCCCCTGCTTGATATTCAAGGCAACGTGATCGGAATCAACAGCCGCATCGGCAACCGCATTACGGCCAACTTACACGTTCCTTCCACACGCTACCTCGAAGATGTCGACCGACTGAAGAAGTCGGAAGTCTGGGGGCGACTTGGTGGAACGCAACCATATTTAGGTGTACGTTGTGAATCTGACCGACAGGATGTCGTTGTCACACGCGTCACCCCTGGTTCCCCGGCAGCAACTGCGGGAATCGAAGAAGGAGACGAAATCTTGCGACTCAACGAGCGCAATATCGGATCCTTCGATGACTTGAAACTGATGGTAAATCAGTACTCTCCGGGCGATCGCATTAAGGTACGGATACGGCGCAGCTCGGGCAGCGTAATTACTCTTGAAGTTGAACTTGCAGATCGTCGCAAGTTGGAGCGGAACTAGAGTAACCCTGGGAAGAGACCGGCTCACTGCCACTTTACTTGCCTAGAGTATCCCTAGCGCAGGCACACCTTGTGTGTTCGCTTGTAATCCGTACCAACTTTCGACGAAACAACGGAGTGACCACATGCCCCGGTTTCGTTTGAATTCATTGCTGTCTCTATTGGTCGTGGCCCCGATGTCGTTGGCGATGCTTGCCCCGACACCGGTCATTGGCCAGGTCTTTGAAAGCGACGGCATCGCGATGCGTTTCATGAAACGCGTCCATCAGCGTAGTAGTAGCGAAGTCCTTGGGGCTTTCAATTCGGTGGTGCGCAATACACGTCGTGCAACGGTCGAACTCAAGCGTGGCGGCGAACGGGTTGCCATGGGTGGGATCGTCGACTCAAGCGGCTTGATTGTCACCAAGGCCAGCCTGGTGAACACCTACAACGACGATATGCCGCTAGTGGCTGAACTGGCCAACGGCGATCAATACCTGACCAGCGAGGTCGCCGCGATCGACAAAGCCAACGACCTGGCACTGGTTCGTATCGACGGACATAACCTTCCGGTAATGGAGATCGCCACGACGAACAACTTGTCGCTGGGCAGTTTTCTGGCGACCGCCGGCCTGAACGAAGAACCCGTCGCGATTGGCGTGTACGGTCTCGATCCGCATAAGGTCGAAATGAAGAATGCCATGCTCGGCGTGATGCTTTCGCGTGAACCTGGCCCGGCCATCGTCGATGTGGTTGTCGAAAAGAGTGCCGCCGCAACAGCTGGCATATTAGCCCAGGACGTCATTGTTTCGCTCAATGACCTGGCGATCGACTCTGGCACCCACTTGATCGAAACGGTCCGCAGTTTTGAGCCAGGCGATTCGCTTCGCGTGAAGTTGATGCGTGCCGACGAGGAAGTTCAACTCAGCCTTGTGCTTGGAGAATGGGTCGCTGGTCCGAACCAGGCTCGACACGAGTTCCAGAATCACCTTGGCGGCGAACTTAGCACGCGTCGCAGCGGCTTCCCTTCCGTCTTCCAGCACGATAGCTATCTTCAGCCAGAGCAGTGCGGCGGACCGATCGTGAACCTGGATGGTCAGGTAGTTGGTTTGAACATCGCTCGAGCAGGCCGCGTGGCCACCTACGCCATCCCAGGGACCGAACTGTCTCAGTCGATCGCCAAGATGCTGTCAGCGGCCGGTGCGACTAAGAATCAGGGAATTGTGCAGTCTCGCCTGAGCGCCAAGCCGGTGATTTCCGAAAATGACGATTCTGCCTTGGCCCCTGGCGAGACCCGCTGGATTCCTCGCGAGACGTCGAAGTAGAATAGAGAGTGTCGCAAGACGCTTCACTCGAAATACTATCGAAGTTATCCGCTGGAAGTGTTCAGTTTTCAGCAAGAGAAAGATCTCTTAAGATTGCCTCTTGCGGAAGACCTGAAAGCTTAGCACGAATATCCAAGGCCATCATGCAAGACAAACTGACCGAGCTACGAGAGACCCTTGTCGAACTGCAGCGCGAACTACGCGAAGTGGACCAACTAGACGCCGATACCAAGTCGCGTCTGGAAGGGGTCATGGAATCGATCAATGACGCGCTGCATCGCGAAGACACCGACGCGTTGTCGCATCCGTCGCTGCGAGAAACGATCCACGAACGGAACTCGCAGCTGGAAGACAGCAGCTACCCGTCGCTCACCCGCATTCTAAACAATCTGGCCGACATCCTCGGCAACAGCGGGCTGTAAGCGTCTCTCTGGCGGATCGTGACTGCGTGATGTTCTAAGTGCTGCCTGCTCTTCAGGTCCCCTCTGAGAGCAGGCTTACGATCCTGGATCCCTGACACTCTTTCTAACTGATAGCAGGGCCAGGCTGATACCAAGCGTAGATTTTCAGCAGCCTCGGACGATCACATGAATCGCCCTCCCCCCAAACATGGCATTTATTTTTATTTTTCTGAGAAATATTGCTGTACCGCCAAAGCGAATGCTGAATTAGACTTAGAGTCGCAACCCCATTGCGACCTCTAACGGACAGCCTTCTCAACTCCCTCTTCATGCTTTGGACGATTCATGCCCCAACAATTTTTTCTCACTTTGGGTAGCCGCGTGCGCGCCTGCCGAATGCTATCGATTGCTCTTTCCCTTTTCGCTTTCATTACCCTTCTTGGCTGCGAGTCTGCGGTGGATACCGACGGACGCCAGGCACTCTCAGGCAACGTTTCTTTGAATGGTGCCCCGATCCAAGACGGTTCCATTAGATTCGAGCCCGTCGCAGGCAAAACGGCCAGTGGCTCTACGATTACCGACGGCCAATATACAATCCCCGCCGCTAAAGGCTTGAAGCCGGGTAAGTACCGCGTCTTTATCAATGCCGTCGAACCAGAAACCGAAGAACGTTCGGTAGATGACCTGATGAACAACCCAGGTCCTGCTCGGAAAGAATTGATTCCGGCAAAGTACAACACAAAAAGCGATGTGACGGTGGAAATCACCGAAGCAGGCCCGAACGAATTCGACTTTCCCATTGATAGTAAGTAGTTGCCCGGATCGGCTCTAAAAGCAATTGCATCTGTCACGACCAAGCGGCAGCTGAACCGGTCTTCAGCGTTTATGCGAATCGGCTTTGAGCCGCAACACGTTCATCTGATTCGCCGTTGGCCAACAATGTTACACGCTATCAATACCTTATTATCTTAACCTCTTCTCGGAAGGAACGTTTCCATGCGTACTCAATCTTGGATCTCGCGCCGAGGTTTTACCTTGGTCGAGCTGTTAGTGGTGATCGCCATTATCGGCGTACTGATTGCCTTACTCTTACCGGCTGTCCAACAAGCCCGGGAAGCCGCTCGCCGCATCGAATGCAGCGCCAACCTCAAACAGTTGGGTTTGGCCATGCACAACTATCACGATGTGAACAACTCGCTTCCCATCGGCTATATCGGCGACACCACCGGCGACGGCTGGGTGAAAGGAATTCTGCCGTATATCGAACAGAACGCCATGTACGATTTGTGGAATGAAAGTCAGAACTACAACACCGGCACGAATGAGTCGACCATTTGTCAGACACGTATCGACGTCATGAGTTGCCCGAGCGACACCGAAGCACAATGGTACCATGACATTCCGCAATACAATTACGCGGTCAACTTGGGCAACACATCTTCGATGCGGGTTTCGCCTCTTAACGGTGTGACCTTTGCGGCTGGGCCTTTTCACAATGAAAACAGCGCCAGTGGTACCTGTAAAACCTATGGCCTGCGAGACATTGTAGACGGAACAAGCAACACGCTGATGGTCATGGAAGTTCGCCAAGGGCTGGAAAACACCGACCTACGCGGACTCACTTGGTGGGGCCCTGGCTCCGGCGCCACAGCTCACTATGGTCCGAACACGACTTCGCCTGATGCACTCAATGGTGGCTTCTGCAAGAATAACCCCCAGCGCGGTATGCCTTGCCAAGGCTATACGGCAATTGCTGATTCTACGAATCCTCTGATCTTTTCCTCGCGCAGCCAACACCCCGGCGGTGTGCAGGTCTCGCTGGGCGATGGCTCGACTCGTTTCATTGCCGAAACCGTTGACATCGCCACCTGGCGAGGTCTGGGAACGATGAACCAAGGCGAAGTGATTTCCCTGCCATAACACCTACCCAATCCCATCGCTCGAACACCAGGGCCACCTGTCACGAACGCAGGTGGCTCTTTTTTTTGTAGTGATCTTCTCGTGCAAGAGTGCACCTTATTGGCACAGTTGAAGATGCCCATTGATGCGCCTCTGGCTACCGGGCTGAAACCGTGACGGAACGCGAGGGGACTTCGCCCATCTTACATGGCGTAAGGATTGTCGGAGTCGGACAGACGCTCAGGCGGCTCTCGTTCGTGGGTAGGTCGATCGACCAGGCAGTAGGTATGGTAAAGCACCGCGTAGGCGGCGCTAATCCAGATGAGCGCCGGGATGGCACCGACAAGGCATAGCAACATGCCGCCAAGAAAAATCAGAACGGACATTGCCAACAACGCGAACAGTGTCCCTTCGCGGCCGTCGGTGATTCGCCAGCTTTCCTTCATCGCTTCGATCATCCCCATCTTGCGATCGACGATCAGGTACTCGACAAACGCAAGCTTGACCAATAAATACAGCCCCGGCACGACCAAGAGTATCAGTCCAGCCAATATGAGGAGGGCCTTCACCAGGCCTGCCCCGACCGCGTGCAGATAATTTCTTGAGAACGCCGCAAAGATATCGCTCAAGGTGAAATGCTCGTACCGGGCAGCCTTCAAGAAGACCCACGTAAGCCCCATCGACAGTGGCGCAGCGACGAAGATGTCGTAGCCATTCGAGAAAATCCACATGCCGTCGGTAATCTCTTCCCCGAACATCGAGGCGATGTTGTCCAGGTTATCGGCCGGAATACGAATGAACCCGCAAACCAGCGAATACCCTAGAAATGGCCAGAAAAAGTGGGTCATCAACTCCCACCCCATCTTCAACGAATCCATGCACGTCCCATCGCAAACCTTCCCGGTGCGACTGGTCGGCATCACCGGAGCACTGGTAATTTCCGACTGAGGCGACGCGAAAGGGTTCTCAGGCTGGGGATCGCTGGAGAAATCGCTAGTCAAAGTGGTTTCCTTACACGCAAACCCTTAATCCACGGGTACCTAGCAACGAACAGGCATTCCGCTTTCTCTGATTACTTGCCGCCCAACGACAACAAATGCGAATAGGTCCGCAGATACATTACGCCATCGGAGACTGAAGGAGTCGACTCACTGCCTTCGCCGAGATTCGTTTCGCCGAGAACCTCTAGACTGGTATCGGCTGAGACAACCATCAGAACCCCTTCTTCCGAAATGCAGAACAAGCGATTGCCTATCCGAATTGGCGAGCCGTAATAGTTACCGCCAATGCGTTTCTGGCCGAGCACTTTGCCGGTCTTCGCATCCAGACAACTGACGATGCCTTTGTCGTACCAGACAAAGACTTGATCGCCAAAGGTAACCGGCGTCGGGACGTAGCTGGCCTGACGAGAAAGACGCCAGGCTAGTTTAGGTTGGCCGCCGTTGGGATCGACGGCACTGACCGTGTTGCCTCCGCCGCCGGAACCGCTGGAGCCGAGAATCAGTTCGCCGGCGACCACCGGTGACGAAACACTTCGCATGTTGAAGACCTTTTCGGCCCATAGTTGCTCGCCGGTCGCCGGATCGTGCGCGGCAATGCCATGGGCACTGCTGTTGGCGATTAAAACGTTCTTGCCATCTTTCATTTGATAGACACAAGGAACCGAATAGGCCGCGACGTCGCTGTCGCGTTTAGTTTCCCACAGCCTCTCGCCCGTCTTCCGATCGAACGCAATCAGGCGGCTGTTGCCGATCGGACGATCGCGAAGCTTGCGTTCGTCTCCCAGTTGCATCAACGAGATGATGACCTTGTCCTCATAGATCATGGGGGACGTGCCGAAGCCGTGTTGGCTGACCCAGGGCCCCAGGTCGACTCGCCAGGAAGGTTCGCCGTCGTGGTTCAGCGCGACCAACTCGGTGTGCTGGTCGTCGGCCCAAGCGACATAGACGTGCACGTCGTCTATGGCTGGGCTACACGATGCATAGCTCGACTTATTATGCACATGGCTGGGCGCGGCTGCGAACTCTTTTTGCCAAACGGTCTCGCCTGTCTGCGCGTCGAGACACTGCACGTACCGCAGCCCGGTGTCCGGGTCGGCGCTCATTAAAAAGACACGATTGCCCCAGATCGTTGGGGACGAGTGCCCAATGCCGGGCAGTTTCACTTTCCAGTTGAAGTCGTCTGCAGTTGGCGCAGAAGGGATGTTCGCATCCGCCGCAATGCCGGCTCCGTTGGGTCCGCGAAAACGGGTCCACTCTTGGGCGACCACGGAAGAAGCAACGACACTCGTCAAGACAACGGCGAGCATTAGGCGGCTTGTCGACATGGGTTATCTACCGAATAGAAAAAGGCAGGATCTCAGGAAGGAGCATTCGCCTTCGATGGTAATCGGTTTTTCGGTCACTTTCCACGCAGGAAGCGAGGTTTGACGATTAAAACAACCGAAAGAGCCGGATCGGCCAGGGCTGCGTGCGTTACCGAGTGCACTTCCCGCTCGGCGGCATCATTCTCTGCGCTGGCATAGGCTTTGCGAGCCGATGCTTTAGACGGGGGAAGAACAAGTGTCTGCGGAAGACAATTCTTTACGAGATATCGTCTTACGCGAATCGAGACTGGCGATCCACTGCACCACGCGGTGATCCATCCAGCGGCGATCGGGCACAATGCTTTTCGAGGTGATGAAACCAAGATGCCCACCACCGCGGGTAATTTCCAGCTCGACACTTCCCGAACGGGGGTGCTTGTCGAAGATCTGGACCGGGACAACGCTGTCGTCATCGGCGGTAAGAATGAGGCCAGGGACTTTGACGTCCGGTAGTACGAATGCCGCACTTGCCTTGGCGTAGTAGTCTTCGGCCGAGTCAAAGCCGCACTGCGGTGCGGTGAAAACCGAATCAAACTCAATCAGACGAGCAGGCTTCTCGGTGAAGCGGAAGCCATCGTAAAAATTTTCGTCCTGGGCCAGGCGTCCTTCGACCAGGCTTACCAGTCGCCGGGAGAAGTCCCAGTCGTATAAGCGATTGAAGCCACGGTTCATGTTCGTGCAGCAGTGGGCCAAGTCGATCGGCGGTGCGACGGCCATCACGCTATCGATCCCCCCGATGCGTCCGTTGCCCATTTCGCCGGCCAGTTTCAGGGCGATATTGGCCCCCATGCTGAAGCCACACAAGGTTAGCGGCGACCCCATGCACAAAGCGCTGATCGCTTCCACGCAATGCGCGATGTCGTCGCTGCAACCGGCATGGAAGGGACGTTTGGCCAAGTTGTGCCCGGCCCCGCAACCTCGTAGGTCTACCCGGAACGTTCGGATGCCGAGCGAATTGAGCGTGTGCGCGATTCGGACGATATACCCGCTACTGTGAGAACCGCCGAGGCCGTGAATCAACAGAACCGTGCGATCGCCCGGTTTCCATCCTTTGGGGCGGTCGTCATGCAGGACAATTTGGTCACCGTCGTCAAAAAGAACCAGGTGCTGCCGGGCGTTGTAGGGAATGTTGTGCCCATACCAATAGGCACCAAGAACGGTCTGCACATGGGAATTGCGCAGTAACGGATGAGGCTTAAAGGGCCTTACCGAGGTCAGAATATAAGGAGATCGGGCCAGCATCGTTCAGCTACAGGGGGTCACCCTGCAATCCATGCAGTTAGTCGTACTATCGCTGAATTTGGTATTCTTCGATCTTGCGATACAGGGTTGCGCGGCTTGTACCGAGTAATTTTACGGCTTCTGGGATGCTCCCTCCAGTTCGGGAGAGGGCTTCTTCGATCAATTTCTTTTCCCAAAAGTCAAACCTTAACGACTCTGGTTCGTTCAGGCCTGCGTCGCGTAAGCCTAAATCATGCGGTTGAATCGACTCGCCATCCGCCAAAACGACGCTACTATCGATCACATTTCGAAGCTGACGCACATTGCCAGGCCAGCCATAATCAGCAAGTTTCTGCTTGGCACTGTCCGACAGGGTTAGCAAAGGTCGCCCATGCGTCTTTCGGAAGTGCTCTAGAAAATGATCCGCCAGCTGGAGAACGTCGTCTCCGCGATCTCGAAGCGGAGGAATGTATAACTCAAAAACACTCAAACGGTAATAGAGATCTTCCCGAAATCGTTTCTCACGAACGAATTCGGCCAAATCTCGGTTAGTCGCGGCGATCACACGAACGTCGACGCTGACTTCCTTAGTGGCTCCTAAGGGAAGAAACGGATGACCTTCCAAGATTCTGAGCAGCTTTGCCTGACCATCGAGCGTCAGCTCGCCGACCTCGTCTAAAAACAAAGTTCCCGTGTCGGCTTGCTGAAAAAAGCCAATATGATCGGAATCGGCCCCGGTGAACGCACCCTTTCGATGGCCGAACAGTTGGCTCTCGATCAGATTCTCGGGCAGTGCCGCACAATTGACGCTGAGCATCGGACGATCGGCTCGATTCGAAGCCTTGTGTAGGGCCCTGGCGACCAGCTCTTTGCCGCTGCCACTTTCACCCCGCACTAAAACACAGCCGCCAGCTTTCGAGATTCGCGAGATTTTTTGCTTTAACTCACCCATCGCAGGGCTCTCGCCGATCAACTCGTCGAACGCTGCCGACTTGTCGACCAACTGCTGATAACTGGCTTGCAACTGGGTCGCTTTCCAGGCACGCAGCAAGGCAATCGTCAGGATATTTCCGACCGATATCGCGAAATCGAGTTCGTTATGCCAGAAACGTTCCTGCTTACGGTACAGATGTAGCGCCCCGAAGGCCTTCTTCTTATGAATGAGTGGGACACAGATCGCATCGGCAAAGTGAGTCAGCTTTTTGCTGGTGTCGCCGTGGGCCTCGTTGGCGATCCAAACCGCATTCCCTTTTTGGGTGACTATCTCGGTCAGGGCTTCGCTTAAAGGAGCCGGGCCTTCGGTGTCTTCAGGATAAACTCGCTTGGCTCTTAACTGTCCATCGTCGCTGAGCCATAAAAATCCGACAACAACCGCTTTAGTTTGCTCCTTCACCATCTCTAAAGTGACTTGAATGATGGTGCTGGGGTCTTCTTCGCCCAATAGCCGGATCGCAAACTGGTGCAAAAGCAGCAGCCGCTCGGCTTGCTGATAGTCCTTAAGCTCTTTAAGTGCTATCAGGTTGGTATCTTGCGGATTGACCGGCATATTGCGGACGATCGTCTGCGTGATGCTCGGCGGAAGCTCGTCGTGCGAAGTGGGGGGCTGAGCACTGTTATTAAAACTAAATTCCGTGTCGCCAATCTTGAGTCGACATCCGTCTTTTAATACCGCTTCGTCAATCGGCTGATCGTCCAAATAACTGCCGTTACGGCTTTCACGGTCTTTCACAAACCATTTGCCGTTGCGCAGAAAAATGGCCGCATGCACCCGCGAACAGAGGGGGTCGATCAAGGTTACATCGCACTCGAGACCACGACCGATGAGGTTGTCGCGCGAGTCATCTAAGGGAAAGTTCTTCCCCGGACCATTGCCTGAGATCGTTTTAAGGTAGCTGTAAATTGCCATTAGTTCGGCCGCAGTTCCCCCTGGGTTCCCTCTTGGTGGCAAGCATCATGGGTGGTCCTCATTAAATTCAGCACTTACCTTATCTTACGGAATTTACGGTTCGACCTGCCAGTCGGGTCACGAAAATCGTTGAGGAAAAGCTGGAATTGCTTTGGTAACGAACCAACTTTCGTCGGTTTACCCACGTATCAGATAGAGGCTCACCGATCTGACGGGGTTGCAAGCATTCACCTTGAGTCGAGATGCGGACCCCGATAGGATTACACGTGCCCTTCCTGCATACCCCCAAATCTGCTATTCGCTACATATTCACGCACACATCTTGCGATAAGGATTCATTATGGCAAACGTTCGAGGGAATTGGACTAACCTGCGCCATCCCGTGTTCTTCCTATTTACCGTAGTTGCTACCTTCGCCACGCTTGTGGTTGCCTCGTTGATGCCCAAGGATGCACCAGCCCAGGCCCCTCTTGCTGGGCAAGATCGTCATCTTCCCGAGCGACACATCTCGCGAATGGTTTCTCGACTACTACTTCGCGACCACCTTTCGAGTGCCCCACTGGACGATAAGATGTCGCAGCGGGCGTTCGACAAATTCCTGAAATTTTGGGATCCGCTCAAACTGTACTTCACCGAGGCCGATGTCGCCGAATTCGCGGCCAATCGCAATTTATTGGACGATCAGATCCGCAGCGGCAACACCGAGTTCGCCCATAAGGTTTTTGAACGCTTCATTCAGCGAACGCTGGAACGCGTACAAACGGTCGACGATCTGCTCGCCAATCACGAATTCAATTTCGAGGATGACGAAGTCTTTGTCACCGACGGCGACAAGGTCAACTATCCAGCCAATGCAGCGGAAGCGACCGACCGTTGGCGTAAGCGTTTAAAGTACGATCTGCTGACCCAGTTGGCCGACGACAAGACGCTGGAAGAAGCCAAAGAACGCATCGGCAAGCGTTATCACAGCTATGCCCGCCGTATCGGTCAAACGAGCGAAGACGAACTACTGGAAGTCTTTTTGACCTCGGTAACTTCGGCTTACGACCCACACACCACCTACATGTCCCCTGGCACGCTCGAGAATTTCAATATTCAAATGCGGCTTAACCTGGAAGGGATCGGGGCAGCTCTGATGTCGGAAGATGGCTACTGCAAGGTTTCTAAAGTGATTCCTGGCGGAGCAGCCGACAAGCACGGCAAGAAGAACGCCGATGAAAAGCTGGAACCGGGCGACTTCATTGTCAGTGTCGGCCAAGGCACCGACAGCGAAATGGTCGATGTGATCGACATGAAGCTGAACGATGTCGTCGACATGATCCGCGGTAAAGCCAACACGATCGTTCGTCTGGGCGTGAAAAAGAAGGGTAAAGGCGAGACCAAGATCTACGACATTACCCGTGCCAAGGTCGAACTGAAAGACAGCGAAGCCCGTGGCGAAATCATCGAGCAACAAACGCCCGATGGACGCAAAATGAAGATCGGTTGGATCGACCTGCCGTCGTTCTATCTCGATATGGAAGCCGCTCGCTCAGGCAACCCGAACGTCAAGCGAAGCACAATCGACGTCGCTCGCTTGCTGGCTGATTTCCGCCAGAAGGGCGTCGAAGCCGTCGTGCTTGACCTGCGTCGTAACGGTGGTGGTAGCTTGACTGAAGCGATCGACCTGACCGGGTTGTTTATCGACCAAGGTCCTGTTGTTCAGGTTAAAGACGCCGAAAACAACGTCCATCCTTACGAGGACATGAACCGCGGCATGCTGTGGGACGGTCCACTGGTCGTGCTCACCAGCAAGATGAGCGCCAGTGCCAGTGAAATTCTCGCCGGTGCGATCCAGGACTACGGTCGCGGGATTGTCGTCGGTGACGTGCAAACCCACGGCAAAGGAACCGTGCAGACGCTATTGGACCTGGGCCGCGAAGAATTGATGGGTGCCAACCCGGTCAATCCTCCGTCGCTGGGTGCTTTGAAGATCACGCTGCAGAAGTTCTATCGCCCTAGCGGCAAGAGCACGCAGCTCAAAGGCGTCGAAGCCGATGTTTCGCTGCCGGCCCTGACCGCCAACATGGACATCGCCGAAGGGGACCTCGATTACCCGGTTCCTTTCGACACCGTGCAGACGACCCGTTACCCGGTCAGCAATGCCAACGCGGCACCGCTGGTTGCGGAACTCAATCGTCTGTCCGGCCAGCGGGTTCAATCGTCCGAAGGTTTCTCGAAGATGAACAAGATGATCGAGACCTATCTGCAGCAGAAAGACAAGAAGCAGGTCGACCTCAACAAGCAGAAGTTCATGGCCGAATACGAAGCTTTGAGCGAACGCGAAAAGGAGATCGAAAGCCTGGTTGGCGAAACGGATGAAGATCCGAACGAAATCGTCGATCGCGATTACTACTTCGACGAAGTGATCAACATCACCGAAGACTACGTTCGCCTGCTGGAACAACAAAAGGTCGCCGCGAACAACTAACGTTCGCTGGATGATCGGAATGAAAACGAAAGAAAAGGGTCTGCTTCGGCAGGCCCTTTTCTTTGTTGCGCGTTATAAAACACGGTTATACGAAAAACCCCCTTCGGCAATCGTCCACTCATCTGGTAAACTTTCGACGCACCCTCCCCTGCCCCACCTACCTAACCACCTTTCATCCTCTTAAATCGGGAGCGATCCTTGAGCGACGCGAAGAACGTTGTTCTGTGTTTCATGGCCCATCCAGATGACGCGGAAATTTTGTGTGGTGGCGTACTCATTCGCCTGGGCGAGCTTGGCTGGGACGTGCATATCGCCACAGTGGCCGCTGGAGACTGCGGTTCCGAGAAACTCCCAGGCCCCGAGATCGCCGCGATTCGTAAGAATGAAGGGACTGCCGCTGCGCAGTTGATCGGCGGTACGTATCACACGCTGGCCGAGCCCGACGTGAATGTAATATTTGATAAGTCGACCAACCGTAAGGCGATCGATCTGTTTCGGCAGCTATGCCCGACGCTGGTCATCACGCACCCTCGTGAAGACTACATGCTCGATCACGAGCAAACCCACCTTTTGGCCCGCAGTGCGGCGTTCAGTTTCCCTATTCCGAATGCTTCGAGCATACCTCTGTTGCCCGGCACTCACATTCCTCATTTGTATTACGCCGACCCGATTGAAGGCCGAAATCCGTATACTGGCGAGCCGGTCACACCAACGGTTACCATTGACGTGAGCCGCTTCATTGACCGTAAGGCCGAGATGCTGGCCTGCCATGCTTCGCAGCGCGAGTGGCTACGGGCACATCACGGCATGGACGAATACCTGGAAGCGATGAAGCGGCACAGTGCCGAGCGAGGTTCGCTGATCGGAACCGATTATGCCGAATCCTTTCGCCAGCACTTAGGTCATGCGTTTCCCCAAAACGATTTACTCGCTCAACTCCTCCCCTGATTGCGTAGCAACCACGAATCTCCCTCCAAGACGCAAGGACAACTCAGAATGGCCCGACCGATTAGTAAAGTGGCACCGCAGTGGTGGGACTACACAACCCTCGACGAAGAGCTCTTGGCCGATGCTGCCAAGCTGACTCCTGACGACTTGCTTCAGCTTTCTCGCCCTGGGTTTGAAGTCCGGATCTTCGACACGCTGGAAGAGCTTTTCTGTGCCGAAGCGTTGGAATACATCGAAGCCTGGCAGCAAAGCACGCCAGACAATCCGTGCGGCATCTGCGGCCCGGTCGGACCAACCGAACAGCTCCCCCTGGTGGCCAGGATGGTCAACGCGTTGGGCATCGACCTGAAGAAACGGGACGCCCATTTCTGGGGCATGGACGAATGGGTCGACGAAAACGACATTCCGGTTCCCGTCGAGTTCCCGCTTTCGTTCGCCAAGGCCGACAAGGACCTCTGCTTCAACCGGATCGACCCGAAGTACTCGATGCCAACCGCTAATCTGCACTTCCCTACCGGCGACCTGGAAGCGTACTCGAAGTCATACGACGACGTCCGTTGTTTGGTCATGCAAGGCGGCCAAGGCGAAGTCAAGCATTGGGCGTTCAACGATCCACCGAAGCGCGAAGGCGACTACGTCGACGCTCCACCACCGCCGGAGGTTTACCGGGAACTGGGCACTCGCGTGACCGACCTGCACCCAATGACGGTCATCCAGAATGCACGCACCAGTGGCGGTGGCTACGTGCCGATGGTCCCTACCCGAGCTTGCACTGTGGGGCCTAAGGAAACCTGGAAAGCCGAGCGTGTTTCGATCTGGCACCCAGGCCATCACGACAACCCTTTCGGCATGCGGCTGTCGGCTTTGATGATCAGCAAAGGTATTGCTGACACAAGCCTTCCGATGTCGCTCCTGGCCGATCACCCCAACGTCACCTTCAGCTACTATCGTGGTGGTATTGGGACCGTGGAAACGGAAATGCATTAAATGTCCACCGAGGCAGAAATCACCCCGCCCAGCAGTGAAGACGAGCAGCATCTCGACCTGCTGGGCACGTTTCATTGGGTACTCGCGGGCCTTGCCGCCATGGCAGGGCTCTTTCCGGTGCTGCACGTTATCTTTGGATTGGTGGCCATTGGGGTCAGCCTCTTTGGCGAAACAAACGAACCGGAAGCTCGCGGGATTGGTGCGCTGGTGGGCGTGCTCTTTATTGTGATTGGCACGCTGATCATCGTCACCTTTTGGGTGATCGCGTTCTGTCTCTACTTGAGCGGCAGCTACTTAAAAGCCCATAATAACTATACGTTTTGCCTGGTGATGTCCGGCATTATTTGCATTTCGTTTCCCCTGGGAACCGCGCTAGGGGTATTTACCATTGTGGTGCTTGTGCGACCAAGTGTTAAGCGGCTATTCGACGCCGCTTGATTCGCCCGCTTCGCAGCATGTTCTTCGGCAAATCACGGTGAATTCACTTCTCTAAATCACCATCCGTCGCTGGTTGGCCATCAGCCTACAATCTCAGCGAGGGGACATATCCCCCAACTTGTTGCTAGACAACAACCTCTAGCCGCATAATGGCATAAGAGTTGCACCTAAGCGACTCACAACAACCACACGCTGAGACAGGAATGCGCACCATGGGAATCATCGGTGACTTTAAAAAGTTTGCACTTCGCGGCAATCTTATTGATATGGCCGTCGGATTCACGGTGGGTGCCGCGTTCACGTCGGTAGCCAAGTCGTTGGTGAGCGATATCATCATGCCGCCGCTGGGCTTTCTCTTAGGCAAGAGCGACTTCTCTGATTTGTTCATCGTGCTTAACCCGGCCAATCCCGAGGCAACCTACAAGACGGTCGCCCAAGCCCAGGAAGCAGGCCTCACGACAATCAACTACGGGCTCTTCATCAACAATATCATTTCGTTCCTATTGGTTGCTTTTGCAATGTTTTTGATCATCCGTATGATCAACCAATTGGATAAGCGACTCGAGGATACCTTCGGCGGAGACAAGCCACAGCCAGGCGATCCTGAAAACAAGAAATGCCCTTACTGCCTGTCGACGATTCCCTATCGCGCGACACGATGTGCGAGCTGTACGGCGGAGCTACCCTCTGCCGAGACGCAACCGAATTCAGTCAGTTAACTTCCATTCACCCATTTTTATTTCCAAACAGGACCATGTCTCACATTAAAATATTCAATACCACCCCGGCAACGTATGGCGAAGACTACGAGCGTGGCTGGATCGGCTTCAACCACGCGGATAGCTGGTTTTCCAAAGGCATCGCCCAGGTGCAGCAGTGGAACCAAGTCTCGGACGTGACGGTCTCTCACGTATTTGTTGTGACCGGCGAGGACGAGTGCGTGGAAGCTGCCTATCCCAAGGGCGTCGTTCGCTCGAAGCTGAGCGAAGAATATTGGCCCAAAGACGACCGGTACGTCATCTTCCGAAAGCCCAAAGGTTTGACGCCAGAGCTGGCCGATCGCATCGCCGAAGCTGCCGAGGCCCAAATGGGGACCGAGTTCGATTATCACACGACGGCCAATTTAGCGCTGCAGAAAAACTTCCTCGGCTGGATCGTCAACTGGATGACCTCCGACGAAGCGAACCGTGCCGCCGATTCCTGGGTAGAAGACGATAGCCGTTGGCTATGCAGCGCCCTAGGCGCCTATTGCTTGAAATCACAAGCCGAGTTCGACGGCATCGGCATCCTCGATAAACAGCCAGGCATGCTGACCCCTCAGGAACTTTTCGAGTCGGACGAGATCTTTGAACCGGTGCAGCGAACCGATGGCACCCAAGCGCCGGTTAAAAACGTTAGCGAAGGATCATGAACGGAATTTGGTACACGCTACCACTGATTTTGATTGCGCTGGTCGGTTTTGTTTTTGGACTGCGAGTTCTCGTTCGTAAACTGCTCAGCGGAACCTATAAAGCCGGCGAGGTCATCGATCCGTATCGCCCCAAGAATTTCTCGATCCCCGATCCGGTTGAAGTCGAGTTCGAAGGGGAAAAACAAACCATCCTGCGCGGCAGATTCTGGAAAGGAAAGAGCGACAAGGCCGTTGTTGTCGTGCATGGCATTGATGGCCCGTCGATCGAAATGCTGCCCCATGTGTCGTATCTTTACCGGGCCGGATATAGCGTTTTGGTGTATGACAACCGAGGACGGGGCGAAAGTGATGGTGGTTTCTCGACGCTAGGGTATCTCGAATGGCGAGATGTCCTTTGCGCTGTCGAGTGGGTCAAGGGTCAGCCAGGCATTGCCGCCGACATGATTGGCCTGCACGGACTTTCGTTGGGCGCTGCCTGCGTGATCATGGCAGCCGCTGAAGACCACCACGTCCGTGGAGTGTTGGCCGAAAGCCCTTTCGTTTCGATGCCAATCATGTTGACCCATGTGGCCAACAAGATGACGCGACTGCCGAAGTTCCTTATCGGTCGCCTAATCGAGATCTTTCTCGACTGGTCCCTTAAGACGAAGCTGCGTCTGGTCGAACCCCATACCGCCGTTAAGAACATCTCGCCTCGACCGATCTACATTATTGATGCCGAGGAAGATCAACTCTTTCCTGTAGATACCGCTCAGACGGTATACGATGCGGCCGAGCAGCCTAAGCGATTCTGGAAGGTCCACGGGGCCGCCCATGCCAACTGTTGGCATGTGATGCCGGAAGAATACGAGCAACGAGCACTGGACTTCTGGCAAGATGTCTTTTCAGATACGTCCCAATCGAAGCGGTCTGAAGCCTTGAACTCGCAAGCGACCGACTATCCAGCAGAAGCCGCTGGCAATCGATCGCCCTCTTCATCCTAGTGGCCAGCAAGCCTATCCCTGACCGATTATGATGAACCGTTGCCAGGCAAATGTGTCTTTGCCAGCGGTTTTTCTTTTTAAGCACACCCTGCTGATAACGCGAATGATCGAATACCAAGTCGAACCGAATCTTTCAGTCGATGACTACCTGGACGTGTTAAACCGCTCGCAGTTGGCCAAGCGCCGTCCGGTCGACGATCGCGAGAAGTTGACCAAGATGGTTCGCAACGCCGACATTCTTTTTACTGCTCGCAGCGAAGGTCGATTGGTGGGCATTGCCCGCAGCATGAGTGACTTCGCCCACGCGACTTACCTGGCCGACCTGGCAGTGGATCAGGCCTTTCAGAAGCAAGGCATCGGCCGCGAGCTGATCGCCCGAACGCACCAGGCAGCCGGCAAACACACCATCCTGCTACTATTGGCGGCACCCAATGCGGCCAGCTATTACCCGCACGTGGGCATGCAGAAGCATGACTCTTGCTGGATTATTCCACGGGAGTAGATTTGCTGGCAGCACATAGGTGGCGCGAAAGATTGATGCCACAAGCTATTTACCAATGCCATTCCAACGGCAACTTACGTCAGAGGCAACTCTAGCCCGTCGTAGGCCAGTTCCATCCCCTCAGGCAGCCAGGCGTTGGTTCGCTCGTGCTCTAGTCGACAAGCAATGTGTGTGAAATATGTCTGTTTTGCGCCAACCTTCTGGGCCACCTCGACCGCTTCTTCAATAGAAAAGTGCGTCGGGTGAGGTTCCGGTCGCAACGCGTCCAGGATCAGCACGTCCAACCCCTGGAGCTTCGCCCAGCTTTCGTCGGGAATGTGATTCACGTCGGTACAGTAAGCGACGTTGCCAACGCGAAAGCCCAAGACTTCAAAGCGGGGCCCGTGCTGCAAGCGGATTGGAGTGACCTTCGCCCCAAGCACCTCGAACGGATCTAACCCAATCTCTTGCATGTCGAGAGCTGGCCGCGAACCGATGTGGGTTTGAGCCTCGGTACTGAAAGCGTAGTCGTACACCCTGCGGATCTTGGCGTCGACGTTGGGCTCGCAGTAGATGGGCACCGCTTGGCCGAGATAGAATTGAAACAGCCGAACGTCGTCGAGCCCGAACAAGTGATCGGCATGACTGTGCGTAAACGCGACGGCATGGACGATGCCGATTCCGTTGGCCAATAGCTGTGTCCGTAAGTCTGGTGGCGTGTCGATCAGCAGATTTCCCTCCGGCAAGCCGAAGATAACGCTGCACCGCGTTCGCTTATTCTTAGGATTGGTGCTTTGGCAGACATCGCAGCCGCAGCCCACCACCGGCACCCCCATCGAGGTACCTGTTCCCAGAAAGAGAAGTCGTCCGCGAATGTCTCGCGTGACGATATTCTTCTTGACTGGCTTAGACGGGGGGGACTGGCTCATTCTTGCTCTTTCGGGTATCTGTTCCTGGCCTGAGAATCGCAAATGGCGGCAGCCGATGCAACCCCTTCAGCCGATCACCAGCAATTCGCTCGTAACCTCTTAGTAGGAAAATGCTTCTAACAGGCTGAAGCGTGGCAAGGGCGCTGACTTAGGGCCCACTCCGACCTAACTTGCCAGCCGACTAGCGACGACATCGTGAGAATCTTCACAGAATCTACGCTAGCTGGGCAAGGGAAACGGTCTTAATATCGAATACCTTGATAGCAAAACTGGCGATCGGTGCATGCTCAAGCGCGGTTGACCCCCTTGAGTAATCCCTATAATCTACGAGATGGGAAGGGTTTGCGCGCACGCTTAAGTTGTGGCGGTGTCTACAAATAAGGTATTGTTTCGCCGCAACTAGTGCTTTTGATACGCCCCTACCCCAGGTGATATTCAGCGATGGAGAAACTGGAACAGATTTGGGAAAAGATCAGCCTCTTTTGTGGCGGTCTTTTAAGCGGCTTTGAACGACTGATCACGTCGATGTTCGGTTCGTCTAACGCCCGCTATATCAAAAAGATGCAGGGCCTCGTTGACGCAATCAACGAGCTGGAACCGAAGTACGAAGCGATCACCGACGACGAACTTCGCGACCAAACCCGTCTCTTTAAGCAACGACTGGCCTCTGGCGAAACGCTGGACGACATCTTAGTCGAGGCGTTTGCTGTGGGTCGTGAAGCCGGCAAACGCTTTCTCGGCATGCGGCATTACGACGTCCAGCTGATCGGGGGTATTGTCTTGCACCGCGGGAACGTCGCGGAAATGGTCACCGGTGAAGGTAAAACCCTCGTAGCTACGCTGCCCGCTTACCTGAATGCTATCGAAGGCAAAGGGGTCTACGTCATTACGGTGAACGATTACCTCGCCCGTCGTGACATGGAATGGATGGCTCCGCTCTATCGAGGACTCGGCCTGACCGTCAATGCGATTCAAAACGACATGTCTGTCCGCGAACGCCAACAGGCCTATAGCTGCGACATCACCTACGGAACCAACAACGAATTTGGCTTTGATTACCTTCGCGACAACATGCGCCCTGCCGCACGCGGAGACGAGCGTTTCCCGAAGGATTATCAACAGTCGCAAGGCCGTCTCAACTACGCGATCATTGACGAAGTCGACAATATTCTGATCGACGAAGCCCGGACTCCGCTGATCATCAGTGGCCCTGCCAATGTAAGTAAAGACAAGTACGGCGACGCGGACCGAATCGCCCGAACGCTGAAGAAAGAACAGCACTTCGTCGTCAACGAAAAAGACCGCACGACCAACCTGACTGAAGATGGTGTGCGGGAAGCGGAACGCTTGGCCGGTGTCGAAAGTTTCTACACTTCCGGCAACATGGAATGGCCGCACTTGATCGACAACTCTCTGCGTGCCCATTACCTGTACCAGTTAGACGTCGACTATGTGGTGGAAGACGGCAAGATCGTGATCATCGATGTTCACACCGGCCGTAAAATGGAAGGCCGTCAGTGGAGCGACGGCATGCACCAGGCTGTCGAAGCGAAGGAAGGGGTCAAGATCAAGGAAGAGACCCAGACCTTGGCGACAGTCACGCTGCAAAACTTCTTCAAGCTATTCGACAAGCTGTCTGGGATGACCGGTACGGCCATGACCGAGGCAGGCGAATTGTGGAAGATCTACGAGCTGGATGTGATCGCCATTCCCACCAACCGGGCCATGCAGCGAATCATGTACACCGACGTGATCTTCATGACCGAAAACGAGAAGTACGAAGCGGTCGCCGACGAGATCGAACGGACCATCAAGTGGGACGTCGTCACCTTTAAGAACGGGGACGAACTATGGGGTGAAATCCTCAAAGAACATGAGGATTCGATTGAAATCCACCCCAAGGGGCAAAAACAGCCCACCAAGATCGAACGCGCCAAGATCAAAGCCATACAGTACAAAGGCCGCCCCGTCCTGGTTGGTACCGTCAGCATCGAAAAGAGCGAACGCCTATCGCGATTGCTCGACAAACGCGGTATCAAGCACGATCTATTGAACGCCAAGCAGCACAAGCGCGAAGCCGATATTGTCGCCCAGGCAGGCCGCATCGGTGCGGTCACCATCGCTACCAACATGGCCGGTCGCGGTACCGACATTATCATGGGGGGCAACCCCGAGACGATGGCCTGGGCTCAGCTTCAACACAAGTACCAAACGCGGCTGGATGTCCCACAGGAAGAGTGGGAGCAGTTGGTTGAAGAGATCCAGCAGCGTGAGCAAATGAAGGTGATGGGCAAGAAGGTTAAGGAACTGGGCGGCCTGCACGTGATCGGTACCGAGCGGCACGAGTCCCGCCGTATCGACCTTCAGCTGCGTGGTCGCTGTGGTCGACAAGGTGACCCAGGTAGCTCGCGATTCTTTCTATCGCTCGAAGACGACCTGATGCGAATCTACTTCGGAGACTGGGCTCGTAACTTCATCCAACGGATGCCAGCGGCCATGAGGCCCCAGCCAGGCGACGCGATCGAAAGCAAGATGATCATGCGTCGCATCGAAGGTGCCCAAAAGAAACGAGAAGAACAAAACTTCGAGGCCCGTAAGAATCTGCTCGAATACGACGAAGTCATGGACGAGCAGCGAAAACGAGTTTACGGCTTCCGCCAGCAAATTCTAGAAGGTGGCGACAGCCGCGATCTGATCATGGACATGGTCAGTGAGCAGATCGACTACCACGTGCGGATGTTCCTGGAAAAAGACTTTGGCATCGAAACGTTTGCCAAATGGGCCGGCAGCGAACTATCGTGCGAATTGAACACGCGCGATCTCCGCGGTCTGGATTTCCCCTCGGCAGAAATGTATGCCAAAGACATGGCCGAGAGAGCCGCCGCATCGAACATTATGGCTTCGATCGACGAAAATCTGCCCGATAGCGAAGACGAAAGCGAATGGAACTGGGGCGCGATGGCCCGCTTCGCCAACGGCATGTGGAAGTTGAATCTGAATGATCGTGATCTGCGAAAAGTCGGCCGCGATCAGGTCGACGAATTCCTGATCACCAAGGCCCGCGAATCGATTGAGAAGGTCGACCTCAGCGAAGGTGAAAAGTTCCTCGACAAAGAGTTTGGCCTCAACACGCTGAACCATTGGTGCAAATACAAGTTCGGCTTCAATGTCGATGTCGAGAAGCTGCAAGAAAAACCAGCGAAGACGGTGATCGACCTGGTCCATGAAAATGCGATCAAAGTCTACGACCAGAAGGAAGCCGAGTACCCGGTCCTTACCGGTCTGTATCGCTTCAGTGACAAGAGCGGTGGCCACGCTCGCTTGAACCGCGATGGCCTCTTGGAATGGGCCGCCAACCGCTTTGAAACACCACTGAACACAGAGGAATTTAAGAGCAAGCAGCGAGAAGATATCCAGCGAATGCTGGTCCCGCTGAGCGAAAAGCACAAGAAGATTGCCCTCGAAAAGATGAAAGTCGTCCACGAAAAGGTCGAACAGCTTTACGCGGACAACTCCGATAGCCAAACCCTCTCGGTTATCAGCGGCGGCAACGGCCAGATGGGATCGCTCAATGCCTGGATCCAGCAGAACATCGAAACTGAAATTCCCGAGGCGGAGTTAGAGCAGTTCGACAAAGCCCAACTGGAATCTCGACTGATCCGTGAAGTCTACGAGCGTTATCGCCCGGAAATGACCCGCATGGAACGCAGCGTCTTGCTGGAACTGATCGATAATGCCTGGAAAGACCACCTCCTGGCGATGGACCACCTCCGCAGCGCGGTCAGCTTTGTCGGCTACGCTCAGGTTGACTCCAAAGTCGAATTCAAACGCGAAGGGATGCGTCTCTTCGAGCAAATGTGGCGCAGCGTTGGCGAACGCGTGACCGACTTGGTTTACAAGATCGAGAACCTGAACGAAGAGTTCGTCAGCTCGACCTGGAAGGAATCGGAAGCTCGCCACGACTCTGCTTCCAGCATGACCGAAATGGCTCGCCAGCAGGAAGAAGCCATTAACAACTCGCAGGGAGACACCGAGGTCACCGCACCAATTCGTAACGTCGGCGAAAAGATCCGCCGTAACGATCCGTGCCCTTGCGGCAGTGGCAAGAAGTACAAGTCCTGCTGCATGAAGCAGGAACAAGCGAACTAGACCCACAAGCTTTTCTCGCGTCCTACGCGGCGCGAGGAAGCTGGCCGCTCATAGTAACTCCGGGACGGATCCCATGTTCACTTGGCTACTCAATTTCGTCTACTTAGCGCTGATCACGGCCCTTTCTCCCTACCTATTGTGGGCCGCGGCGACCAAGGGAAAATACCGCGAAGGCTTCGCCGAAAAGTTCCTCGGACGCGTTCCTCGCCGGCCAGAGGGAGCATCTCAGCATCTTTGGCTGCACGCGGTTAGCGTGGGGGAAGTCAACCTGCTTGCCCCCCTCATAAGAGAGCTACAGCAGACCTATCCCGACGTCACCTTTCATATCACCACCACCACCAAGGCCGGCCACGACTTGGCGAAGACCAAGTACGCCGAACACACCGTCAGTTACGCTCCGCTCGATTTCTCGTGGGCCGTCCAACGCGCCTACCAGAACATCCAGCCCGATGCGGTGCTGCTTGCGGAACTGGAGTTGTGGCCGAACCTAATTCGTTTCGCCAATCATTACGATGCCAAGATCGCCGTCGTGAATGGTCGCTTGAGCGAGAAGAGCCATCGTGGTTACTCACGCATCGGTTTTCTTGTTCGCCCCCTCCTGAAGATGCTGGACTGGATCGGTGCCCAGGACGAAACGTATGCCGCAAGGTTCAACGACTTGGGAGCAGACCCGGACAAAATCCAAGTGACCGGGTCGATCAAGTTTGACGGCATTACACCCGATCGCCATAACCCCCAAACCCAGGCACTCCGCGAACTCGCTGGCCTCAGCCACGACGACATTGTCTGGCTGGCCGGCAGCACCCAAAGCGGCGAAGAACCGCTCATTCTGGAAGCGTTCCAAACAGCCCAGCAGCAGGTCCCTGGCCTGAAACTGCTGCTCGTGCCGCGACATCCGCATCGATTCGATGAAGTCGCGGCTGACCTTCAATCGAGAAGCTTTGCCTTTCAACGCCGTAGCCAGCTCACCGCAGAAAGCTGTGGTGACGTAAGCATATTGCTGATCGACAGTGTCGGCGAGCTTTCCGCCTGGTGGGGAACCGCAGACATCGCGTTTGTGGGGGGAAGTCTTGGTAATCGTGGCGGACAAAACATGATCGAGCCGGCCGCCTATGGTGCTGCGGTCGCCGTGGGCCCCAATACGTGGAACTTCAAAGATGTGGTCGAGCGGCTTCGGGCGGCCGATGCATTGACCGTTGTTCGCGACGCCGAAAGCTTGGCAGAGTTCGTCGTAAAGGCTTCTCTCGACTCCACTTGGCGGCTTCATCAAGGAGAGCAAGCCCAAGAAGTCGTTCTGGCCCAACAAGGGGCTACGGCGCGCACCATCCAAGGTCTGAAGCCTCTTCTAGATCCGCCCCAAATCGTTAAATTCCGCACGGCTGCTTAACGTTACCCTTACCGAGATGCACTGTAACCCTTCGCGCCACGCCAATCTGACCCCGCATCGGCAGAAATCAGCCGTGTAAAGTCCTTTTCGTCTTATTTACCCGGTTGTTCGCCTTCTTCTCTTGTCTCTATAATGCCCTATTCGCCATCAGACTAGGGTCTTGAGTTGGCATCCCCATTCCTCCCCTGCGCATGGTCGCAGCTTGTATCTCAGGAGAATCTATCGGTGGCTTCTGGAAAGTATTTGTTCACTAGCGAATCGGTCAGCATGGGTCACCCGGACAAGATGGCCGACCAAATCTCGGACGGTATCTTGGACGCACTACTTGCTCAAGACCCACACAGCCGCGTTGCCTGCGAAACGATGGTTACCACCGGCGTTGCCATCGTCGCTGGTGAGATCACCACCAAGGCTCAAATTGACTACCAAGATGTCATTCGCCAGGTGATTCGCGACATCGGTTACACCAGCGACGACATGGGCTTCAATGCCGATACATGTGCCGTCATGGTGACCTTGGACCGTCAAAGCCCCGACATCGCTCAAGGCGTCAACGACGACTCCGATAAAGGCAAAGAAATTGGCGCCGGCGACCAGGGCCTAATGTTTGGCTACGCATGTAACCACACTCCGGAACTGATGCCGCTGCCGGTCGCTCTTTCGCACCGCATCCTCAACCGATTGACCGAAGCTCGCCAGAACGGCGAAGTCGATTGGCTGCGTCCCGACAGTAAGAGCCAGGTTACCGTCGAATTCGATGGCGATCGCCCTGTCGGAATTCACACAGTGGTCGTTTCGACCCAGCACGCCGATGGCGTCGACAATGAAACGATCCGCAATTTCGTCATCGACAAGGTCATTAAACCGATCTTGCCGGAAGAATTCGTCGACGACGACATCATCTTCCACATCAACCCGACCGGCAAGTTTGTTGTCGGTGGTCCGATGGGTGACTGCGGCCTGACCGGTCGTAAGATCATCGTCGACACCTACGGCGGCTGGGGCCGTCACGGTGGTGGTGCATTCAGCGGCAAGGACTCGACCAAGGTCGACCGCAGTGCCGCGTACATGGGCCGTTACGTCGCCAAGAACATTGTCGCTGCCGGCCTGGCCGATCGCTGCGAAGTTCAGCTCGCTTATGCCATCGGTGTGACCGATCCTGTTTCGGTTCACATCGACACGTTCGGCACCGGCAAGGTCGACGACGAAAAGATCTCTGAGATCGTTCGAGACGTCTTCCCACTGAGCCCTGGCGGCATCATCGATTACCTCGACCTGCGTCGTCCGATCTTCCGCGCCACTGCGGCAGGCGGTCACTTTGGTCGCGACGAATTCCCATGGGAAGCTACCGATAAAGCGGAAGAACTGGCCAAGCTGGCTGGCGTGACCGTTTCGGCGTAGTATCCACCGTCGGGTAAGCAACGCCCGGCGATGCTGAGACCATTTCCGCATTGCGAGAATTTAGGGTTCCTGTCACACTTCGCGGCAGGAACCCTTTTGTTTGCGCCCCGCTTGCAGGATGTGTCGGCATGGATCGCCCGAACCCCTCCGTTTCGTCGGAACTCCGTGGAATTTGTCTTGCACTGGCAGCCGGAGGAACCGGCCTGCTAGCGACCGCAGCCGTGATTGCCTGCGGCGTGCGGCTCTCGGCTAGCGAATTCGATACCCTCTCGGCTGGCCCATCGCTCGCGATCACCTTGCTTGCGGCTACTTGGTGTGCTTCGATTCGAGCCGCCTGGTTGGCAGCTTCGCCGAAAGAGCTAAGCCAAGGCTTACACGCTGCAATTGCCATCGTTCCCTTTGTTTCGGCGATACTAATTGCGAGGTCCGTGACCTTCGCCCCGCTGACCGAATTCACCACGTTCCTGCTTTGGTTTGCTATTTTGACGCAGGAAGGGCTCACCCTTTCTCTTTTTGTAACGACACTCTTTGGCGATCGCCTTGGCGAAGTACTGAATCGCTTTGAACCTGAGTCTGCACCAGAAGCCCTCGCGCCGTCCTTCAAGATTGAAGCTACTGAAAGTCCAACGCTGGCCGAAGAGCCTCTCGAAGAGGAGTCCTTCGATTTACCGCCCGGGGTAACGCAGCAACTCACCCGGGCTATCGAGGCCGGCCAGGAACAAATTCATGGCTTGGTCCGTGCGAAGTTCGTCAGCGGGCAGCGACACGTCTATCTGCATGTCGGCTTCTGCCCTCCCCTACCCAGTGTGCCGCATGTGGAGCTTCACCAGTTGGAAGGCCCCGACGTTCAAATCAAACCAGGCCAGGTCCTGACCAGTGGCGTTCGCTTTGACTTGAAGCTACGCGAGGCGCCAACGGTCGATGCCTTGCCGGTGTTTGAATTCATGGCGAGTTGCCCCGCTTCGGAAAGCGAAGATCTACGGGAAGCCTGCTAGATAGCGTTGAACGTCGGTCGAACTATTTAAACGCTTTGGCATTGCTTGAATTCAACAGCACCACCAGCGTGAAGATCGAATATCCGGCGAACAACAGCCCCAGTGGGTTCAGCCCAAGTAGCAATAGAATTCCCATCAGCGCCGAGATGCCTGCTAGGACGATTGTCAGAATTCGCCCCCATTCTTTCTGGCACTGCACCCCGTAACCGGCGAGAACAGTGGGTAGACCAGTCAAAGCAAAGACGACCCCAATTCCGATAAACACAGCTGTCATGATGCCGAGTGCGGCTTGGTCTTGCGGCGTCATCTGCCGGTCCTGCTCCATGATGCCGCCTATCATTTGCGTGAATGTTGCCCCGAAGATAGCCAAGCAACCACCACAGGCGACCTGCAGTCCACCAAACACATAGTTGACGATCGCCACCGCGACGATGAGGCCTGTGTTCGGCTCGGCCGATGGCGAAGGATAGGCCGCCGAAGGTGGAGATGTCGGCGAGCGAAATGGATCGTCTTCAAAATGTGACACAAATGCGTCCTTCGAAATGTACGCTAGGCACCCAAGCAAAGCATCAACGTTGGCAGGGATTCTATCACTTCGTTCGCTGAGGGGCCATATTTCCTTGCCGGCGGAAGCAAAGGGGGAATTTTTTAAGAAGTTTTCGCCGAAGAGGCGATCCCTCGGCGGTTTCGGCGCGGTGAATGCCCTGCTTGGCTTGTAAGTCTTTGTACGTTTTCAATAATGACGTGCAGCCATTACAACCACGCTAGAGAACTAACGTGAAATCGGAGAGTACGATGTCGTCGCAGCAGGAACTTATCAAACAACTCAACGACGCTGGCCAAACAGAAATGGCCCAATACCTGGCCGTTTCCGAAGAAAGTATCGCCCAGAAACTGGCCGCTCAGCTCGAGCAAATCGACCTGCAAGAGCTGACCGACCTGGCTGGCGAACAAACTTCTGAGCAAAGCCCACGAGACTACACCAAGCTGAAGCCTCCCAAAGCCGTCCGTTTGAAAGACCAAGCCGACACCAGCAAAGTTGCTACGGCCCGCGAAGTTGGCGAGCAGCTTTTGCGAGAAGGCAAGGTCGCTGCCCTGTTGGTTGCCGGTGGCCAGGGGTCTCGCTTGGGATTCGATCACCCTAAAGGTATGTTCCCCGTCGGTCCGGTCTCTGGCAATACACTCTTTCAGATTCACCTGGAAAAGATCGTGGCTCGTAGCCGCCGCTACGGAAAAGCGATCCCGCTGTATTTAATGACCAGCCCGGCCACGCATGACGAAACGATCGCGTTCCTGGACAAGCACGACCGCTTTGGCATGGCGAAAGAAGACCTGCACATCTTCTGCCAAGGCACCATGCCGGCGATTGATAAGGAAACGAACCAACTTCTCCTTGCTGAACCCGATCAATTGGCTTTAAGCCCTGATGGTCACGGTGGGATGCTGGGTGCCATGGTCAAAAGTGGCTGCCTGAAAGACATGAACCAGCGCGGCATCGAGCAGATCTATTACTTCCAGGTTGATAATCCGCTAGCCGATGTCTGCGAGCCAGAGTTCCTCGGATTGCACCATCAAGCCGAAAGCGAGATGTCGACGCAGGTCGTCTCCAAAAAGCTGCCGGAAGAGAAGCTCGGCATCTTGGCCGAGTTGAACGGTCAGCTGCAATTGGTCGAGTACAGCGAGCTTCCCGCCACCCAGGCAGCCGAAAAGATCGAAGACGGTACCTTGAAGCACTGGGCCGGCAACATCGCTGTGCACGGCGTGAAGACTTCCTTCCTGCAGCGGATGTCGACTCAGGCCGGCAGCTTGCCGTGGCACAAAGCGATCAAGAAGGTCCCTTACGTCAGCCCGGCCGGCGATACCATTTCACCGGAAGCGCCCAACGCCATTAAGTTCGAGCGGTTCATCTTCGATCTTCTGCCCCAGGCACAAAACCCGATGGTGGTGGAAGTCGATCCGGCACTGCGATTCGCACCAGTGAAGAATGCCGACGGAGCCCCATCCGACACACCCCAGGCCGCCAAAGAAGCGTTGTGTGCGGTTCACCGTTCGTGGCTTAAACAATGTGGCGTCGAGTGTGCTGATGACCGTATGATAGAAATCAGCCCCCTGACTGCCGTCGACGCCGATCAACTCAAGGAAAAGCTGGACGCCCAGCCGGAACTGGCCCAAGCCGACTACATCAACGACTAAGGAAAGCACCATGTTGCACGCGATAATCATGGCCGGAGGATCCGGTACGCGTTTCTGGCCTGCGAGTCGAAACCAGCAGCCCAAGCAATTACTACAGATGACAGGCGAAACTTCCATGATCCAGGCGACCTGCCATCGCCTGGGTGACTTGGTGCCGAGCGAGCAGCTTTACATCTTCACTGCGAAGCATCTTGTCCAGCCTATCAGCGAGCAGCTTCCCAAGGTGCCGAAGAACTCGATCGTGGGCGAACCCCACAAACGAGATACGGCGCCTTGCATTGGCTTGGCGGCGTTGCTGGTCCAGAAGAGCGACCCTGATGGCACGATGGTGGTCATGCCGTCCGATCATGTCATTTCGCCAGAGTCCGTCTTTCGCGAATCGATTGAAGCCGCCGTGGCACTGGTCGATGCGAAGCCAGAGCGACTCGTCACGTTCGGCATCCCGCCAACTTACGCGGCCGAAACGTTTGGCTACATCGAACGCGGCACTCCACTCGATTCCACGTCGATCAAGGCCTACGACGTGGTTCGTTTTCGCGAAAAGCCTAAAGGGAAAGTTGCTCAAGAGTACTTCGATTCCGGCAATTTCTACTGGAACGCAGGCATCTTCATCTGGAAGGCCAAGACCGTTCTCGACGCATTAAAGAAGAACGAGCCTGAGATGTTCGCTCATCTGGAAGCGATCGCCGATAGCTGGGGAACCGACCAGCAAGACGAGATTTTCGATCAAGAATTCGGTGCCATCCAGGGCAAGTCAATTGACTACGCCGTGATGGAACATCATGAAGAGATTGTTGTTGTTGAAGCTCCGTTCAACTGGGACGATGTCGGCAACTGGCAAAGTATGTCGCGTCTGCATGGGCAGGACGACTGCGGCAACACCCACCTGGGAGATGTCCTGGCGATTGACTCCAACGGCTGTATCGTGCGTGGCGAGAACGGCCATCTGATCGTCACCTTGGGCACCCAAGAATTAATCATCGTGCACACACCAGACGCGACGCTGGTTGCCGATAAAGCGCGGGAAGAAGACATCCGCAAGGTGGTCAAGAAGCTCGAAGAAGGGGGACTGCGGCACCTTCTATAATGGCCCGCGATCATGAGCACCCCAATCCCTGAGATACCTGAAACGGGACGCATCGCGGCGGTCGACTACGGGACGGTGCGCATCGGCGTTGCCATTACCGACCCTGACCGAGTGCTGTGCAGTCCGCTGGAAAACTACAATCGCCGTAGCCCCTCGAAGGATGCCCAATACTTCAAGGAACTGGCCGAGCTTGAACGAATCGTTCTGTTTGTTGTTGGACTTCCGGTTCATTTAAGCGGCGACGAAAGCCAGAAGTCGTACGAAGCGCGCCAGTTCGGCAAGTGGCTCTTCGAGACGACCAACGTGCCGGTGACTTTCTACGACGAACGCTTCACCACCAGCATGGCAAAAGACATGCTGCAAGATGCCGGACTAACCAAGAAACGCCGCAAAGCCCGGCTGGACATGCTGTCGGCGCAGATCTTGCTGACCGCTTTCTTAGAAAACCCCAATCGGGCATTGGGAAGCATCTCGGGACTTGATGATCGCTAAGACTCGTTGGCGGTAAAGTCTTTCCCGCTTCGCGAAGCCACGATCACCAGCAGCAGCCCTACACCCATGATGACTGCCGAGATGGCAAACGGGGCGACGATGTTCAGCTTCAACAGTGGAATCCCCAAGCCCGAGCCGATAATGCGGGCCAGAGAGTTCACGCTCTGGCCGATGCCCAAGATACCGCCCTGTTTATCTGGGTCGCTACGGCGTGAGATAAACGAGTTGAGCGACGGCATCATGAAACCAAAGCCCGAAACCACAATCGCCAGCGATCCCAACAACAGGCCTACCGATTGATCTTGGGTAGCTTTCAAAATCAGCACCATTCCAACGGCCATCAAAATGCAACCAACCGATGCCAGGATTCCTTCGCTGACCTTCCCCGCAATGCGCCGCACGATACCCCCTTGGACCAACGCCAGCGTGAACCCAATGTAGGCGTAGGTCAAGCAGACCTGGCCGAAGGTGAAGGAGAACGGCTGCTCTTGCCCTTCGCGTCCCTTGAGCAGCATCGAAAGCGTTGTCTCGAAATTAGCAAACGAGAATACGACCACAAACAGTGTCGTCAAAAGCAACGCAATCGACGGAATCGAAAGGGAATCGCGCAGGCCAGACACCGAAAGGTTTTGCTTGGCGGCAGAAGGACTATCGCCCGAACGACTTTCCGGCAACTTAAAGTAGGCCAGAAGCAACGCCACCAAGGACAGCCCTGCCGCAGCAAAACCAGGGGCCGGACCAGGGTCTCCGGTACCACTGGGCACGGCCAAGTAACCGAACAGTGGGCCAAAGGTAAACCCAAGCCCGAATGCCATACCGATCAGTGCCATCCCCTTGGGGCGTTCCGCCAGGGTCGTTGTGTCGGCGATATAAGCCTGAGCCGTCGAGATGGTTGCTCCGGCGATTCCTGCTCCGATGCGAGAAATAAACAACAGTGTCAGCGATTGTGCGATCGTGGCCACGCCGAATAGCGTATAGAAAATCACGCTCCCCAACAGACCAATCATCAACACGGGTCGACGTCCAATCCGGTCGGAAAGCCGTCCCCACAACGGGGCGAAGATAAATTGCATCGCCGAGAAACTGGCCATCAGCAGTCCAATGAGCCAGCCAGCTTCATCTACGACGAACTGATCGGCATAGATCGGCAAAAGGGGCAGTACCATGCCGAAGCCTAACAGGTCGATAAAGACCGTCAGGAACACAATGCCCCGGGCCGCTCGATTACTCTGCGGACCTTCTGTGGTGACGTGGGCATCTGTCATGTACTTCTCCGGCTGGGTTTTCGTCGGCGGGCCAAACCATCCATCTTAATAGGAACACCCCTCACCGCGTTAGGTGGGGCTGCGAGCAATCCTTGCCCGACTGGTCCCGGCAAGTCAGACGTTTTATGATTCAATCATGGAACCTACTACCCCCCAACAGCGCGAAACGTATCGTTGTAACAGTCCTGAGAATCTGGCCGAGTACCAGTTATCGAAACTGAACGCGATGCTGGCTGAGATTCTTCCGCAAAATAAGTTTTACGCCGAGAAATTCGCGGACGTAACGCTGCCACTAACATCGCTGGAAGAGCTGAGCAAGCTTCCTTTTACGTTCAAGGAAGAACTGATCGGCGGCCACGAAAGCGGTGACCTGGCCAATAACCGCACCCACGAATTAGACCAGTACGTTCGCTTTCATCGCACCAGCGGGACACGTGGACGTCCGATGGTGGTGCTCGATACCGAAGCCGACTGGCAGTGGTGGATCGAGGCCTGGCAGCATGTACTGGATGTGGCCGAAGTCGATAGCGGTGATCGCTGCTTCTTCGCGTTCAGTTTTGGCCCCTTCGTCGGCTTCTGGAGCGCTTTCGATGCGGCGACCCACCGAGGCTGCCTGGCCATTCCCAGCGGCGGCTTAAGCACGACCAGCCGACTGGAACTGATTCAACATAGCCGCGCCACCGTTGTCTTCTGCACGCCGACGTATGCTCTGCACATGGCGGAAGTTGCCCAGCAAAACCATATTCACCTGGACGAACTCGGCGTGCGATGCCTAATTCTCGCCGGCGAGCCAGGCGGGTCGATCCCCGCGATTCGCGATCGCATTCAGTCTGCCTGGAACGCCAAGGTGATTGATCATAGCGGTGCCACCGAAGTTGGGCCGTGGGGTTTTTCCGACACCAACCAAACGGGAGTCTATGTTAATGAAGCCTACTTCCTGCCTGAGTTTATCTCGGTCGATACCGGTACAGCTGCCGCCGAAGGGGAACTTTCAGAGCTTATTATTACCACGCTAGGCCGAAACGGTTCCCCCGTGATCCGCTATCGAACCGGCGATCTGGTGAAGCCATGCTGGAACACGGCAGGCCAATGCAATTTTGTGCTGCTGGAAGGAGGCGTGCTCGGGCGTACCGACGACATGATGATCATCCGCGGGGTGAATGTCTTCCCCACCTCGATCGAGCAGATCCTGCGAGGCTTTCCCGAAGTGATCGAGTACCGCCTGACGGCAGTCAAACGGGGCGAGATGGACGCGATTTCCGTGGAAGTCGAAGACCGTAAACTAGAGCCGGAACGGATTGCCCAGGAACTTCAATTACGATTGGGACTGAAGGTCGAAGTTCAACTGGTCGAAGCAGGCACGTTGCCCCGCTTTGAAGGCAAAGGCCGCCGCTTCATCGACTCACGCAAAGAGGTAACCCAATGACGACACAGCCCACTGCCCTGGCTCTTCTTCCAGACGGTCGCCTGCGGATCGATTGGAGTGACGACACCGTCCGCGTGTACAAACCTCGCGATTTGCGAGAGGCGAGCCCAGATGCCCTAACACGTGAAAAGAATTCGCATCAAACCGAGAAACCGGCGAGCGAACTGACTATTCTGAGCCCCGCCGAGATGGCTCCGATCACGATAAAGGGCATGAACCCGGTCGGACACTATGCGTACCAAATCGTCTTCAGTGACGGGCACGACTCTGGCATATACCGGTACGAGTATCTGTACGAACTTGGCGAACCGCACAGAGTTTAGCGGCTAATTACACATCCAAGTAGAACTCGTGCAGAAACAAGCTCACAAAGTCTCCGTGCAGGTAAACCTGAATACAGACGGCCACCAGCATGAAAATCCCTACGACGACTAGAAAGATACCGTAAGGATTGATCGAGAGCTTTTCGTGCTGGCGAACAATTTGAGCTAGGGCCAATTCCAGCTGTCGCCAGGCGGTGAAGTCCTGCCGCGGCCCGACCGATTTGATCAGGACGTTACGCGTGCCGTAGTCCTCTTCCATGATCAGGTGCAACTGCAGCGAAGGTAAAAACAGTGATTCACCCGCCCATCGGGCACTTGGATCGAGGGCATCGGCCACTTCTCGCAATAAGGGGCGCAGATGCTTGATCGTCGTGTTGTATGCCACGATTCGTGGTCGCCGCGTCAAAATAAAGAAGGCCACCATCAGAAAATAAAGCGTCAGCATCATCAGCCAGGCATACGAACCGTAGGCGCTAATTGACCAACTTGGCATCATCAGAGCCAGCGGACCGATCATCGCGAGACCACAAAGCCCAATCGATAGTGCTAGCGCATCGCGACCGCCGGAGGTAATAAAAGGACCACGTCGCAAATTGATAAAGCCAATCAACGCGAGATAGGCCGCCAGCGGACAGATGGCAATTGCCAATCGTACAGGGTCGCCCGTCAAATCGCCGGTCATTATTCGATTCCCGAAAGAGTTACTTACGTTCGGGAATCATTTTAGGTGGGGGCGAACGCTGCGGTCAATCGACCGCCTCAGAACGACGCACGCTCGGCGGCTATGGCAATGGGTAGATAGCCGCCGAAATCATGCCTCTCGTATGAGCAAAACCCCTAAGCCACCAGTTCGACGTTCGCGATGCCATGCATTTTGCACAGCCGAAAGACATCGGCCAGGTGATCGAAACGGCAAGCAGCTGCTGCAAAAATACGCACGTGAGTGTTCACGCAGCGATCATCGCCACATAGGCTTGCCAGTAGATCGGTCAATGGAATCATCTTGCCGTCGACGAACGTTTTGCCCGTCGGCGATAACACCACATCGAGTCGTTCCGACGACGATGTGCCCGCCAAATGAAAATGTCGAGGTGCGATCATCTTTCTCGTTCGCCAATCCCCAAGGGTCAAGTTGCCAATATTTGTAGGACCCGAAGTTTGCCTAAGAAGTTCACCCCGGCTTTGGCCGGAATAGCTACCCCTTAACTTCGAGATTCAGCCGTAGTGCATTTTGTGTGCCAAAATGAGTTAATTTCGACTGAGGACCTGCCCTTCGATGACTGTCGGACGAACTCCTTGTTCCCTGGAATGTTGTTTGTGAATCGTCGATCTGCCAAAAATGCGTTGGAAGAACGAGCGAGCCGCCTCACCTGCCATCCTGGCTAGTAGCATCACCATGGTTACCGCTGCAACCAGTAAGGTCGCGCCAATCGCCACAAAGGCGGCAATAGCGGCAGCAACAAGCCAAATCAAGGTCTCTACGACGCTAGGCTGTCGGTAGTTCATGGTTCTAGACTTCTTTCTTGAATCCCTAATCAGCGATACGTGAAGTTCTGATGCTACTTCGCGATAATCGTTTCGATCTTGGACAAAAAATCAATCCACACATTTGGGCCCTCGGACGCAGAGCGTCGATAAGTACGTGCTGCCCAACTGTTTGGCAACGCTCCACTTGTGATTCCTCGCCGAGGCTGTCACAATGCGACTCGTTGCCGACGCCCAGCAATATAACACCGCACCACCGGTTTGGGTTGCGAGGTGAGCAAAAAATACTCACTTTTTACCAAAAACCAAACCTGACGGCGGTTATTCTTTCATTAGGCCGAGTGGCGGAATTGGCAGACGCACAGGACTTAAAATCCTGCGATGGGTAACCATCGTGCGGGTTCGATCCCCGCCTCGGCCACTTTGTCCTTATAAACACGGGAGTCGCTCAATGGCACTCCAATCCTCTGGTAGCACCAACGCTACCTCCCCTCTACGGGAACTGACGTTCAGCACGCTCGACGAAGCAGTGGTCGATGCGAGGCGACTGTTAGACACCGGCTATATTCGTAATGGAAACTGGGACCTCGGTCAGATTTGCTGGCATATACGCACTGTCCAAGACCGTAGTATTGATGGCTATCCCTGGTACTTCGGCATGTTCGCTTTTCTTCGCCCGATCGTGCGTCGGACGTTACTGCCCAAGGTGCTAAGTGGTGATTCTCCTCGTGGAGTTCCCACTGCCCCAATGTTCGTACCTGCTAACGAGTTAAGGGATGACGAGGAAGTTGCCGCGTTGGAGAGTAGCGTCGAGCGATTCCTTCAACACCAGGGCTCTTTTTATCCACACCCTGGCTTCGGCAGCTTAGATCGGGAAATGCTGCATCGTGTGCATGCCGCACATGCGGCGCATCACCTTCGTTTTCTGCAAGTACCAAGCGACGATTCGGTCCGATAGTCAATCAGAGTCCATGTTGATTAGTACATGGTGACAATCGCAACTGTTACCTCCACTTTCTCCCAGAGCTTGCCCCTGTTCACTCGCGCCTGATCGTATACAATCGCAAGCTATCACTTTGTTCCTTGCTTATTGGCATCTTAGCTCGACTGAGCCCCGCACTTTTAGCGGCGACGCGGTCACCGTCACTGGCTTTTTCTCGAAAGGGAAATCGACCAGAGCACTCTACTTGCGCGGTGACTGGCCTGGACGAGAAAACGAAACGTTCGACGGATGACAACCGAAACACTGAAAAAAACACCACTCTACAACTGGCACGCCGCGAACGGGGGACGAATGGTCGACTTTACCGGCTGGTCGATGCCGGTTCAGTACACGTCGATCATTGACGAGCACAACGCCACTCGAAACGCCGTCGGTTTGTTCGACGTTTCGCATATGGCCCGCTTTCGCTTCGATGGGGCCAATGCTCTCGAGTTCATCGATGGATTGGTCACCCGCAAGGTGGCTGATTTAAAGCCAGGCCGCATTCGCTATGGGCTGGTCTGTAAAGAAGACGGCGGCATTCTCGACGACATCCTCACCTATCATCTGCAAGACGGCGACGGTAAGTCTTACACATGGATGGTCGTTAACGCTGGCAACCGCGAGAAGATCGCCGCGTGGATCAACGCTCGCCTGCCAGACGACGTGAAGTTCACCGACTGTACCGAACAAACGGCCATGATCGCCGTGCAGGGTCCTCGGGCGATGGCCATCTCCCAAAACCTGGTCGAAGGGGACATCGCAGAGCTGAAATATTATCAAGGTCGTGAAGCGACCATTCTCAGCCACCCAGGGCTCGTAAGCCGGACTGGCTACACCGGCGAAGATGGTGTCGAACTAACCGTTCCAGCGGAAAACGCGATTGCCGTTTGGGAAGCCTTGCATGTGGCGGCTGCCGAAGTGGGTGGCCATGCTGTCGGACTGGGTGCCCGCGATACCTTACGTCTGGAAGCAGCCATGCCGCTGTATGGGCACGAGCTTTCCGAAGAAATTACACCGCTGCAAGCCGGCCTAGGTTTCGCGATGTCGTGGGACCACGAGTTCATCGGCAAGGCAGCTCTGGAAGCGATCGACAAGGATTCACTTCCGGTGCGTGTCGGGCTGGCGATGCAAGATCGGCGTGTTCCGCGCGAGCATTACCCGCTTTACTCGGGTGACGAACAAATCGGCGAAGTGACTAGTGGTTCTCAATCGCCCACCCTGGCAGCGCCCATTGCGATAGGTTACGTTTCTCGGCAATATGCAGCTGAGGGGACGATGATCGATGTCGACGTTCGGGGTAAACGCCATGCCGCGAAGGTCGTTCCGCTACCATTTTATAAGCGGAAATAGACAAAACGGCCCTCTCCCCATTACTCAATTCAACGCAATTTCAACGCAGGTAAGTTAGGAGTTCCCCGATCATGTCCACGGACAATTTGCTTTTCGCCAAAACGCACGAATGGGTCAAAGTGGAAGAGTCGGACGGCGCAAAGATTGCCACGGTCGGCATCAGTTCCCACGCGATCGAAGCCCTGAACGACCTGGTTTACTTGGAACTGCCCGAAGTGGGCAAGGAAGTCACCGCTGGCGAATCGTTCGGTGAAATCGAGTCGGTCAAAGCGGTTAGTGATATCTACGCACCGGTAACCGGCGAAGTACTCGAAGCCAACACGGCTCTGCCAGACAACCTCGATTCGCTGCACGAAGACGCGTACGACAACGGCTGGATCGCCAAGATCAAAATCAGTGACGACTCGGCCCTTTCCGATCTGATGGATAAAGCCGCCTACGACAAAATGTGTGAGGAAGAGGGCTAGGCCCCTTCTTAGCTTGAAGTTTTCAGTGGGAAGTGTTCAGTCAAGAATGCTTCTCCCTCTCCCCCGCTGAAAACCGAACACTGAAAACTGAACACTAAATTTTTGGAACAGACTGGATGAGCTATCTCTACAACACTCCGGACGATCAGGCAGCCATGCTGACGTCGATCGGAGTCGATTCGATTGAAGAGTTGTTTGGTACCATTCCGGAAGACTTGCGACTCAAACGTGACTTGAACCTTCCGCCGCAGATGGGCGAACTAGAGCTAACGCAGCACCTTTCGGCCTTGGCCGCAAAGAACGCTTCTCCAGCGACCCATGCCTGCTTCCTGGGTGGTGGAAGTTACGATCACTTTGTGCCGGCGGCTGTCGACGCGTTGGCATCCCGCGGCGAGTTCTACACTTCCTATACTCCTTATCAGCCGGAAGTCTCGCAAGGTAACCTGCAGGCCATGTTTGAATATCAAACATTGATCTGCGACCTAACCGGCATGGACCTTTCTAACGCCAGTCTATACGACGGCGGCAGCGCGTTGGCCGAAGCGGTCATCATGGCGCTCAACACCGGCAAACGGGGCGAAAAGGTGGTGGTCCTCGGTTCGGTTCATCCGGAATACCGCCAGATTTTGCAAACTTATTTTATCGATCTGGGCATCGAAATCATTGAAGTCGCCTGCCCCGATGGCATCGCCGATCTGGCCCAGGTCGAAGCCTCGATCGACGCCAGCACAAACTGTGTGGTCGTTCAGTCGCCGAATTTCTTCGGCGGTGTTGAAGATGTCGCTGCGATTGCGGAGATCGCCCACAAGAGTGATGCCGTCGTCATCCAAAGTTTCGATCCGATCAGCCTGGGCTTGCTCAAGCGTCCTGGCGACTTGGGTGCCGATATCGCCGTGGCCGAAGGACATTCGCTCGGCTCGCCGATGCAATACGGCGGCCCCTACCTGGGCATCATGGCCTGCAACGATCAGTTTGTTCGTCGTCTGCCGGGCCGAATCGTCGGCCAAACCGAAGACCGCCGCGGCAAACGCTGCTGGGTGCTGACGCTGCAAACGCGGGAACAACACATTCGTCGCGAGAAAGCGACCAGCAATATCTGCACGAACCAAGGTTTGTTTGCCCTGCGTGCTTCGATCTATCTGTCGCTGCTGGGTCCCGGTGGCCTGAAGCAAGCCGCGACGCTGTGCACCCAAAAGGCTCACTACGCTCAGCAGAAGCTCACCGAAGTCGACCGGTTGGAGACGGTGTTTGGCGGCAGCCCGTTCTTTAAAGAATTCGTCCTTCGCGATACGCAAGGAAATGTCGATGGTCTTCTGGCCGAAGCACGTGAAGCCGGCTTCCTGGGCGGTGTGCCGCTGGGTCAATTCTTCCCCGAGATGGAAGACTGCTTCCTGGTTTGCGTGACCGAGAAACGCACCAAGACCGAAATCGATGCCTTGACCCGAACTTTCTCCCTCTGCCACACCGGGGGTTCCACGATCCATGCGTAACCAACAAGCTACCCAACTTCTGTCAGAGCTTTCCCATCCAGGCCGAGTGGCCATGCATTGGCCGGCGTGCGATGTGCCTGAGCAACCGCTCGAGGACCTCCTGCCTGCAAACTTCCTCGCGGACGAAACGCCCCGGCTGCCGGAACTAACCGAAGGGGAAGTCGTTCGTCACTACACGAACCTGTCGACCAAAAACATGTCGGTCGACACGCACTACTATCCGCTCGGTTCGTGCACCATGAAGTACAACCCGAAGCGGAACGAGCGTCTTGCTTCGCTGCCAGGTATCGTCGACCTGCATCCTTACCAGGACGAATCGACCATTCAGGGAATGCTGCAATTGCTTTACGAATTGCAGGGTATCTTCTCAGAGATCTCGGGCCTGCCAGCGTGCTCGCTGCAACCAGCCGCTGGGGCTCACGGCGAACTGACGGCTTTGATGGCCGCTGCCAAGTACTTCAAAAGCATCGGCGAAGAACGCAAAGTGGTGTTGGCTCCTGACAGTTCGCATGGGACCAACCCGGCCAGTGCTCAAATGGCCGGCTTCAAGGCCATCAGCATCAAGAGCGATCCCAACGGTGGCGTCGATATGGACGACTTCCGCAAGAAGTTGACCGATGATATCGCCGTGCTGATGATCACCAACCCGAGCACCTTGGGCCTGTTCGAGAAGAACATGCGTGAGATCGCTGATGCGGTGCATGAAAAGGGAGGCCTCGTCTATCTGGATGGTGCCAATATGAATGCTATTCTCGGCATCGCACGCCCTGGCGACTTCGGCGCCGACATGATGCACTACAACCCACACAAGACCTTCAGTGGCCCCCATGGCGGCGGTGGTCCTGGTGCCGGTCCGATTTGCGTGACCGAGAAGCTAAAGCCGTTCCTCCCTTCGCCTATCGTCGAAAAAGAGGGCGATCGTTACACGCTCGACTTCAATCGCCCTGAATCGATTGGCCGTGTGCGAAGCTTCTTTGGCAACACAGGCGTCCTCGTGCGTGCCTACTGCTACATCCTTTCGCATGGGCCTCAAGGACTGCGAGAAATTTCCGAAAATGCCGTGCTCAATGCGAACTACCTGCTGAGCAAGGTAAAGCACTTTCTCCCAGTTCCACGAGGCGAGCGCTGCATGCACGAATTTGTGGCTTCTGCCGCCGACCTGAAAAAGGAACGGGGCATCACCGCAATGGACATCGGCAAACGCCTGCTCGACTATGGCTTCCACGCTCCGACGGTTTACTTTCCGTTGACGATTCCCGAAGCCATTATGGTCGAGCCAACGGAAACCGAGAGTAAGGAAACCCTCGACGCGTTCGTCCAAACGCTCTTCAAGATCACCGAAGAAGACGCCGAATTGCTACACGAAGCTCCGCATACGACCCCCATTAGTCGTCCGAACGAGGTCCAGGCAGCAAGAAGCCCTTGCCTGCGGGCCGACTTCTGTGGCAGCTAGTTACCCGACTTTAGGGTCAGTAATTACTCTCTTGCCCCCTCTCCCTTTGCTGGGAGAGGGTTTGGATGAGGGATTTCTCTCTATGGAATGGAAAGACTTCCCCATCGCTTGTCACTTCAACCGAATCATCTCTGCCGAGGGTGAAGCGGAGACCTGAGCGAGTTTCCATGAACGAGATGCGTTTAATCGTCGACCCACCAGCGCGCGGTACTTGGAATATGGCGGTCGATGAAGCCATCTTGCGCGGCGCGGTCGATCTGGGGATGCCGACCCTGCGTTTTTACAGTTGGAGCGAACCAACCCTCTCGCTTGGCTACTTCCAAAAGGTTGGTGATCGCCAGCGACACAAGGCTAGTTTAGATTGCGTCTGCGTCCGCCGGGCCTCTGGCGGGGGGGCCATCATGCATGATCGCGAATTGACTTACAGCTTTGTTGCCCCGGTACGCGATTCACGCTCCGAAGAGACAACGCGCTGGTTCGATCTATTCCATGAGACGTTGATCGACGTGCTAGCAAAGTGGGGGATTAACGCCCACCTAAGCGGTAAGCCGCAGGCCAAAACGACGGTCGAACCATTTCTTTGTTTCCAGCGACGCCATGAAGTTGATGTAATTGTTGACGACAACAAGATTTGTGGCAGTGCTCAACGACGCCATCAGGTTGCCGTTCTGCAACACGGGAGTGTGATCGTGCAACAATCACCCTGTGCGCCTGAATTGCTGGGTCTTGAAGAAATTACCGGACAGAAAATATCTGTCGAAATGCTATCCGACCAGTGGCAGGCATGCTTAAAGTCCACGTTCCAAAGAAGTTACACTCAATTACCGCTGACCGATAAAGAGATAGAATCCGCTCAACTGATTGAATCGGCCAAATTTGCACATCCCGACTGGACCCATAAACGGTAGCCAATAACAATATCAATTCCATTGACCTGGGTTTAGCGGCGGCATATGCTTAGTTAAGGAAGAAGGCTAGATTGCCGATATAAGTTTTAGGGTTAACGCTCGCCAGACGCCCAAAAGGACGCCTCGCGTGGGTTACCGCACCCCCAAAGAAACCATTTGCAAATGCGTTTGAAACCGTTATTTTAATGGGACTTTTCTGTAATGGTCAGCATGCCGATTTATTCCCGTTTATCTTCACTCTCGGCGCGCTGATTGCATCGGAACAGACAGGCCCTTCGGTCGACTTCGGTGGATCCCAGATCAATCCTTTAAACCGCCATTATTTTGAGTTTCTCAAAGGTGGGATTAGCCGTTGCACAGGAAGGATTTAAATATGCAAGTCATGCTACAAGTAATCCGAGGACCAAGTGCCGGCAAGGAGTTCAAACTCCCCGTCGATAACTTCGTCATCGGTCGAGGTGATGGATGTCACCTTAAGCCCAAAAGCGACATGGTTAGTCGCAAGCACTGCGCACTCGCAGTACGTGATTCCAAGCTGTTTCTGGAAGACTTCGGAAGCAAAAATGGAACGCTCGTTAATGGCGAACGCGTCGAGGGTACCATCGAGCTGAAAATGGGAGACGAGCTACGCGTAGGCCCGCTCGATTTCCTGATTCTGATTGACCACACCCTGGGTGCGGCCAAACGCTCGAAGGTTAGCAGTGTGAAAGAAGCTGCCAGTCGCGTGGCAGAAGCGAGCGGCCTCGGCAACGATGTCGCAAGTTGGCTCGAAGAAGCGGACGAAGAAGAACGTCAGATGCGGATGGAGAATCCGGAAACGCGTCAATTCCGTGTGGACGAAACGCGTACGGTTTCCCTCGACGAGCTCCGTGAGTTGGAAGAGGAAGAAGCAGCTGCCGGTGACGCAAAGGATGACAAGACCAAGTCAGGTCTTCTGGGCATGTTCGGGTCTAAGAAAAAGGCCTACGGCAAATTGCCCCATGTCGAAAATGCCAACTCAAAGGATAGTCAGGCCGCGGCCAATGATGCTATTCGTAAACTGATGGACAACCGCCGCTAAGGCCTCGGTTTGTCGCAACATAAACGCTTCGTTTCAAACCACTTAAGCCACTCAGTAATGAGTGGCTTTTTTTTATGGATCCTCCCCGCTGGACCGGCAAAACGGCTATTTCTCGCTCGCAGACTCCAAGAATACTCGCTAACCTAGGAATAACTGATCAATTTCGCTCACTTTCTCTAATTCCGCGAAACCGTCTATTCCAGTCGTGGGTATAAACATGCAGAGTGGATGTGATCAGTCCAGGAGCGGTCATTTGACAAATTTCAGCCTGCTAGTCGACCAATGCATGGATGGGGACCAGAGCGCCGTCTCTGAGTTCGTACGTCGATTTCGAAATCAGGTATACCTATTGTGCTATCGCATGGTGGGGGAGCACCATGAGGCCGAGGACATGGCCCAGGAGACCTTCCTGCGCGTGTTCCGTAATCTCCACCGATGGGACCGAGATCGTCCGATTGAACCTTGGATTATGACCATCGCCGGCAACCGCTGCCGGACCCATTTGGCGCAAAGAAGCCGTCGGCCGATCGCCTGTGAAACGCAGGATCACGTAGAAGACCACCGAGCAACCGACCACCGGGGCGAACTATTAGCCGAAGAAGTTAAATTAGCCCTATCTCATGTTCGAGAAGAATACCGCAGGGCGTTTCTTTTGTTTCACGATCATCAACTGACCTATAGTGAGATCGCCCAGCAGATGGATTGCCCGTTAGGGACCGTGAAGACGTGGGTCCATCGGGCCCGACGAGAATTGGTCCAACGACTTGCAAGTCGTGGTGTGACCCAGGAATACCGTGCGAGCCAACTCGCCAGAGCAACCGAGTAGGAACCGATTCGTGAAGTTTGAAGAGTTTGAAAACACGCTGCAAGAATGGCTCGACGAAGGTCGCCTCGACGAGGTGGAAACGTTGATTCCGCTTGTGTGCGAAGCCGACCGAGCTGAGTGTGAAGAACTCTTGTTCACTTACCAGGCACTTTTCGCTGGGCTTCAATGTGCTTTACCTGGGGACGCATCGTCCACCATGGTATCACCCGCCGCTAAGGCAAACGGCAGCATGTGGAAAGAGGTTTCTTTACCGGCGCTCGCGATGGGCTTGGCCTTGTGCCTGACGGTGATTGCCACGGCACCAGGCATGTTTTCTCAAACCGAATCGGCTACCTCCCCCTCCACGTCGTCGCAGGTAACCGTTGTGCAGTCGGCCGAAGTTCAGCCAAGTCCCCTACCCCAGCTTTCTCCAGCGACTCGAATTGCTTCGCGAGAGCCAGGCTTCACACGATTTGCTGCCGCGTCGATCGAACCCCTAGCCCGAAGCATGGTCAGCCGTACCGACTCGGCCCTCAAGTCGATCAATCAGGTTGCCACCGATCTGAACCCTATTGATGACCAGTTCGCCGCCTACCAAGACGCGGCTCCTCTGATTGACACACTCACGCGTGGCTTCCTCCCCGGAACGCGATCGCTCGGGAGTGCTTTCTCCGTCCTGCAGGAATCAGCCGTCCAACCGGCTTCCTCGACTCCAGATCAAGAGTCGAGCCCTCTCAAGCCCAACTCTGAGCAAAATCCCGTCGTTAGCTAAACATAACGGCGGAATCCCTTTAACAAGGGGTACCTCTAGCTCGATTTATGAATTATTATTGAATTATCCCCTGCCCTGTTCTCATTCTTGGCTTATTGGCATAATTCTGCCGAAAGAGATCCCCATGCATCCTTACAACGTGCGCCCCCGAACCCACTCTGCTTTCACTCTTGTTGAACTCTTAGTAGTAATCGCCATTATTGGTGTTCTGATTGCTCTACTGCTGCCGGCGGTCCAGCAAGCACGCGAAGCAGCTCGTCGAGGCCAATGCTTGAACCACCTTAAGCAACTCGCCCTGGCGATGCATAATTTTCACGACACCAATAACGCGTTCCCCAAAAACATCTACGGCAAAAACGCCGGGAACCCCAATACCTGGGAAGGCTGGCATCTTTTTAGTGCCAACTACAAACTGTTGCCATTCATCGAACAAGATAATCTCTACGACCAGTTCGACTTGGATAATACTTGGGAATATAACCGCGATAACCCCATGAACGTCTCGTTGGCAGCATTCATATGCCCTTCTTCACCGCCAGCTCCCGACGCAGAAGCAATCAGTTGGGGCGGCCCTGGTTCTAATTACGGTTGGAGCTCAGGCAGTTCGCCGCACACCGCCCACGCGTGCACTAAGAGCAATTGCAACGGCATGATTACAACCAAGGACGAAACCAGGATGTCGGATACGACCGACGGTTTGTCTAACACCGTTTTCATTTCGGAATTTCTCTCTGGCGACGGAAACGATGGGACACCTCGCTACCCGTTTGACATTCTCTATACGGGAGACAACGCTCCGTACGACAACATCGCCAATAAGAACTTCCCAACCCAGGCCGAAATTGACGCAATTGGCTTGCAAGTCGAAAGTGGTGCCTCGGGCGAACGTAGTAACAATGGCACTCTATGGGCGTGGTATTCACATGGCCAGTCGATCCTGAATACGGCGACCCCTCCAAACTGGCGTTATCCATCGTCTGGCGGAAGCTGCTGCCCTGGTGGAGCTCACGACTGGGGAGTGGGGTTCATCGGTGCCCGCAGTATGCATCCCGGCGGCGTGAATGCCGCTATGGGTGACGGTTCAGTTCGCTTTGTTGCAGAGACGGTCGACCTGCTTACGTGGCAGCGAATGGGGAACGCACGCGACGGAGAGGTCGTGACTCTGCCGTAGGTCTTCACACGGCCTTCGACTCAATTACTGTTGCCCTAAAGAACGTTCACGCTGTTGGAAACTAGATATGCGCACCCTCTCTGCTGAATCGCTTTGTCTGCGAATTGTTGTCGCTGCCTCCCTACTCACGCTTCCGCTTGTCGGCTGCTCTCAGTCGAGCCAGAAGCAACGGATTATTCCGTTAAAGGCCTCAGCTTCATTAAACAACGCCCGTTCCATCTTGGAAAACTATGCCAAAGGTGCACCGGTTACGAGCGAAGCAGACTCGTTCGACACGGTCGTCGCTGGCGTTCGCAAGGAAAACCCGAAAGTCGCTGACATTTTGGCCGAAGCGTTCCAAAAGATCCGCGAGAACCCAGGAAACCGGGCCCGGATCGCCAAGGATACGCTGAAAGAGATGCCGGCCAAGCCAGAACCGGAACCCGCCCCCGCTGCAGAATAAGGCAAAAATTGCGTTCCAATTCGATCCAGCAAAGCCATGCGATGTCATTCGCATGGCTTTTTTTGTTGATCCAACCCCTTGGCCCAGGGGTGAATGCATTCTTTGCGCAGTCGCATAGGTCATGCTAAACGAAATAACCTGCACAAGCTGCAAGCTTTATGGAATGTTGCAAAGTTACCACATAGGACTCCGATGAGTTGAGTATTACCAACGCATCTCCCCCAACCATCCAAGTCAACGGAGCTTACCATCGTGGCCAAAGCAAAAACGACGACCAGCAAGACGACTGCCTCTAAGACCTCGACCAAAGGCAAGTCCACTAAGGCGACCAATGACACGACCGTAGAACAGGAAGTCGTGATGGATCGTCGCCGAACCGATCGCCGCAGCAAGGCCGCTGCTGAAAAGACAAAGAAGCCTGAAGCTCCCGTCGCAGAGGCCAAGGGGCCTGAAGAAGGCGAGCCAAAGATGGAGCGTCGTGAGAAAGTTAACCGTCGTCGTCAGATCGACCCGACGACCTGCGAACGAGACTATACCAACGACGAAATCGAGTTCATGCAAGCTTTGGACGCCTACAAGCGTTCCAGTGGCCGCATGTTTCCAACTTGTAGCGAAATCTTGGAAGTGATTCGCGACCTGGGTTATAGCCGTGGTGGCAGCGAGATCGTTGAATCGATAGAAGAACCCCTAGTCGAAGAACCCATGCCAGCCTTCTCGGATGAAGTACCGGCAATTGAAGACTAGCGAACCGTTTTCTGAAACAAACCAACGTTGCTAGCGACCTCGGGAGGCTTTTCGGCCTCCCGAGAGCTTTTCTTGAGCGAATTCATCTTGATTAAGGAAGAATTCGCCACTATTCTCCCCCGACGCATGATAGTAAGTCGCCTGACAACAGGATAATGGGGTTGATGACGTGCATCGACAAACGACTCTTCGCCGACAACTGATTCTCTTCGCACTCGTTGTATCACTTGCCAGCGCAAGTGGCGGTTGCCAGATGGCCGCCTCGGGTTACAACGTGGCCGGCGTACGCGCGGTGGAAGAAGGTCAGCCGCAAGTTGCGGTGAATCAGTTTCAGAAAGCTTTGGGACACGATCCGACCAATCCCGATGCCTATTACAACCTGGCGGCTACCTATCATCAGATGGGCAAGCAGTCTGGCGACTCAAACACAATGCATCAGGCCGAAGCGCTTTATAACCAATGCCTGGACCTGAATCCCAACCACACGGAATGCCACCGTGGTTTGGCCGTCCTGCTGGTCGATACGAAGCGTAGCGACAAGGCTTTCACCCTGATGGAACGCTGGGAACAACGTTCACCGCAATCGGCCGATCCGAAAATCGAGCTGGCTCGGCTGTATCAGGAATTTGGCGATAAAGAAAATGCCATGAACCAGCTGAACCAGGCCTTGGCTGTCGATGCCAGTAATTCACGTGCTTGGGCCGCAATCGGCAGCCTGCGAGAACAGAATGGGGAACTCGGTCAGGCCCTGGCCAACTACCAGCGATCGTACCAGTTGAACAACCTCGACTCCGGCGTCGGCTCTCGAATTGCTGCCTTGCAACGTCAGGGAATTCAAAGTGAAGTCCCCATGGCACCGACCTCCGGCACGCAATTGGCCAACCAACCCAACAGCCGCAAACGCTACTAATGTGTGATTAAACGCAGTGAATCCCCCTGGATTGAGCATTTTCGATCCATTCTTCACCCTGCGTTTCGTTGAATCTGAACCCTTTTAGGGCATCTGTATCCTTCTGTTATAAGCCGATTTGCGCCCAGCAGATTCAATTCTTTCCTTGTGTCGCGGGGGCCGCTTCTATCGAAGGGGAATTCCTCGTAAAATCTGGGTTTACTTGCTCCCTGCCGGTTCCGTCTGGGATGTCTTGCGAAAGACACAGGCGGCCCCAATCGGTTGACCATCTCCCTTTGAGCCGACTGTCATGCCAGAACGCGTATTCAATTTCTCTGCCGGTCCTGCCGTAATGCCCCTTCCTGTGCTTGAAGAAGCCCAGCGCGACCTGGTCGCTTTGCCAGGCGTTGGTAGTTCCGTCATGGAACTGAGCCACCGTGGTAAGACCTATATGGATATCCACGCGGATGCGAAGGCTCGGCTCGTTTCGCTGCTAAACATTCCCGACACGCATGAAGTCCTACTGCTGCAAGGCGGATCGCGGCTGCAGTTTTCAATGATTCCGTTGAACCTCCTCAAAGGCACAGACAAGACGGCCGACTATGTCCTAACCGGAAGTTGGGGCAAGAAGGCCCTGGAAGAAGCCGTCAAAGAAGGCAAGACCAACGTCGCTTGGGACGGCAAGTCGATTAACTTCAACAACCTGCCCAGCCAAAGCGATCTGAAACTGACTTCGGACGCCGCTTACGTGCACATCACCTCGAACGAAACCATTCAAGGTGTACAGTTTCAAAGTATTCCGGAAGTGGGTAACGTTCCGCTAGTCGCCGACCTTTCGTCCGACTTCCTGAGCCGCCCGGTCGATGTCTCGAAGTACGGTATCATCTATGCCTGTGCTCAGAAAAACGCCGGCCCGGCTGGCGTGACCGTCGTGATCATTCGCAAAGACCTGATGGAGCACGCCAGCGGCGACTTGCCGGGTTACATGGTCTATCGCAATCATGCCGAGAACGATTCGATGTGGAACACGCCGCCCACGTTCGGCATCTACCTGCTGGGCTTGGTCTGCAAGTGGCTGCAGGAAGAATTCGGCAGCCTAGAAAAGCTTCAGGCCCATAACCAAGCCAAGGCCCAACTACTGTACGACGCAATCGACCAGTCCGGCGGCTTCTACCTCGGGCACGCCGTGCCGGAAGTTCGCTCGAAGATGAATGTCACCTTCAAACTAGGCGATGACGACTCAGACAAGAAGTTCCTGGCCGCTGCCAACGAACTTGGTCTGACCCAATTGGGTGGTCACCGCAGTGTTGGCGGCGTCCGTGCTTCAATCTACAACGCGATGCCTGTCGAAGGCGTCGAAAAGCTTCGCGACTTCATGCTTGATTTCAAGAAGTAAATATCAATCACCACCCTAACTTCGCTGGCAAACCCTCAGCCAAAGAAACGCATCATGCCTAAAGTCATTGTTTTGGATACGCTCGCTCAGGAAGGCCTGGACCTATTGGATCAGTCGCCTGGGATTGAATACGAAGTTCGCACCGGTCTTAAAGGTGAAGAACTACGAAGTGCCCTCAACGAGTTTGATGGGGCTATCTGCCGCAGCGGTGTGAAAATTACCGCCGAGTCTCTTGAAGGCAACGCCAACTTGAAGGTGATTGCCAGAGCGGGTGTGGGTACCGATAACATCGACTCCAAATCAGCGGCTCGACATGGCATCGTGGTGATGAATACCCCCACGGGCAACACCATCAGCACCGCCGAACATGCATTTTGCTTAATGATGGCTCTTTCGCGAAACGTGCCAGCGGCAAGCCAAAGTTTGGTAGAGGGACGCTGGGATCGCAAGAAGTACATGGGCGCGCAGTTGGCCGACAAGACCCTAGGTGTGGTTGGTCTCGGCCGCATCGGGATGGAAGTCGCCAAGCGTGCTTTGGCTTTCGAGATGCGTGTGATCGCCTACGATCCATTCGTCAGCCCAGAACGTGCAGCCGAACTTGGCATTGAGCTTTCCGACACGGTTCCGGAAATGCTTCCACACATTGATTACCTGACGGTGCACACCCCACTGACACCGGAAACCAAGGATATGATCAACGCCGAGTCGATCAAGACCTTGAAGCCGGGTGCTCGCCTGATCAACTGTGCTCGCGGCGGTATCTACAACGAAGAAGCACTAGTCGAAGGCCTCAAGTCAGGCCACCTCGGCGGTGTTGCTTTGGACGTTTACGCCGAAGAGCCATGCACCGACAGCCCACTGTTTGGCATGGAAAACGTTGTCTGCACGCCTCACCTGGGTGCGAGCACCGAAGAAGCCCAAACACAGGTCGCAGTCGAAGCCGTTCAATTGGTCGTCAATTACCTGACGACCGGCGAGATTCGCCATGCGGTCAATGTGGCTCCGCTGGATCCCAAAACTCTGGAAAGCGTTCGTGGCTACCTAGACGTGGCTTATCGACTGGGGTTGGTTGCGGCACAAGTTCATTCCGGTGGCGTGAAATCGGTCAAGCTGACCTACCGTGGCGAAGTCAGCGGCAAGAACACGAAGCTGTTGACCTCGGCATTTTGTGCCGGCTTCCTGGCCAAGGCATTGGAAGACGAGCCGAATATTATCAATTCGGAAATGCTGCTTCTCGACCGAGGCGTAGACCTCTCGACCGAAACAAGCACCGACATGGGCAGTTTCTCGAGCAGCATTACCGCTGCGATTGAAGAAGGGGGCAAGTCGCATCAGGTTGGCGGCACGCTGTTTGGTAGCAACATGCCTCGTTTAATCTTGCTGGACGGCCAACGTCTGGAAGCCTATCTTGATGGCACGCTGTTCGTCTTTGCTCACAACGATGTGCCGGGCATCATCGGCAAGGTGGGAACGATCTTTGGTAACCACAAGATCAATATCGCCCAAATGGCGGTCGGTCGATCAAGCACCATGCCAGGTAGTGCGGTTGGTGTTCTGAACCTGGACGGTCTCCCAAGCGAAGCAGCCGTCAAGGAAGTCATGTCCAGCGATCACATCACTTCCAGCAAAGTGATCGAACTTCCCGCCGCCGGCGAGATGCCAACTTGGATGCGATAGAATCGCGACAAACGGAACATTCAGAAAAACCGGCATAGCGTATCCGCAGGCCGGTTTTTCTTTGCGCCGAGGGGAATTGTATCCGCGTCTGAGCGAATTACTTTAAGACCTTGTAGTACCTCTCACTTATGTGAAGAACCGAATTGATCGCTGATTTAATTTCCAACCTCCTGATTGCAAACACCCCGTGGGACTGGGAATCGCTACTGTGGTTCTTGCTGCTAATCCCAATCGTGACGGTCGTTGCGTATCCCTGGTTAATCAAAAAGCTATTTCCGCTTAACAAGCTTTCACGGCTTCAAAAACGAAAGCTTCAGCGTGCACTACCTTATGTCGACGATCAGTTCGCCGATAAACTTCGCGTTTGGGAAACAGGCGATCGCGTTTGCAATGCGGCCGTCTTAGGGTGTGTTCCCGGCTTCTCGTTCGTACTGGTAAGCGATGCGTTACTCAGCCGCTTATCGTCACGGTATGCCGCGGCAATCGTTGCACACGAGATCGGCCATCTTCGCCTCTGGCATGTCCCCATTCGACTGAGTGTGGTGTTCGCCGGCGGCATACTCGGCATGACCCTGGTACACCTGGGAGAACAGCAAAGCGACTGGCAGATGCTGACGCAAAGCGCAGTGATCGTGGGAACCATTGCGTACATGACTCTGATGCTGCATTTCGTCGCCCCCCTCTTGGAGTTTCAGGCGGACGCTTTCGCGGTCGACTTACTCAGCAACCATAATCACAGTCGACGACGCAGTGCTCGGATGCTGATCCGAGCCTTATCGCAGCTCACCCTTCTATCAGGGATCGAGCCCAGCCAGCGAACTTGGCTGTACCCGAGTTTCGAGCAAAGACGCCGCGTGATTCTCAGCCTGACGTCCTCGAGTCGCCTTCAATTGTGCCTGCAGCGGTTTCTTGCTGCCGTATTTCTTAGCCAGATTGCTCTAATTATCTGCTGCCTGCTCCTGCTTGTCGGTTAAGCAGTCTTCGGTTCGATATTTTCGCGGTCGGATTCCAGTTTCGGTTTTGACGCTTCGCCTTGGTTTTTCGATAATCGAGGGCGCCTCGAATTTTCGATTGCTATCTCGGAACTGAAGCCTAGCCACCGTGAATCTACTTCGTAAATACTTCCTGCTCGGCGCGATCCCGGCGCTGATCGCGGTGGGACTTTCAACCATCCTCGACTATCAGATCACCCAACGCTTGCTTCGCGAGCAGATTGATCAAACCCTGGAAGCCAAGCTCGACGCCAAGCGAAGGGAAGTTCGTTTCTTTCTGGACAAGCACTTTTCGCTTTTAGAGACTTTGGCAGCCACTCCGTTGGTGAAAGATGGAACCATTCCGGAGATCCTGGATTTTTTGAGAATCCAAGAATTGTCCGCGCGTCAAAGAATCAAAGGACTTTTCTTCGATGAGTTGGATGGAACAGTTCACGATACGAATAACACTACATTCAATGTCTTTGACCGAGATTACTTTCGCGAGGTCATCAAAGGCAACAAGGTTACTACGCGAATCTTACAAAGCCGCGGATCTGGGCAAGACATTCTCTTACTGATCGCTCCGGTTCATACCGACGACGGAACACTGAAGGGTGCTTTAGGGCTGACGATCCTTGATAGTCAATTGATCGAATTTGTGCGCAGCATGGAAGTCAGCCGTGGTGGCTTTCTTGCGCTTGTAGATGACTCGGGTCGCATGATCGCGGCATCCAACAAGGCTGAATTTGTTCGCAAGCAAATTGTACTGGACGGCCAACCAACGCTGACCGACGAAAACGGCACGCGCTACCTCGTTTCCGTTACGCGGGTACCAGATACCTCTTGGGACCTGATCGTTGCGATTCCCGAAATTGAAGTCCAAGGGGTTTACAACAGGATGGCGTGGTCGAAAGTCACTGCGGTGGCATGTGGAATTACGGCCGCCGTCATCTTGGCACTTTTCTTTAGCGAACGAACGCTTCGGCCTCTGCAACAAATCATTAAAACGTTTCGCCAATACGCCAAAGGCGATCAATCAGCGAGATTTTCCTCGAAGTCGCGCGGCGAATATGCCATTCTGGCCGAGTCGTTTAATCACATGGCAGATGAGCTAGATGCAGCACGCATTCAGCAAGAGAAACACGTTCGCCGAATCGAATCTAGCGAAGATCGATTCCGGCGTCTATTCGATGGTGCCGCTGATGCGATCTTCTTGCGTGATTTGAATGGCATCATCATCGATGCAAACCAGGAAGCATGCCGCAGCCTCGGCTACCAACGCGAAGAACTTCTGGGAATATCTGTTTCTCGAATCGATACCGACTGGAAAATAGAAGACGCTCATCGTTTGTGGAATCAACTGGCCCGTGAAGGTGGTCGGTATCATCCTCTGGTTGAACGCATGCATCGACGTAAAGACGGTAGTACATTTCCGGTGGAGATCCGCTTGACGCTGATCGAACGTGAAGGCGAGACCATGGTCATGTCCGCCGCACGCGATGCAACCTTGCGAAAAGCGGCCGAGAAGCAGACGAAGCAGGCCAAGGACTTTGCCGAAAAAGTAATCAACGCGTCTCCCGGTGTCATTTATATCTTCGACTTGGCAACCCAATCGGTCGACTTCGTTAATCAAAACATTGAGAAGGAACTGGGCTTTACCAAGAGATACCTCGAAGAGCTGGGACCTCGGTTCTTTACCGAAATCATCCACCCTGATGACATTTCCCGTGCACGGCTCTCATCGACCCAGTGGCATGAAACAGGCGAGCCTGAAGTCCGTCGCGATACGTTTCGCCTACGGCATTCGGATGGTCAATGGACATGGTTCGAGTTTCATTGGGTCATCTTCCAAAAAGACCCCAACGGAAACCCTACCCAAATCTTGGGAGTTGCCACCAATACGACCGATCGAATCCTCGCACAACAGCAGCTCGTTTGGGAAAAGGCGCTGCTCGACCAAGTTATGGAAACCAGTGTTGCGTCCGTCATGGTTGTCGATGCCCAAGGCAACATAAAATTTCTTAACCCTGCTTTAGAAAAGACATTGCGTGTCGGTCGTGAACTTGTTCAGGGGAAGAACATTCACACCTTTTCCTGGAAAATCTACGACATGGAAGGCAAGCCACTCGACGTCGAAAATCGTCCTTTTGCGCGGGTTAAAAGCACCCTCAAGCCGATCAACGATGTGCGATATCGAATTCAGTTTGGCCCAGACTCCTACATCATAGCCTCAACCAATGGCGCACCTCTCTTCGACGAAACAGGTGAATTTGCCGGAGCCGTCTTCGCGCTGGCAGATATTACCGAGCGCATCGAATCTGAAACCGTTCGTGAATCACTCATCCGTAATCTCGAAGAAACGAACACCGAGTTAAAGCAATTCACTTACACGGTATCGCACGATCTCAAGTCACCCTTGATAACCATCAAAGGCTTCCTCGGAATACTTGCCGAAGATATCGAAAACCAGGACAAGTCCGCCATTGAAGAAGACCTTTCCATCATCGGATCGGCGGCCGATGGCATGAAGCAACTGCTAGACGATCTATTGGAATTGTCGCGTATCGGCCGCAATATAAAAACGCGTACGATGATTTTGCTGGACGAAGTGACCTCGGAAGCGATCACTTTGCTGGCCGGTCAGATCGAAAGCCGGAACGCGGAAGTCTATTGCGACATTGAAAACCTGCACGTTTATGGCGATTCCGTTCAAATCCGGCAATTGATGCAGAACCTGATTGAAAATGGAATCAAGCACAATCGCGGCCCCAACCCAGAAGTCATCATCAAGGCGCGCCAGGAAGATGAATTCGTAATGATTGAAATCACCGACAATGGTCCTGGCGTCGCGATTGAATACCAGGAGCGTATCTTTCAGCTATTTGACAAGCTTGATCCCGATTCAGAAGGAACCGGAATCGGACTGGCCATTGTTAAAAGAATCGTCGATTTCCACGGCGGTACGATCGAGCTTCATTCAGACGGAAAAGGATGCACTTTCCGCTTACGCCTACCCGCCAGCATGCCAGACCAGGGGGGCGACGCTCGATTTACCCAATCATAGAGATCCGACGCTGTTTTAGATGTTTCTCACTTACGGCGTGCCACCGAGGACAGCCTTGCGAATTTCAGCCGGTTTGTTGGTGGTGATCGAATCGAATCCCAGTGTGGCATAGCGTTTTGCCTGAGCAGGTTCATCAACCGTCCACACATGACACTCGATACCCGCCTTGCGAATCTCGCGAACAAATTCAGCGGTCACGACTTCATCTCGCCCTTGCGTTCCCCAGCCTGTCGCTCCGGTCTTACCAAGCGTCTCTAACACAGTGTCAAGATTAGGCGACCACATCTTGGTGTCTTTATCCTGCTTATAGCTTGTTAGCCAATTCGCTTTGAACTGCGGCATTTTTTCACGAGCCTGTTTCACGACCTCCTCGTTGAAACAAATGATCACAATTTGTTCCGGCCGTAAGCTTGACTTTTCCAACACGACTCTCAGTGGCTCAATAATTTCAGGACCACACTTAATTTCAACCAAAATCTTTCCCGATTGCGGAACCGTCGCAAGCACTTCATCTAACAACGGAATGCGTTCGCCAGCGTACTTCTCATGTTTCCACGATCCCACATCCAGATCTCGCAGTTGGTCGAGGGTCGATTCTGCTGGATTGAGCTTGGCGGTTCCGGCAGTGGTTCGCTCGGTGGTCTTGTCGTGCAAGCAAACGATATGGCCATCCTTGGTCAGGTAGAAGTCACCTTCGATCGCATCGGCCTTCTGTTTCCAGGCTTCCTGAAATGCGGCCAGCGTGTTCTCTGGTGCGTCAAACGAAGCCCCACGGTGCGCCACGATCATCTGCGCCTCCCCTATTCCCACGACACCTGTCCAACATGCCGCTACCAACAAACCATAAGCAAATGTTCGCATCATCAAAGTTCCCTTGGCCATCAATAGGAGCCGTCGCTAACGTTTCTCACTAAATTATAGTCCACAAAAAGCCCTCCATTCATGCCCCCAAGTTGGATGTGAGTCAGATTTAAGACTGACGTTACACATAACTTAACGCGTCGAAATATCAGAAGAATTTCGATTTTATCGGTGACAAATTGCACTTGTGTCCAACCCTCAACGACTTCCTCTTCGACGCACGTTTTAATCGCCACCTGTCAAGCAACGCCCCAAAAATTGAGACAAACCTTCTCAAAAACTTGCTCCGCAAAAATAGCACCGGTAAGTTAACACCATTCTCGGATGCATTGCAGATACCAAGTTACAGCGTACGGATTGAGAGCATTCAAAAACCACAGCGGACGAAAGGGGGCAATGAGACGTGCGTCCCCGCAAGTTGTTTGACATTGACTGGTACGATTTGGCTTTCGGCTTGACTTTGTGTCTTTGGCCTCGCGGTGACCGTGCGGTCTACGCCCAGTGGGAGGAGCAAAACACGCTTCCATGTCTTTCCGTTCGAAGTGGTTTTGATTTGCTTTTACAGGCACTGAATCTGCCTGAGGGAAGTGAAATCGCAACCACCGCCGTTTCGATTCCCGATATGCAGCAAATCGCCGCTCAGCACAAACTCGTTCCGATCGGCATCGATTTGGATCTTGCGACTCTGCAACCGCGCCTCGAACAACTCGAGTCTTGCATCACTCCCCGTACGCGGATGATTCTGGCCGCTCCCTTGTTTGGCACTCAGATCGATTTGCGTCCACTCGATGAAATCGCTCGGCGACACCAGTTGCTTCTGGTCGAAGATTGCGCTCAGGCATTCTCACGCCCCGGATATCTAGGCAGCGACCTGGCCGATGTGAACCTCCTCAGCTTTGGACCGATCAAGACAGCAACCGCCCTAGGAGGAGGTTTGATTCGCGTTCGTGACGCACAGCTACTTAAGAGGATGATTCGGGCACAGAACCAGTACTCTCTCCAACCTCGACGTGCTTACGCACTGCGAATATTGAAGTACGGCGCTATGAAGATTCTAACTCAGCGACACTTGTTCGATCTTTTCATCAGACTTAATCGTTTGATGGGGCTTGACGCCGATCAAGCCGTTAAGCCCCTTACCCGAAACTTCCAAGGACACGATCTGCTTGGTAAAATCCGAAAGCTTCCATCGCAACCGCTGGTAGCAATGATCGCGCGGCGTTGGAGCGGTTATCGCGATCAGCGAATTGAGCGCAGAACTGAATTAGGTCGATTGCTGGCCAGCGAGATCGGAAACGACACAGAGGTCGCAGGCATTTCTGCCGTCGAATCTACTTGGTGGGTCTTTGCAATCGCCGCCAAAGATCCTATCGCAGTCGTACGTTCCCTGCGTCAATCTGGTTTCGATGCGACGAGTTGCCATAACCTCTGCGTTTTGAAGACGCCATCCATCCCACCTGGAGAGATGCAATGGCTGTTGCAAAATTGCGTCTTCCTTCCGATCTACCCTGAATTATCCGAAGCCGAAGTGCGGCGGCTAGGCCAAGCGGTGAAGGTAGCTCTGGGAAAGTCGCGGAGTTGACTCTTGAAAACAATTGGGGAGTCCTGCGAACCATTCCTGGCGGGGGGATGTCATAGCACTGAAACGTGCTTAACTCCCTTAACAACCCCGTGGCAAGAAATGGCAAGGTGACTCATGAGTCCTGACAATCAAAACGAATTCGACGAACAACCATCCTTTCGAGCCGATGAGCAAACGCCGCCACGGCTATCCTTCCGAAACAAATGTTAAACGCGGGATCCAGATTGTTCACGGCGATAAATACTTGGAAGAAAAGCTCGGCCGGAACGATCTCTGCCCTTGTGGTTCGATGAAACTCTTCAAAAAATGTTGCCTGAAAAAAGGACGTTTTTGACGGTACCAATCGCGACGACTACTTTTAGGGAGTAGCTCACCTCTCTACCGGCAGGGATCGATCATGATCGAAGTCATCGAGAACCTCTATACAACATTTGCTAAGTACAAGCTAAGCGAAGATTTCGTTGGCTGTAACGATTGTTTTCACGCCGAAGCATCTGTGTTTCTAGCTGAGGCGTCGCTACGTGATTTGACCATTGGCGACCTTGAGCCTTATTCAAGTAAGGCGATGTCGACCTGGAGTATGGAAAGCTCACCAACCCATTTTGGAATACATCTGGGGCCACTCATGCAGAGGGCTTACGATGGTTTCAATCAGACACGACCCTCGATTATCTGAGGCATAATTGCAAGTCGATCCTGCTTGGCGAATTCGCTCATGCCCACCTCAACTGATGGCGGATCCGCTCGTCCCTGACAACGTCAGCCGGTTGAGTTCACTGCAAGAAGTTATGTGATTTCAACTATCGATCACTATGACTTGCTTGCTTCCCATTGCCCTGGGCTGTTTCGCTTAACATGCGGATACGTTCACGCGGAAGGTACTTTCCACTCTCAAGATCCTGAACAAATGCGATTAACTTTTCTCGCATTTCACAGTGTAAATTCCAAGCATCGGCCGGGCTCTTGGCGTGACATAGCGCACGCACCTCCATCGACTCATCAGAACAATCCGTTACCTGCACGATCGGCTCGCTATCTTGATCCCACAACTCGTGCTGGGTCGCCATCTCTTGGAACTTCTCGCGAATAATCTGCACGTCGGTTGTGTAGTCGACGTATACCTTGATCGGTCGAGTTAGATCCTCATTAACTTTCGTCCAGTTTTCGACTGGCTTCGAGATCAGGTATTGCAGCGGTACGATCAACCGCCGTTTGTCCCAGGTACGAATCGTGAGGTACGTGAACTTGATGCCTTCGACATGCCCCCAGTGGCCTTCGAACAACACGCTATCCCCAATCCGCACCGGCTGTGTAATGGCGATTTGTAGACCGGCAAGCAGGTTACCAAGAATCGGTTGTGCGGCTATCCCCAAAATAACCGTCGTGACGCCTGCCGAAGCAAGTAGTCCATACCCCACCGCATCGAAGATGTTCAGTTGAATGAGTACAACGCCCACGACGACAAAAACCGCCACCAAGGCAACAAGCCGCCTGGCGATACTAATCTTGGTAAGCAGTCCTTGCTCAGCACCTTCGATATCGTCTTTAAGTGTGTTGACATAGCGATCCATCGTAAAGGAGGTCGCCACGTCGAGCCCCCGGAGAACCGCCCATGCGATCGCTCCCACCACGACCAACAACATCACCGGATCTACCACAGTATTTACCGGCCCGGTCAACGACAGAAAAGCCTGCTTAAGCAAGTAGGTTGTCAGCGCGGCACTAGCCACAGCGACCGGCACGCGAAGGTCATCAATGAGCCGTTCAATCCACAAGCGTTCTTTCCGTTGCCGATGCAAAATCGCATAGCCAGCGACTCCTTGGGTTACGTAGCCCACACAAACACCTGCCGCTACGAATACAAACAGCGCAAACCATTCCCAGATCGGAACCTTACCGGCCAAACGCGTCTTCGCCCAAGCAGGCATCGCTTCTTCCACCCAGCTTGGGCCGTACTCCTGGTAAAGGGCCGGAATCTTTTCAACCGTCTGAGCGGAAAACAACCATATCGGCACCCCATCACCAACCTTCACGCGTTGTAACCGCACACGAACTTCCTTCCAATCGTCGATGTTGATCACCCCCAGACGAATACTTTTCCGCGGTTTCCCGGCCATCGGATCCTGTTTGCCTATACGATTGATCACTTGCCCGTCAGCACGATCGGGCAGATCTTCGATATCAACCCACAATCGTTGGTTAAGTACGTAGTAGAAGTTCTCGGCTAGATAGGCCGCTTGATCTCGCTGATCCTGGGGGATCAACTTAAAATTAAGAGACTGTGCAGCACGCGCAAAATCTTTCTCGCGACAGGCAAAGATAAAGTTCTCTACCGTTGCCAGCGGCGTACTAAGATCGGGCGAACTGTCCGACGTAGGTATGCCGTCGTTAAGGGAATCGACCAAATAATAAGCATCTGTAGACGGCTGTGATTTTTGGTCGGTTGTGTTCGATTGGTTGTTTTTCTTGCTATCACCGCCATTTTGTGCAGTGGCAACCACAGCCCATGTGAAAGATAGCAATATCCCAAAGACGATAGCCCGGATCGTCAAATACATTTCTTCCCTTTTCGTTGAATAACTAGCGAATTCGCGACACCTCGAAACACTCAACGCTGCAACCATTGTGCCGAACTAATCGAGAAAGCTTTGATCGAATTGGTCACGTCTCTTTTGAGAAGCGTAGCCCCTTGGCCTTTCTTCACCCAACACCGTGGGGCATAGGACAATTTGCCTGAACCACTTCACGCTTACGTGTGTCCCAATCGTTCCGAGAATTGGTTCGAAAGCATTGCCGATTCGTTGTTGCTTAACTTATCTCCCGAGTCAAAGATCGCCTGACCCAATTCAAGAAAACCAGATCCATGGGCAGCTCCCACGAAAATTTCACCAAGTACCCGCGTACGCCCCATCTTTTCGGTTCCCAGGGCACCGACGACGACAAGCATATGGGCGAGGCCGAGTCCCTGGCGTTCATCCAGGACCAATCGCTGATCGTCGAAGAGAAGATCGACGGAACCAACGTCGGAATTCATTTTTCCGACGATGGTCAGCTAATTCTGCAGTGCCGTGGCCACCTCATCACGGAAGGGATGCATCCGCAGTACGACCTTTTCAAGCAATGGACACCGTTAAACGGCATGAACTAGAAACACGATTGACTTCTCGGCACCTGCTCTTTGGAGAGTGGGCCTATGCGCGGCATTCAGTCGCCTACCGGAGATTGCCGCACTACTTTTTCGAGTTTGATATCTTCGACAAACAAAGCGGCGTGTTTCTTGACTTGGCCGCACGCATGAAGCTTTTGGCCGGAAGTGGTATCCATACGGTACCTGTCATCCACCAAGGCTCCGTGACGCGAAAGAAACTTGCCAGGCTGATCGGTCCATCGCAGTATGACAGCCATTTCGACAATCCACACTCCGGCCAGGCCGACAATCTTATGGAGGGCATTTACCTTCGCACGGAAGCCGACGGTAAGGTCACAGGCCGAGCCAAGTTCGTACGCCCAGAATTCGTCGAGAAGATCAAGCAAAGCACGCACTGGCAACACCAAGTGATGGTCCCCAATCAACTAGCCGACGACGCAGATATTTGGCCATGAACTGGACGCAACTCAAAACGGCATCGATTGAAGAGCTCATCGCTTGGGCTCAGCCACAACCATGGTGCCAGGCAATGGCTGGCTGCGATCAAGATGCGCAGTGGCATAACGAAGGCGACGTTTGGACACACACTAAACTGGTACTAAACGAACTGAAATCACTCGACGAGTGGCATACCTTATCGCCACATGCGCAGACCATACTGAAGTTTACCGCCTTATTTCACGACATCGCCAAGCCACTCACGACCGAAATCCATTCGATTAGCGGCCGCGTTACATCTACTAAGCATGCCGTCAAAGGAGAGCACCTCGCGCGAAACATTCTCCGCGACTTGGATTGTGACCTAGCAACTCGAGAAGAGATCGCCCGGATGGTTCGTTACCACGGTCGCCCCGCTTTTCTCTAGGAACGACAAGAGCCTTCGCATGAAGTCATTCGTCAATCGTGGCTACTTTCCAATAGGTTGCTATACCTTTTCGCTCTGGCCGACACACGCGGCCGCGATACCGACTCGATGACGCGTCCGGAAGAAAACCTTCACTTCTGGAAAGTCGCTTCCGAAGAAGCCAAATGCTTTGATCGCCCTTACGTGTTTGCCTCGGACCATGCCCGATTCACTTTCTTTCATGCATCGCAGCCGAATCTCCACTACCTACCGCACGAAGATTTCAAATGTCAGGTTACCTTGATGTGTGGCCTCCCTGGTGCTGGCAAAGATACCTGGCTCGCACGGCAACGAAGCGAACTGCCGATCGTGTCACTTGACGATTTACGCGATGAATTGAACGTCGATCCCACCGGCAACCAAGGCCAAGTCGCCCAACTTGCCCAAGAGAGGTGCCGAGAATTCCTGCGAAGCGGGACCTCCTTTGCGTTCAATGCTACCAACACGATTCGGCAAACGCGTTTACGCTGGCTAGGCCTATTCAAGGACTACGACGCACGAATCGAAATTGTCTATCTAGAACCCAACCTGAAAGCTCTGCTGCGACAAAACAAAAAGCAAAGCCACAGCGTTCCCGAAGCAATCATCCAAAGACTGGCCTCACGCTGCGAACCACCAACCTGGTCAGAATGCCACACCTTAATTTCGGAGGCCGAGCCCATTCAGATCAATTAATCAATCCACCCACGACGCGTCGCTACAGAATCAAAACAAAACGTAACTGTCGATTGAACCGAGAGCTACGAATATCAGCGCATAAAAAAAGCCGCAACTAGTGCGGCTTGAAGTACCCCCTAGGGGAGTCGAACCCCTGTTTTCGGGCTGAGAACCCGACGTCCTGGGCCTCTAGACGAAGGGGGCGTGGTGGGTACTGTCTTGGGTCAAGTATCGGCCCTGGATGGTAGTTCTCATCAGCCAAGGGCGATCTTTGAAGACTTAATCAAGTTATAACGGTTTTTCGTTCGTGTCTAGGCCCTGTCGCTCAGCAAAATTTTGGGCAACGGAAAGCGATTGCGGTTTAGACACGAGCTTGTCATTAAGGTTCAACCAGCCGGTTGGTCCCCTTCGATCGGTGGCTCTTCTGAATGAGCCTTCTTAAATTCGGCGGCCATGTATCGGTCGGCGACTGCCGTGTCTAAGAATAGCTGCCCGACATGGTAGGCGACCATGGGCAGGATTGCTAAGGGATTCGCGGTATAAAACTCAGTGGCGATGGCTAGGCCGATCATCAGAGTTTTTTGGCTGCCGGCGAATGCGATCGCGATCTCTTCGCTGCGCGGAAAGTGAAGCTGCCTCGAAATACCAACTCCCAGCAATAACGCCGACATATGAACGGTCAGCACCAGTCCAATCATAACCGCGAAAGATAATAACGTCGGCATCTGATCGGTGGGCAGGCTACGCAGCTTGAGGCCGCAACTGATACAGCCCAGCAGGACCATACACAGGACACCCATCTGGGCCACGATCCCTAATTGAAACTTGTTCCGCGTTGCCCAGTTGCCTGCGTTGGGAATTAAGCGAGCAAGCTGGCCCAGTGCCATCGGCAAGACAATCAGAACGAACAGTTTCGTCATCATATCGGCCAACGAAAGCCCTTTGCCGTCGGGACTTGCCCAGATAGTGATGGTAATTTGACTTCCAGTTGTCCAGAGCAGCCAGAATGGGGTGATGAGAAAGCAAAGCGAATTAGTCACGATCGTGACGATCAACGCAATCGAGTCGCTCCCCCCTGCCCTTCGCGTCCATACGGCAGCCGAGGCCAAGGTACAAGGAATGGCCGCCATCAGATTGATTCCAATGGCAAAGTCCCCTGAAGAAAGCAGCGAGGCCGCCCAGGCAAACACGGGCAAGACGCCGGTGTTTATCAATGTTGCCAGAGCGGCAGCGGCAGGACGACGGATAGCACTTTGCAGGTCACCGAAGGCGAGCGGAAAAGCCATCAGGAATAATACCGTCACCACGATCCCATTGCGAAGGACATGCAGATCGGGAAGTTGCCGAAGCTGCTCAGACAAGGCAAATCCAATGGCCACCACCGCTAGCAGGCCTGCGAGAAACCAATGTCGCCTTAGTAGTGATTGCACGAACGTCTCGCTTTTCGGTTCCAAGGTGGGGGGTAGGTAGCGGCTAGGAGCTTTTGCCTAACCGATCTATCTGCCGATCGGGGTTACGGTTAGAATCGAAGATCGGTTTACACTTAACCTCGGTACCTGGGTAGGTTTACCCGAACAACGGCGATCGAATCGAAGCGACCGCCGGGCACTGACTCAGGACCAAAGTCTTTATTTTGCATAATGTTGCGTTATTGGACAGCGGGCGAATCCCACGGTAAAACCCTTCTTGCCATGATCGACGGCTTCCCGGCCGGACTGGCAATCGACGAAGAACCTATCAATCGCGAGCTTGCTCGTCGCCAGGGAGGGTATGGCCGTGGCGGACGACAGCGGATCGAGACCGATAAGGTCGAAGTGATGACCGGCATCTGGAAAGGTCTCACGCTAGGAAGCCCGGTCGCGCTGCAAGTGATCAATCGCGACTATAAGTTGGAACGCCTGGAAGATCTTCCACGGCCCCGGCCTGGTCATGGCGACCTGACCGGCGCGATCAAGTTCCTGGGGCCCATCCGAGCCATCCTTGAACGAGCCAGCGCTCGGGAGACTGCCGTTCGCGTCGCTGCTGGCGCTTTGGCCAAACAACTTCTGGCCGAATTCGGGATTCAGGTTTACGGCTTCGTTGACGAACTCGGGGGCGTTGCTATCGATCGTCCCGACAACGTAGACGATGTCGACACGATGATCGCCAAGCGAGATGAAAGCATCATCTACTCGCTTAACCCAGCACAAGATCCTCAGTTCAAAGAACTGATCGACAAGACCGGCAAATCAGGCGATACGCTGGGCGGGATTGTGGAAGTACGCGTCGTTGGTGCTCCCTTCGGGCTGGGCACGCACGCTCAGTGGGACCGCAAACTCGACGGCAAGCTGGCCCAAGCCGTGATGGCCGTGCAAGCGATCAAAGGGGTTGAGATCGGCATGGGCTTTGAGGCCGCTCGCAAGCCTGGGTCTCAGGTTCACGACCCAATCCACTACGATCCGATGGAACAGGAATCGACCAACCTCGGCTATACCCGGCCAACCAACAACGCCGGTGGGCTGGAAGCTGGGATGACCAACGGCCAGACGATTGTTGTGCGTGCTGCGAAGAAGCCGATTAGTACACTTCGTAAGCCACTGGAATCGGTCAATCTGGAAACAAAAGAAACGGACGCGGCTTCCTACGAACGAAGCGATGTCTGTGCCGTTTCGGCGGCGAGTGTGATTGTCGAAAGTGTTGTGGCGTTTGAGATCGCCGCAGCCTTAGTCGACAAATTTGGTGGCGATAGCCTCGAGGAAATGAAGGCCCGCTACCAACTGTTCATGGACATGGCTCGGAAGCGTTAGTCCGCGGCCAACCCTTACCAGGCACGCCAAGCAAGGATGTTCGGCATGCATGAATCTACGAGACGCCTGCTTTGTCGGGTCGCATTCCTGCTGGGATGCGTCGTACCGACGATCTGCACCTTCTCGTGGATTACTTACCGGCAGTCATCCTGGTCAATCGCTGCGGTAGAAGACCAACTGTCAGAAACGATCGGCCTGAAGTGCCATATCTCGAAGTACTATAACCCCAAGCCGACCAAGTGGGTCTTCGAGGACGTGCGTCTGGAACGGGCCGGCAGCGATGCGGTGGTCTTTCCGGCACTCAAAGCGGAACTGGTCAACAGCACTTGGCAGCTCTCTGCCGACGAAGTAGAGGTCGATTGGGCTTCACGACATCGCTTGTGGGAAACCTTGCAGGAAGGCGTGCTCTTAAAGCGAACCGATGGCAAGCGTCTTCAATTGAACGTGGCTCACGTTCGTTTTCGTGACGAGGTTCTTCCTTCGCTCCAGAAACTGGAAGTGAAACATGATCCCGATCTGCAACCGGCACTTACCAGTTCTTTGCTGGTCGGCGACTCGCTGAGCCCACCTCCTCTTCTGACTAATGTCGACACCTCGAATCCGCAGCACTGGCAGGTTCAACTCGCCACGACCGAGCAGCCGATTCCCACGCATAACTTGCGTGCTGCGTTACCGCAACTGGCTGGGCTGGGCGTCGATGCGACCTTCATGGGGCAGGTCACCTTTGATCTGAACCACGCTTCAACCAACCTGGAAATGGCTGGCGTGTTTCGCCAAATCGATTTGCAGTCGGCCCTGGCTACGAACTACCAGCACGGGGCTGGCGAGGCAGAACTTCATGTCAAACAACTTGTCGTCCGCGACGATAGCTTTCAGGAAGCATTCGGTGGCATCTTCTCGCGCAACGGGCAGCTGTCACGACATATTCTCGATCGAGCCGCCCAGCATCTGAACGTGCAAGTCATTCCCCCGAATCGAAACCAAGACTTGACTGCCTATCATGAGATGGCCATCGGCTTCCGCTTTGATCATGGGCGGATGACCTTAACCGGTTTGTGCGACAACATGCCAAGTGGAACGATGCTGGCCGGCCTAGAGCACCCCTTAGTCTACGAGAGCCCGGTAAGCATTCTTCCGGCCACCAACCTAGTGAGCGTCTTCTTCGACAATAACTCGTCGACCGTGCCGGCCTCGCAGCCTTCGGTGGATTGGGCGCGGTGGTTGACTGCGCCAATGATCGCGGAACGGCTGAGTGGTTCAATGCAGCGTTGACACTTTAAAGGGCGACGATTTTTACTACTCGCACCCTTCGTTTGCATTGAGAACGTGCTACTTCGTATCCGTGAAATCTTCTTCTGATTCGTCTCTGTCCTCTGGCAGGTCATCTTTGATCACGACTTCTTCCACCTCGTTTTCGTCCACGACGGAAAGCTTCGAGATCTGGAACCTCAGGGCCACGAAGCCCAGCGCAATCCAGTTGGCGGCAACGAAACCCATGACCATGATTTCACTTCCTTTGCCACCGCTTCCGTAGGAGTGCAGGCCGACCGCATCGCCCCCTTTAAATAGCGGCAGCAGGAAGTTCACACCGTACCAACTGCCGACGATCGCTGAGAAGCCGATGATCGTCCCTACGACCATGCCAAAATTATTGAACCAGCCGGCGAAGCGAGCATGCAAGATCGCCACGTAAATCAAGAGCGTCACCAAGGCCCAGACTTCTTTCGGATCCCAGCCCCAAAAACGGCCCCAGGAAACATCTGCCCAGATACCGCCCAGGATGGTTCCACTTGCCAACAGAAGCACAGCGACTTGGATGGCTCGATAACACTGCTGACCAAGCGTGAAGCATTCCTCAGGCGGACGGTAGCTCATTTGTGGGCTGTGCCCATGAGCCGGAGCGAGCCCTTCGTTCAGCGGGCTGGCCACTACAGGAGCACGATACCGACCAAACATGTAATAACCTAGCGCGAGCCAACCCAGTCCCCACGCCAAGATGCCTGCCCCATAACTGGCCACGATCGTGAGCACGTGAATGGTCAGCCAGACGTTGGACCGCAATACCGGCTGCAGTGGCGAGAATTCGGTATTCAACACGCGCGATGAACCGGTATCCACAATCGGAGCGATCGAAGCCACGCACAACAGAAACGTTCCACAAGCCGATGCCGCCAGCCCATAGTAGTTACGGTGGTATGTCTTCTGGAACTTATCCTGAAGCTGGCCATCGATCGACCAGTCATACCCGCAGAAGATGGGCAATCCGATAGCGGCAAGCAATAACCGGGGGATATACCAGACGCTCAGCCCGAGCACTAACAACTTGACGAGCAAAAAGATTGCCGCATAGATAATACCGTGAGCTGCCATCTGCTCGCCGAAGTCGGTCAGATTGATGATTGGGCGGTTCCCATCGTACACCGGACGCATCGTCATGAAGTGAATCATACCGAGCATCAGCGGAACTCGAATCGCGAGCGAAACCCAGTTGAAAACACTCCACACGCCGGTCGAGAACATTTCTCGTTGGCCAGATTCCAACTGCGACTGTTCCCAAGTAAAAGGGGCGGCTGTCGCACGCCATGCAGCCAAACGTCCGCGATCAACCAAGGGAAGAAGCAGAAACATCAGCCCCAGGCTACAAACGACCCACGGAACGAAGATCACCGTTTCGTACATATTGGTCACCGGTGCCCAGCCGGTCACGATAACACGCATGTAGAAGCCGTAGGTCGACCAGATCAAACCAAACACCAAAAACCCGACCCCCATCCAGAACATCGGTTTCCGCATCACAGCAAAGGCCAACGCGAATCCGATGGTCGCAATGAACGTGAAAATCCATGCATACATGAACGGGTCTAGCGTGTTGTAGCGGACCTCTGTCGCAATCCGGTAACTATTAACCGCCGGGTAAGCGGTATAGGCCAGGATGCCGGAATCTTTCTCGGTGCTACCGATGGTCTCTTCAATTACGGCAACACGCTGTTGGGTGTCTTGGTCTCCCAGTCGCTGCAGGCTATCGGCCAGTTTTTGCATCGCTGGGCGGACGTCGCCACCACTCTCGTAGGCTTCTTTGGCAGTACTCCAGTTGGCACGCACGGCGTTGATCAGCCCCATGTCGTACTGGGCCAGCACGGCGTCGGAACCATACAGGACCGTCGTCATTCCCAGCCACGGCTGAGAAAGGTCGCTCGGGTCGCGAGACTTGCTTAAAGCATACGGATTGAGCGAAGGAACAATCTGCAGGTGATTGCCGCCGCGATCCATCGACGTCGATGCCGTTAACGCACCTGCGTTGGCGTTCTCGTACAATGCCAAGTGGATTTCCATGGCGTTGTGCTCTAATTGACGAACGCGTACCAGCATCGATTGGAACATCGGTTTGATGTTGTTGTACTCATCGTCGGTGAGCGTGGTGCTGTCGTTGACGTTGTCTCGCTGCTCTTCCAGGATGTTTCCCAGTGCATGGGCTGCAGCCTGAAACTCTTGAATCAGCGGCTCGGTCTCTTGCGTGGTCGGAGCAAATTCGGGCTTGATCGGCTCATCGGCGGGCGTATTAAGCACCGACATCGGATCCATATAGGCCGCCGAAGATAATTCGTGCAGGTCACGATAAGAATCGATTAATTGCTTCGATGCGATGCTCAATGGATGCTCGCCACCGAACTGCTGAAGCGTTTGCAGCTGGCTATTCAGGGTGCGTTCTTCGCCGGAGTTCGGATCACCAAAAAGTATTTTCCCGGCTGCGTATACCTGACCGATAAACCGATCACGTTCGCCTGGGGAGGGAAGCGGATTGGTCGAGACAACCTCCTTGCGCGGGTCTAGCGACACCTCGCGAAAGACGGCATAGCGGAACAGTAGTTCTCGCCAGATATGCGCGTCCATAGCCGTTTCTTCCAGTTCACCACTGGCAGCTTGCTCCTTGCGGCGTTTCTCCATCCCTTTCAAGTACTCACGCAGCTTTTCAGACGTAGCAATGTCGTGCGGTGAGACAAAGTTTAGCTTGATGCTGTTGTCGCTGTTGATCGGAAAACCCAGCTCTGCACGCACGTCTTCTCGGCCAAGGTAGATAAACGGAACGCGTTCCCATTTTTCAGGCCGAGCAGTCCATTCGTAGATCAATTCGCTGGGCGTAAATTTACGCAGTTCGCCGTCAGGAAAGACCTCAAGAGCGCCCTTGAGCTCAGGCTTCTGGAGTTCCTCTTCGGTGTAATAGTCGGTCAGATTGAACTTGGGCTTCGACTTGTTGAACTCGGTGATCTTCTGCACGACCTGCCGAGCATAACCATCCATCGGCTTGACACGGCCGTGATGATAGACGGGGATCTCACGCCAAATATCGTCGGGAAAGGCATCATCCGCGCGTCCGCTATTGAAAGCAATGAGCGTGCCGCACATCACCAGTGCTGCGATCCAAGTCGTGCGAAGAATTCCGCTATTCATATTGCACCTAGTCATTTATCACGAAACCACTTCTGTCTGAATCTTCGCCGGATGAGCCTTGGCTCGAGCCTGCGGGTCAGACGATCGTTTAGTTTTGAAGAAATAGGCTCGCATGTAGAACATGCAAGCGATGCCCCCTACCACAAACAAACAGCCCCAATAACGTAGTGCCGTCCCAGGGTCGTAGTTGACCGAGAACACCGATTTATAAACTTCCGAATCGTTGCTGCGTTCGGGAACGAATTCGCGATACTGGGGCGTTCCTGCCAGGTAGGGGCCTTCGAATGATTCCTGGAATATACGCAGGTCGCGACCGCCGGCCGGTTCGATGAAATCATCCGGAGCATTCATCGTAATCCAGACGTCACGCTTCAAGAGAGCGGTCTGCGTAAAGAACAAGTCGCCTGAGTCTGGATCGATCGCCAACCCGTCGGGCTTGTCCATTAGCTCTGTATAAAGCGTCTTCGGTTCTTTGTCCTTCCCTTGCAGATCAATCACGCGGATAACGGAGTTGACCTCTTGCGGTTTGGTACGGTCCAACGCAGGATCGCTCAGATGCTTGCGGGCATGGGGGTCGACACCATTAGGTGTATCATCGCTCCATACCAAAAGCCCCTTGTCGCTCACCGCAATGCTGTTTGGATGACCAGATTTCGAGTAGGTATAAACATAAGAAACACGCGGCTCTTCCAGCGACGACTGACCGATCGCGTTGTTTAACACATCGGTGAAGTACAGCTTCTGCTTGGCTGGATAGAGGGCCACGTCGGTAACCAGTCCGGTGCCGGTGAGCCAGTCGGCTTTCATCTCGCTGCCGTCGGTCTTCACGCGACCGACCGACTTGCTTGCCGGGTTGCCGAAATAAACCCAACCATTTGCCGAATCGACCGCCAAGCCGCGCGGGGCGCGGTCGAACATGGAGACCACCTTGGAACTTCCACCGACCAAATCGGACTGCATCAGAACATCGACATCCGAGCGTGCCAGGCGACTGGACTGCTTGGCAAGCCACCAGAGTTTGTTGCCAGCGGTATCGATCACCAGGTTTCGCGGACTTTTGCCAGCCCGGGTAACCAATTCCGAAGCAGGCTCGTCAGGCTTGCTCAGATCCTTTACCAAGATCTTTTGGCCACTGTCTGTGTCGTCGATCCAATAGAGCATCGATCCCACTTTAGCCAGTGAACTAGGATTGCGTGCTTCGTCAATTACCAATGGGCTGATCTCTTCGCTACCCGCTGCAGATGCCATAACGTATCGATCGTGCTGCCGGTCGATGTACTGGACATCGCTCGAATAATGTGACGGCTGCGAGGTGCCAGGGTCGAGACGGCGTTCAAATTGATCGAGGTGAATGCGGAAGCCAATCGGATACGACTTGATCGGCATCGAAAGCTTCACTTCGCGATCACCCACCTTCAGTGTATGGAGCGTCGAGCCGTCATCGAGGCCAACGTCGGGTTCGTTCATATGGGCTCGCAGCCAGAACTCTTCCGAATGGTCGCCTAAGGTCAGACGAACTTTCACGGCCGGCGTATTGCCCATCGGGCCAGAAACCCCGAAAGCAACCGGAATGGGCTGGGCCATAGGCTCGTTGGCCGCGACCAAGCTTTTCACGTACATGCGCAGGGTGGCAATCGGCATCTTGAATGCTTCCACCGCATCGATTTCTGTGGCGTCGGCCTTGAGTTCGCCAGAGGCAACAACCTTTTTGCGATTCCAATAGCGATAGAAAACACGCTTCGATTCCGGCGAAGCCTGGTCTTCGGCTCCTTCGGCGACCCCTTGAATGAGATCGATACGCGACCCCCCTTCTCCACCCTGCATCAGTTGGGCCGTTGTCTTCTCGCCAAAGTCATACCAGAAGTCACCATAGACGCCGGAGGTGTAGCCCTGCATGTTCATCTGCGGCATATTGGCCAGCAGGGTGAGTTGGTCAACCTTCTTGTCTCCCTTCAGGATATCGATCACCACGGTTGGGTTACGTGGTTCGGCTCCTTCGTCTTCGGTGACCTTGACCCAAGAGAACTCTTGACCGTCGACCTGATCGAGCTGGGCGGTGGGATAGTAAGCTTTGACCTGGTACTTAAGCTCTGAGCCTTCAATTGGCTGAGGGTCCTTATCCAACTGGTCCTTCACATCAATGACGGTCGTTTTGCCGTCGATGCATAAGATGGCCTGACCGTTTTCGCCGATCGTCCCCTCTTCGGGCACACACTTGAGGAATGCCTCGGTGGCCGCGCGACTGCCGGCCATGTGGAATGTGACGCTACCACCACCACTTCGCTGGCTATCACCAATACCGTACTTGTATTTCGGCTGTTGCGTCGCTTTGAAGACCGACAAGCGAATAGGCATCCACTGTTCACCGACGGCCTTCATCGTGCCATCGGCGGCACGCTCGGTGGTTTGGGGCATGCTCATCATCAACTGCACCGTGGGTGTATTCTCCCACCAATTGCAGTCGGCATAGTAATCGAGTACTTCCAGCTTCACGCCATCTTGGTTGTACATGACGTTGCCTGCTCGATTTCGCATCGAGAGGTAAAACACTGGCTTGAACCATCTGGCCAAGTCTGGTTCAGCCACTTTCCAATTAGCGAAACCATCGTGATAAGCCGACCAGTTAAACATGCCTGGCTCGAAGTCGATCATGTGACGCTGAACATCACCGGCGTCGGCGATCGCCATGGGCATCGCCTTGACGTCGTTGTCGACGCGAAGATCAAAGTAGTACGAATTATCGAACGCAAGCTCGGACGAGTCGTGTTCCCAGACATGAACCTGGGCATCGATCCCTTTCGAGCGACTGATGGCTCCGCTTAACAAGAGCATCAATAGGCCGATATGCGTGATAACGAACCCGGTCTGATGACGTTTCCAGGGATAGCGAATCGCGGCGGCGCAGAAAATGTTGACCGCTAACAAGCCGTAGATCAATCCGAACCACCACGAGCGGTAGACATAAAACTGTACCACATCCGTGCTGAAAGTAGCTTCCACGAAAGTCGCGAAGATCAGCGAAACGGCCATCGAACTGATCAGCACTACGGCCAGACTCAGCGAGGCGGCGGTTTCGTAAATATGCAGCAGTATCCGAACCGGTAGTGGTTGGTCAGGGGAGACAAGTCTCGGTCTTGCCACGGGTTATTCCATGAAGTCAGGAAGCACGGATTGTCTGGTGAGTAAGGTGGTATGGAAGAGAAACCGAATAGGAAGGAGTTCGGTCCTGAGCCACGCCCTCGGCACCACGATCGCGGCTTCGTAGTTCTTGCGGATTTCGGGAATTGGAAAGCGGGGCCCAACTCCTGTTGCCAATTTGGCCCAATCGTCTAATACAGCAACGACTTACGTCTACACCGCCGCTTACCGTAAAAACGCTATCTCTATTATAGCGCTCAGGCCCCAAACGGATACATGGTCTTAGGGAACCCGCAACCAGAAGTTGTAATTATTGGTATCGATTTTAGGGCGCATTGGCCCAAGACCGCCTCTCACCGAGTGCAGCCACGATAAAAAAAGAACCGCGTCTCTCTGAGGAGCAAACGCGGTTCTTTCGTTACCAAAGTAATTTTATGCGTACTACGAAGGTAGTAAGTTCAGAATGCCGTCCATCAGCGTGCTCGTAAGCGAATAAGGTTCGCTGAAGCTCCACATATTCCACATTAAGTCGGTCACCATCAGCCCGCAAACGAGCAGCAGTAACGCCGTGAACCCCAGGCTGAGGACATTCATAAACGAGTAAGGAACCTCGGAAGGTGCCGCAGCCACCGGAGCCGCTGCCATCGTGCCGGCACCGGCCATGACCGAGTCGTCTGCTTCCAGACCGTCGCTTTCGCCCAGGCCACCGAAGTCGCCTCCTTCGAGCGTCGAGCTACCGAATAGACCAGATTCCGAAGACATCGAATCCGAGTCCAACGCAATCACCTGCGAGCCGCTATCGTCATCTTCCAAATCGCCTTCGACGGGCGTCAGCAGGAAGTCATCCTCCGCAGCACCACCGGCAGCTGCTTCGCCAATTTGATCATCGTCTTTGCTATCGGCGGCCATTTCGTCGGCTTCATCGGCGCTGATCAGTTCGAGACCGCTATCGCCGGTAGAAAGCGAGAAGTCGTCGTCGGCTTCCGCAGCCAAACCTACGCCGCTGTCGTCGTCGACCAGGCTGATTTCACTACCGCCACTTTCTCCCTTCGCCGAAGGTTCGTCGGCGATGCCAAGATCACTTTCCGAGGCCAGCAGATCCATGCTGCTGTCTTCGTCGTCCTCGATGTCAAGCGTTAATTCACCGCTACTATCGTTGTCGTCTAGGCCGATGCCACTGGTACCAAGATCAAGCGACTCGTCTTCCAGCCCCAAGCTCAAACCACTGCCGGTTCCCTCTGGATCAGACGGTTCATCGCCCAGATCGATATTGACGTCGCTGCCGTCATCACCGAGCGTCAGCTCTTCGTCATCATCATTCAGGCTGAAGCTGTCCTCGTCGCGTGGTTTGTTAATCGACGAACCTTCGAGAATATCGGAACCTTCACCAAGGCTCAAGCTGCTCAGATTCGATTCGCCAGCTGGGTCGACGCTGCTGCTTGAGGAGTCGTCTAAGCCGATGTCGCTATCCAGGCTTAGCGAACTGTCCGAGTCTTGCCCGATGATATGGGACGAGCCACTGTCCCCACCTTCGCCGGTGTCGGAAATGAGAATGCTATCCATCGAACCGGACGAACCTTCGTCCGAATCGGTGATACCGCTGAGTTCAAACTCTTGGCTCTCGCTATCACTGCCGCCGAGTCCTTCCTCAGCGATAATGCCACGGGCCTTTTCGATTTCGTCTTCCTTGAACTTCCAGCTCGATCCATCACGGAAGGCACGAACCTTACCGCGTTCGCGCAGATCTTGGATCGTCTCTTCAGGTACGCCTAATTTGGCAGCAAAATCAGAAAGCGGAAGATAGTCGGCCATGATGGCTCCCAAAAGGTTCAAACCTAGCGGAAGCCTTTGACCTCAGGCCTCGTCGCTACGATTGATTGAGCAATGTACGAATCTCACGAGGGCTCGGCGTGCCCCCGTTAAATTCTTCGATGAGTAAATCCCATTGTAAGTTGCGAACGCTCTTCAGCGAAACTTTCCCCGTATTTCCGTCCACTTGATACACGGCCATAACCCGGGTTTCCGGATCGACCATGATCATGAGTTGCCCGCCGTCATCCGTCTTAGCGGCATGAACGACCAAGCCACCCGAGACCGGTAACCCACCATGTCTCTGGGCCATTGCGGACGGAGTGCTGCGGAAAAGTTCAACGCTCAGCGTTACAGCGACCATGACAACGATCGCCGAAAGAAGCGACTTCCACATAAATCACCTAAGTTACGCGATTTACGGAATCGTTCCTTCAAGAGTTATTCTAGAAGCCCAATTCCGAGATGCAACTAATTATCTGATGGTTAGTTAGGGAGATTCAACGGAAACCACCGCCACTTCAGGGGGCAAGGTGACTCAAATCGGCTGATTTCGCCCTACGAAGAAGCAGTTTATCAGTGCCACCGGAACCAACAAACATCGATTTTGCGGGAGAGAGGGGGAGCTGGCGGCTACCCGAAATTTTATGAGTCAAGAAAGAACATCGGCCGACGGACAAGTCCGTCGGCCGAACATTCATTTCCCCCCCGGGATTTAATTCAACGCGCTAATGCGCGGTTGCATTTCAGCAAGTCCGCTTGTGGGCGGTAGTTATCGAAGCGTTGATTGCCTCGACGGATTAAGTTATCGGCACTCTGGCGATCCCTATTGAAGCTCTTTTGGGGCGAAAGTCGAAAAATCTATCGCATTATCGCAACCCTCCGTATCTTCCCAGATTAACAAGCCTCGAAATCGACTTCCAATTTTGCCTGATTAGTTAGGGGTCGAAATGTCGATTCTAACGATTAACGCGAGTTTCCCTTTTGTTCCGCTCCCCTACCCCGGGAAATGCGGTGCCATCGAGAAGGAGTTCGATTGTGCAACAGACGGACGCCCCCAAAATTTCCCAGTCTATCGCCGCCAAGCTGGGTTGGCCGATCCTTATTGGTTCGGCTCTGACGGTATTGTTTTATGGTGCTATCCATTTCGGCATCATTCCCCATCATTCCCTACTTCGCTACGTCACCGCGCATCCGGTTGAATATGTCGAAGTCGGTATGTTCATGGTGGGTATCGCGGCCTTGCTATTGAAAGCAGGTCAACTCATCGGTGAGTTCCGCTCGCTGAGCCATGTCGATCTGCCGCCGCAAGAGAACGGTCGCGACAAGATTGAACAGGCCCCGATCCTGCTCAATGTACTGCATCAATTGCCGGAGTCGTTTCACCCGACACTTTTGTTCCAGCGGCTCGCCAAAGGTTTGCAGCACGTTCATGCCAGCCAGACGGCCTCGAACCTGCAAGACGAATTAAAATACCTGGCCGATATCGATCAAGAGAAATGCGAACACGACTATTCGATGGTTCGCATCGTGATCTGGGCCACACCCATGTTAGGCTTTTTGGGTACCGTCATTGGTATCACGTTGGCCCTGGGAAACCTTTCCCCAGAAGCCTTAGTGAATGAACCGAAAGTCGCCATGGAAAGCCTTTTACAAGGGCTTAGCGTGGCGTTTGATACGACCGCGCTCGCATTAACACTTTCGATTGGCCTGATGTTCGCTCAGTTTTTGCTGGGGCGCGTCGAGTCCGAGCTGTTGAATAATGTCGATGCCATTGCCGCTGACGAACTGAACGCGCGGTTTGAAACCGAAGGCAGTGCGACCGATCCTAGCGTTCTGGCAGTCAAAAAGATGGCCGAACGCACGATCCAAACCACGCAAGATCTTGTCGTGCGTCAGACCGAACTATGGCGAGATACGGTATCTTCCGCCCACCAGCATTGGCAGCGTCTCATTTCCACAAGCAGCGAGCAAATGGAAACGGCACTACACAATGCTCTGACCGAATCGCTGAAGACCCATGCCGACGCATTCGCCACGGCCCAGCAGCAAACGATTCAGCGTTCGGCCGAACAACTCAATGGAGTGGTCGATGCGCTGTATCAGGTCAGTTCATCCATCCAAACCCAGCATGGACAACTGACCGAGCAAGGGTCGATTTTGCTGAAAGTGGTCGAGGCAACCGGCGAAGTCGCCAACCTGGAACAATCCCTCAATCGCAACCTGGAAACGCTGGCCGGCAAGCAGCACTTTGAGGAAACGGTCCAAAGCCTGGCAGCGACCATTCACTTACTCAACTCGCGGATGTCCGGTAGTGGGCATGCGTCGGTTCAACTCGATCGCAAGGATAAAGGTCAAGCCGCGTGAATCGACGTCGTTCAGCACGACATACGGTCGAGATCTCGCTGTTCCCCTTCCTCGCCGTGTTGATCTGCACCATGGGAGCCTTAATTGTGCTCTTCGTGGTGATGGTCCTCCAGGCACGCACGGAAGCGGTCGCGGTCGATCTACCGGTGCTCTCGGTACCTGCTCCTGTCGAGCCAGAGCTTCCGGCCCCTGCGCCAGAGCCTGAGCCGGTAGAAGACTACACAGAGCAGTTAAAAGAGCTCGAGCAATTGCGTCTCGCACGACTCAAGCAGTTGGAAGATGCGCGTCTGCAGCTTTCCGGCTTGGAAGACCACAGTCACCGACTAACGGATAAGATCCGCAAGCTACGCGGCGACATCGCGGTGCTGGAAGGGGAGACGAAAAACGTCACCGGAAGTGCGGATGACTTTGACACGCAGAAGCAGCGTTTAAATCAACAAATTGCCGAAGCTCAAGCAGAACTGGAAAAGGTTCGCGAAGAGCTAAAGGGACGAAAACCGACCTATGCGTTGGTTCCTTACGATGGTCAGAGCGGAACTCGCCGTCAGCCGATCTACATTGAATGTACGGCCGAACGTGTCATTATTCAGCCAGAAGGGATTGGTTTGACAGGCACCGATTTCCAGGAACCGCTCGGCCCCGGCAATCCCCTGGCAGCATCGCTGCGGACGATTCGCGAATATCGTCAATCGCAAGGAGGGCCCGGTCAGGGCAATCCCTATCCGCTTCTCATCGTTCGCTCTGGTGGTGCCGAGTCGTATGCCGCAGCGCGGGAAGCGCTTAACGGTTGGGACGACGAATTCGGCTATGAACTAGTCGATGAGGATACCGAACTGGCCTATCCACCGGCCGATCGATTCCTGGCTAAGCGTTTGATCGAAACCGTCGAACTCGCACGACGACGTAAGCTCGCGTTAATCATGGCCGCTCCTAAGCGATACGGTCGGGTAGAAGATCAGTATCTAACCGCCACACGCAATGGTGGCTTTCAGGCTGTCGGCAGTGGCGGCGACGAAGAGACATTCCTCGAAAATCGCTTCGTGCAGCAGGGCAACGGCAGCAGCGAAATGCCAGCAGAAGCGTACGGCGGTTCCGGCCAAATGGGGACCGGACGCGCAACCACCCCGGTCGAAGGCACCCAACCGATGCCTAGCGAACAACCAACGGGGCCAGGCTTCTATCCTCAACAAGCTCCTCAGGAGCAGCGCACCGGCGAAGGCCAACATGGCTCGCAGTTTTCTCAAGCGGATGGTCCCGACCAAAAGGACGCTTCCGGCGGATCGGGCGGCGACCGCTCGTCTGCTAAGCCGATGGCGGCAACTCGTGGTGGAAACTGGGCTTTGCCCACGGCAGGTCCGAAGAACACGGCCATTACCCGCCCGGTGACACTAGTGGTCAGCGGCGCGCAAATGACGCTGGTTCAGGAACGAGGCGTGCTCGGTCCCGCCGAAACAGTTCCCGTCGATGGCGACATGGAAGCAGCCGTCGACAAGTTGGTTCGCTTGATTCATACGCGCATCGACAGTTGGGGCATGGCAGGCCGTAACTTCTATTGGAAGCCCATCCTGCAAGTCACCGTCGAGCCAGGCGGCGAGCCTGTGGTGCGGCAGTTGGAAACGCTTATGTACGGTTCCGGGATCGAGGTGAATCGAAAGTGAGACGCCCAGCCAAGTCATCCAGTGTCGACAAGAACGCCCCGTCGCTCGATTCGTTTCTCGACGTGGTCACGAACCTTGTCGGGATCCTCATCATTCTAATCATGGTGGTGGGCATTACGGCTCGCGATGCAATCGTGGATGCCGCGATTGGGCAAACAGAAGTCACGGCAAAGCCGCCATCCCTGTCGATTCCGGCACCAGAACCAGAACCACCCAAATTGCCACCAAAACCCAAGGGCCCGACACTGGCCGAACTGAACAGCATGGCACAGGATGTGGCCTCAATTCAACAAGAGATCGTCGACGTTCAACAGCAAGCGAAGCTCGCATTCGAAGAACGTAATCAGCTTCAACTATTTCTAACTTCCGCAGAAAACTCGTTGAACCAAAAGCAACAAGAGCTTTCCAGTACGAAACAACAGGAAGTCGCCGAGCAGCGCGAGTTGCTGCAGACCACCTCGCAGCTCGAAGAGTTGTACGATCAAATCGAGAGCTTGCGTGATTACCGGCCTGAAGTAAAAGAACTAGCCCACTACCCAACCCCGCTGGCAAAGACTGTCTTCGGTCAGGAAGAACACTTTCGCTTAAGGCATGGACGTATCTCGTACGTCCCCATGGAGCGTTTAGTAGAAGCCATGAAGAACGATGCCCGTAGCCACATCGACCGCGCTCGTCGAGATGGAAAAGCGGTCGCACGTGTTGGTCCGATGAACGGCTATGTCATGCAATACACGCTCGCGAGTCGATCGTACGAAATGGAAACATCGCTCGGAACAGCTACCCGTGGCGGTGTTGAGCTGCAGAATTTCACTCTGGAACCAGAATCCGAAGAGATCGGTTTTACGGTCGATGAAGCTTTGCAACCTGGGTCGCGTTTCCGCGATATTGTTGCCTCGCTCGATCCAGGGCGTACCACCATCACCATTTGGACCTATCCAGACAGCTATGCCGACTTCCGTAAAGTTCGAGATGACCTGTACGAGATTGGGTTCACGACGGCCGCGCGGCCTTTGCCGAAAGACTACCCGATTGGTGGGAGCCCACAAGGTTCTCGATCGTCTTCGCAATAGCGTGCGACAGGCCCCAGCCTGACCTCGCTTGTCTGATGCTCTACAATGGGGTCTTTTCATTCAGGCCTCATTTCTTTCTCGCTTATGACTCCGACCACGCAGCAGCTAAACGACTGGGACAAGCAATATGTCTGGCATGCCTTCACGCAAATGGCCTGCTACGAGCCACTGATCATTGAATCGGCGGAAGGGTGCGAGTTAATCGATACGGCAGGGCGTCGTCTGATCGATGGAGTCAGCAGCATGTGGTGCAATGTCCATGGGCATCGGCATCCGACCATCGACGCCGCTGTTACAGAACAATTGGGGAAAGTGGCGCACGTCACCAATCTGGGATGTTCCAACAGCACGACGATTCAACTAGCCAAACGTCTGGCAGAACTGACCCCAGGAGACTTGGATCACACCTTCTTCTGCAGCGATGGGGCCTCGGCCCTGGAAGTCGCCATCAAACTGGCGTTTCAATACTGGCATCAATGCGAGAAACCTCAACCCCAAAAGACATCTTACATCGGGTTCGAGGACGCTTATCACGGTGACACCATCGGCACGATCAGCGTGGGTGGCATCGATCGTTTCAACGCAGTGTTCAAACCATTGATGTTCCCCGTTGAGCGGCTTCCGATTCCCGATCGCCGTCTGCCAACGCGCGCCGCAAGTTGTCAGCACCATTTGAACACCTTAGAAGAAACGTTGGCCCAACATCACGAATCAATCGCGGCCGTCGTCATCGAACCGTTAGTCCTTGGTGCAGCCGGCATGATCGTGCAGCCGGAAGGTTACCTGAGAGGTGTCCGCGACCTAACACGGAAGTACAACGTACTGATGATTGCCGACGAAGTGGCCGTGGGCATGGGGCGTACCGGCACCATGTTCGGCTGCCAACAAGAGGATGTCGTGCCTGATATTCTTTGTCTTGGCAAAGGCCTCACTGGCGGTTATCTGCCCATGAGCGCCGCGATCGCAACCACCCAGATTTGGAATGCGTACCTGGGCGACTACTCGGACGCCAAGCAGTTATGCCATGGCCATACATTCGGCGGAAATCCTTTGAGTGCCGCAGCGGCGATAGCGACGCTCGATGTCTTCGAACAAGAAGATACGCTTGCACAACTTCCTGCTAAAATCGAACGCATTAAGCAGCAATTGAGCCACTTGGCCGAGCATCCTCATGTGGGCGACGTGCGCCAATATGGAATGATCGCGGCCGTCGAACTGGTTAAGAATCGCGAGACCGGTGAGCATTTCCCTTGGTCAGAGCGACATGGGCATCAGGTTTGTCAGTTCGCCCTGCAGCATGGCCTGTGGATCCGACCCCTGGGTGATGTGATTGTGATCATGCCCCCACTTGCCGTTTCCATCGAGCAAATCGATACCATGTGCCGGGTCATTTCTCAGGCAATTGACCATGTCACTTTGAGTAAAGCCTCCTTACCATGAACGACACGCGTTACCTCCTGATCCAGATTCGCGATTTCGATGATCCGATTCGCCTGCAAGAGATCAGCTGTTTTGCTGACGCATTGCAGTCTACACCAGAGTCGATCACCGTTTTCGACCTGTTATCGATGCGTCTCGAAGCTTCGCACCTGGCCGAATTCGATATGGTAATGATTGGCGGCTCAGGGCGTTACAGCGTGACCAGCAATGCCCCTTGGATGAAGCATGCGATGGTCAGCTTGCAGCGTTTGCTGGAAAGTGGAAAACCAACATTCGCGTCGTGCTGGGGATTTCAATCGCTGGCCAGGGCCGCCGGTGGCAAAGTCATTCACGACCTGCCGCACGCGGAACTGGGAACCAGCCTGGTTACGCTGACCGATGCCGGCAAGCTCGACCCGATATTCTCGCAACTGCCCGAGAGCTTCGAGGCCTATATGGGGCACGAAGACCGCGTGATCGAGTTACCGCCGGGGACTACTCTATTGGCCTCGACCGAAGCGGTTGCTCAGCAGGCATTTCGATTCGATGGTTGCCCCATTTATTGCACGCAGTTCCATCCCGAGCTGACGTTACCAACGCTGCTTAGTCGAGTGGAAGCTTACCCAGAGTATTGCGAACGCATCGCCCAGGTTCCTTTCGATGTCTTTCGTCGTCAATGCCAAGCGGCACCCCATTGCGAAACCTTGCTCCGGCTCTTCCAAGAGCACTTTCTTGCCTAGAACCTGCGTGGGCATTGTACATTCATACTTCTGACAATGCTCGATTCGCGCCGTTGGACACCGGACTAACAGGCAATATCGTCAAAACCGGTAGAGTTTACCTACGGTTAATACCATCACATTCATCGAACGACGCTTTGATTGTCTATCTGACCTAAACTTTGGCTCAGCACGGAATCCATCGAGAGACCGGCAGGGGCAAGCAACGAAGCGGATAGTCACACATGAATGGCAACCTAGAACTCACGACAAAGGAAGACCTCGCCCCGGGCGTATCAGCGCACGGTGTCCTGTCGATGCTTCCCATTGTTGTGATTGTTTGGGTGGTGCTAATTGGATGTGCCTTCACGGCACTGTTGGCGTACCACAATATGCCAGGGCAGCGAAGCGACGAAGCCATGGTTTGGCCGGCGAACAATGCCATCAAGCTCGATACACAGCGTGCCAATCTTCTAGTCTTCATTCATCCACAATGCCCTTGCTCGGTCGCGACACTTAACGAATTGACGCGTATTCAGTCGATCTGCGGCGCACGTCTTAACACACAAGTAGTTTTCTATTCCCCAATTCATGAACACTGGGAAGATACCAGCAAAGTTCGCCAGGCATTGGCGATCCCCAATGTGAACATCACCAATGATACCGACGGCAAACTCGCACAGCAGTTTGGTGCTTTAACCTCAGGCCATTCGTTGCTTTACACTAGCGACGGCCGACGGGTTTTCAGTGGCGGCATCACGCCGGCACGAGGGCATGAAGGGGAAAACCTGGGACGCAATTCGATCGTCCAATACGTTCTCGACGGGAAAACAAGCTGCGACAAAACAAACGTTTTCGGCTGCCCAATACTCGATTCGCCATCCGATGTAGTGATCAACAGCCGAGGATCAAAACATGGCGATGAGTGAAGATCGTCCCATTAATGACCGCGCTCGTGAACTTCTCGAAGAGCATCGCGATTCGATATTTCGCCGCACCGACCATATGTTCGCGTGGCTGATGTTCTTTCAGTGGCTCGCCGGGATCGGGATCGCGTTGTGGGTCTCGCCGTTCTCTTGGGCAGGTCGTACTCATTACATTCACCCGCACATCTGGTCCGCCCTGGTCATCGGTGGGCTGATTTGTAGTTTGCCTATCCTCTTGGCAAATTACTATCCCGGCAAGGCCATAACACGTCAGACCATTGCTGTTGGCCAGGCATTAGCATCGGCGCTGCTGATTCACCTGATGGGTGGTCGTATCGAAGCGCACTTTCATATTTTCGGCTCGTTAGCTTTCCTGGCGTTCTATCGCGACTGGAAGGTTCTGACAACGGCTTCGATCGTAATTGCCGTCGATCATATCGCACGTGGTTTGCTGTGGCCTGAATCGCTCTATGGAATTTCGATTTTTGGTTTGCAGCGTTCGCTAGAACATGTTGGCTGGGTGATTTTCGAGGATGTCTTCCTGATTTACTCGACCTGGATCAGTTGTCGAGAAATGACGGTCATCGCCAATCGCCGCGCCGAAATGGAAAAAATGCAGTCCGAAGTCGAGCGAGAAGTGACTGAGCGAACCCGTGAAATCGAATTGCAGCGTTTGGTTCTGCAAGAATCTCACGAACGTCTCGAACGGCAAACCGATGAACTTCGCAAGGCCATTGAAGCCAGCGAGGGCGCGAACCGAGCCAAGAGCTCGTTCCTAGCCAATATGAGCCACGAAATCCGGACACCCCTCACGGCAATCCTAGGATTTGCCGACGTGCTGTTAGAAACAGGGGACATCTACAAAGCTCCTGTCGAACGAATCGAAGCCATCGAGACGATTCGTCGCAACGGCTCTCACTTGATTTCGCTCATTAACGACCTTTTGGACTTCTCGAAGATCGAAGCCGGTAAGTTCCAAGTCGAGAACCTTCCCTGCTCGCTTCACCGCCTCATTGCAGACATTCGCCAATTGATGCAGGTGCGTGCGGAAGAGAAAAAGCTGAATATCAAAGTTGACTACAGCGGTCCAATCCCTGAAATGATTTTGACCGATCCGACACGTTTGCGGCAGATCCTCATGAATTTGCTCAGCAACGCGATCAAGTTCACCCACGAAGGCACCGTGAACATGCAAGTCGGTCTTGTCGGTAAGTCGCCCAATCGTCGAATCCAAATTGACGTGACGGATACCGGCATCGGTATCTCGGAAGAAATGCGTGACAAATTATTCCAACCGTTCACCCAAGCCGATGGATCGATGTCGCGGCGTTTCGGTGGAACAGGCCTGGGGCTCACCATTAGCAAGCGATTCGCCGGTTTACTCGGTGGTGATCTAACCATTCTCGATACCACTCATAGTGGTACCACCTTTCGGCTTATTATCGATCCGGGTCCGCTGCATAATGTTTCCTTCCAAGAGCCAGAAACAACGCCTTTCGCCCCTGATCTGGAAAAGAGTAAACCCACCGATACAAAGAATGCCCTCCGAGACTTGAGGATTCTGCTCGTCGAAGATGGCCCCGACAACCAGCGTTTGATATCGTTCCTGCTGAAAAAAGCGGGAGCCGAAGTCGACTTGGCAGAGAACGGCGAACTCGGCTACCAGAAAGCAACCGCAGCCAGTATCGCGGGGAGCCCCTTCGATCTAATCCTGATGGACATGCAAATGCCGATCATGGATGGCTATACGGCCACAATGAAGTTGCGGGCCGATGGCTACCCCAATCCGATTATTGCCTTGACGGCCCATGCGATGGCCGAAGATCGTAATCGCTGCATCGAAGCTGGATGCACCGACTATTCCACCAAGCCGGTCGATCGAGCGAAGCTAATTGAACTGATTCGCTTCCACGCTGCGGCTGCCTCGGTTTAGCCAGGCCGCCGGTTACGTCGAGCCAAAAAGTAAGCTACCGGCAACCCCAGCAAAATCGTCAGCAAGCTGAGCATCGTTGTCGGAAGCTTCGCTTCGGCGAGTTGCAGACCTTGTATATCTTGCATCAACCCCGTCGCCACAATCCAACCCATCAAGATCAAGTACAAAATGGGTGGCAATGGATAAAGCGGCATCCGATAAGGGTGAGGCAAGTCTTTCCGATTTCTCAACGGGAAAATACTCGCAACCACTAACCCCGATACAACGGCCAGACCGATCGCGGTGTAGTTCAAGATAGCTAAGAAGGGGCCTGACCACAGCATGCCGATCGCGATCAAACCTTGAACGACAATGGCCGCGACAGGCGTCTGACGTCGGTCGTGCAACTTGGCAGCGAAACGCGGGAACGCGCCGTCTTTCGCCATCGCAAATGCAATGCGTGGACCAGAGAGCATGTAGGCACTAACGGAGGCCAACATTCCCAGCCCCAACAGAACAGATACCACGCTCGCCACTTGGCTACCAAAGAGCTGTTTCGCCGCGAGTTGAGCCACCGGAATGACCTCTGGAATACTCAATTGCGTCATTTCATGGGGGTCCAACGCAAACACATACGTCAGATTCACCAGCAAATAAAGTCCCATCACCGACGCACACCCGGCAATCAAGCTTCGCGGCAATAGCCGTTCAGGGTCACGGACTTCACCAGCAACGTAGGCGGCCGCATTCCAACCGGTGTAGGCATAGCTGACGTAGATCAAGCCAATACCCAACGTAAAAAACTCTTGGGACTGCGGGATATGGCTCGCGGCAAAGTGGCTCCAATCCCCTTGGCCGAAGCTTAGGCCGATAACTACCAGCCCCACCAATAGCGAGATCTTCACTAGCGTCGAAAGCACCTGCAAGCCGCTGCTCTCGCGATGGCCGAGGCAGTGAATCGTCATCAACAAGCCAACGAACAGCGTCGCCAGGATCGGTTCTAGATAGGGTTCAACCAGCCCGAACTCAAAACGCTCGGTCATGGGAATCGAAAGATAATTGGCCGATAGACGTGCCACGACAGCCGTAGGTGCGGCAAAGCCTAATACGAATGTCGCCCAGCCAACGACAATTCCCGCTTCGCGCCCGAATGCTTCGCGAGCGAAAAGATAATCGCTGCCTGCTTTGGGAAGCATGGTGGCCAGTTCGGCGATCGTTACAGTTCCGCACAAAGCAAGAATCCCACCAAGAGTCCAGATCACCATCAATGCAGCCGGATTGGCAGTGTCATGAAGTGTGAACCCAGAAGAAGTCAGAATTCCTGCCCCCACCATGCTGGCCACGACCAGGAAATAAGCTGCCCAGAATCCGAATTTCCGGGGTTGATGGTCAGTACCAGATAAATCGCTGGCGGAAGAAGATTCCGACCCGTCTTGTGACTCAGGCGACTCGAAACGGTTGTGCGTCATACGAGAAACTCTTGGCCGCTTGAGAAGGGACGCACTTGCCTGCTTGGCTTAACTACCACTTAATTGTGACTTCGTCGTTGACTTTCAGTCCTAGAAACTTCGCTGCACTGTCACCAATCAGAGAAAGTTCCAGGCAACCACTACTGCCGAGAACCGCTACATAAGTCATCTCAGGCTGATCGTGATCCAGCGGAAAGATACCCAATGTCGTGTGTCCGCCACACTCGATCGAGGTCTGATCGCTTTGAGGGATATCCGCCAACTGCCCATGAGCCAAGTCGGTAATGGCGTCTCCCGTTTCCGAGATGGATACGACTTTTCCGAAAATACGACTCGGCACGTTGACCTATTCCTGATGCAGGGAAGAGAAGGAATCTTGCGAGCGATTCTAGCTATCTTAGCCGATTCCGCCAACCATCTTGCGGTTTCTAAGGGCAGCAAACCACCCGATCAGTGGCTTTCACGCACGATCTTAACGGCCGTCCCCACATTGAACCCATACTTCTGGGCGGCACTTCCCTGCACAACTGCCCACTCTAATTGCCCGGAAGAGCCCAGCAAGGCCACCGAAGCCCCAGGCTCACGCTCGCCATAGGTGGAGGCAATGCCGTTAACAGAAAACAACCCTGACTCGACTCGTAGCTGCGAACGATCCCAATCATCGGGGATGTCGTCTTCAAAGATATTCGTAACACAATTCCCAAACGAATCGGCGTAAACGAACTGACCATGTATCTCGTTCTCAGTCCCCTCGGCGAAACTATTGGCCTTCGCCTGAGGAGTGACCAACGGCCTGTGAATAGCATCGCCAAGACTTACCAAAGGAATTCCCCGAACCAGATGCCCCGCGACCGGGGCCATGATGTCTCGTCCATGGAACGTGCAGGAACGACGCGGTCCGAAATAGACTTCGTTGTTCAGTTCAACGACGGCTGTCACCGGATAGCGTGATGCGACGACATCGAACAACCCATTATCTGGTCCGATGATGACCTGTCCGTGGATCATCGCCGCGAGAATCTTCCGGTTGGTCCCGACGCCTGGATCAACAACCACCACGTGGACAGTCCCCTCAGGAAACGCTTCGATCGCCCGCAAAAGGGTCCAACTCGCTTGCTTGACATCTTGTGGTGCGATGGCATGCGTGACGTCGACAATCATCGCATCCCGAGCGACCCGATGGGCCGCGACTTTCATTTCAGCGATGTAAAACGAATCGGCCTGAAAGTCGGTCGTAAGCGCGATGATTCCGCCGGGGGTAAACATATGACAGTAAACAGAAATTGAATGATGGCAAAAAGTTGCATTGAGAACGCTTCCAGCATTATAACGATCCAGACTGGATACTCCCACTTCGTTCCATCTATCCCGCAGTTTGTCATGCCGGATATCAATCCATACGAATCGCCAAGAATCGCCCCCGGAAATACTCCGACCACTACGGGCGAAGCGACCCTTCGCGTCACGCGTCACTGGCAATATCAGGACTGGCTAAGGGCCTATCAAATATCGGTTGATGGCTCCCCACGCGATCGAATTCGCACAGATCAAACGATCTCAATTCCCGTGACTCCCGGCGAACTGATCGTTGTCGCGAGTATCGACTGGGCGAAAAGCACGCCAGTCTATGTGGAAGCCCAACCAGGGGACATTATTGACCTGGAAGTGAGCGGTAGCCTGAAAGGTTGGAAGCTACTTTTGGTAGGCTATTATTCTGCGTTTGCACCTCACCAGTGGCTGACACTCGAGCGAATCTGAATGCCAGCGTGGCCGGTCATTACATATCCTTTACCAACTCCATGCACTTCGCACGGAAGGTGCCGGGGTCGATGTTAGGGTTCTTCTTTTTGGCCTGACCGATGAGCGCTCCGACCGCTTTTTGCACGCCGTTTTTCAGGTCTTCGACCGCCTTGGGATTGGCTTCCAGGATTTCCTTGACGAGGTTGTCGAGTTCCGAATCGTCGACCTTTTCAATCCCCATTTCCTTCATGATCGACGGCGCGTCTTTGTCGCTGTCGAGCATCTGGGTGAAAACATCTTTGGCCCGAGTCGTATCGATCTCTTTATTCATGATCGCTTTGAGCAGGCCTGCCAGCCGTTCGACCGAGATCGGAAACTGGTCGAACTCCAGATCGCGTTCCTTTAGCAACCGCAGCACATCTTGCTGGATCCAGTTGCTGGACATCTTCGCGTCGCCTGTCTTGAGGGCCAGCGCCTCGTAGTACTTCACGGCGGCGATGCCCTGATTCACGATCACATCGGCATCGTAGGCCGGAATGCCGTAGCCACTGTGCAGTCGCTCGCGAATCGCCATCGGAAGCTCGCATAGCGACTGCTGGACCGTTTCGACTTCTTCTGCCGTGGTAATTACCGGGGCGAGGTCCGGATCGGGGAAGTAGCGATAGTCGCTCGAATCTTCCTTTTCCCGCTGAGGACGCGTGACCTGGGCTTGGTCGTCCCAACCACGCGTTGTCTTGGGAGCCAGGTCGATCGTCATGCCGGTTTCTTGCCACTGGTCGTACTGTCGAGTGATCTCGTAGGCGATTGCCCGCTCGACAGCGCGGAAGCTGTTCATGTTTTTGATCTCGACAATTGGCGTCGCGATCTTCTTGGGGCTATCCGACTTGATGTGCAGATTGACGTTGGCATCGACGCGAAGACTTCCCTCCTGCATGTTACAGTCGGAAACGCCCAGGTACGTCAGAATCAACTTCAGTTCATCGAGGTAGGCCTTCGCTTCCAACGGCGAACGCATGTCCGGCTCGCTCACGATTTCCAACAACGGCGTCCCGGTACGGTTTAAGTCGATCCGCGTATCGGCCTTACCGGCGGCTTCATCGTGCATCGATTTGCCGGCATCTTCTTCCAAGTGAGCACGGGTAATCCCGACCTTCTTGGCCTCGAATTGTTCCTTAGGATCACTAATCCATAGATAGCCGTCTTCTGACATCGGAAGATCAAACTGACTGATCTGATATCCCTTGGGCAGATCCGGATAGTAATAGTTCTTGCGGTCCCATTTCGTAAAGCGAGGCACGTTCAAATTCAACGCACAGGCCGTCTTCAGCCCCAGTCGAAACGCCTCGCGATTCATGACCGGCAACGAGCCCGGCATCCCCAGGCAAACGGGACACGTCTGTGTATTAGGCGAAGCCCCAAACTTCGTGCTACAGCGACAAAAGAGCTTAGTCTCCGTCGCCAACTGCACGTGAACTTCCAGCCCGATAATGATTTCGTAATCGTCGCTCATGACTTTTCCTGGTCAGTCTATTCACGGGTTCGCTAAGCCAACCCAGTCAATCTTCTATTTCGATCAGGAGTTAATGTCCTCATCGAGAGTCTTAGTTCTTAGTCCCTAAGGGACGGCCGAAAATAGCCAAGAGCGCAAAAGCCCCTGGTAGCTTGACTGTCTTCTACAAACTCGGCGTCTTGGCGTGCCAATCGGTTTCTTTTTGGAACATGTAGGCGGCTCGTAACAGGCGGTCTTCTTCCAAGGCCGGGGCTTGCATATGCAGGCCGACCGGAAGGCCTCCGCTGGTCATTCCACACGGAATCGAAATGGCCGGGATACCGGCCAGGTTGGCGGTCACCGTGTACAAGTCTTCCAAATACATGGCCAGCGGATCGTTGGTCTTCGAGCCGGCGGCGAACGCAGGGTTCGGGGCCGTTGGGCCGACGATCACGTCGACGGCTTTGAATGCCTTGTCGTAGTCTTCGCGAATCAAACGTCGAACCTTCAGAGCCTTGAGGTAGAAAGCGTCGTAATACCCGGCACTGAGCGTATAGGTACCGAGCATGATTCGCCGCTTCACTTCCGGTCCAAAACCTTCGGCGCGGCTCTGGCGATACATGCGAATCAGCGGGGTGTCCATTCGCTTCAGACCAACTTCGTCGCCGGCAGCGACGAAAGCTTCCTTTTCCTTTTGCAACGCTTCAAGCATCGCAGCTTCGTCGCAGCGGTGGCCGTAATGGGCACCATCGAAGCGAGCCAAGTTACTCGAGGCCTCGCTCGGGGCAATGATGTAGTAGGTCGCGATGCCATACTTGTTATGCGGCAGCGAAATGTCGACGACCTTCGCGCCCAGCTTTTCGTAAACGGCTACGGCCTCTCGAACGGCCTTTTCCACTTCACCGTCGAGGCCATCGCCGAAGTGCTCTTTCACTAAGCCAATCCGCAGGCCTTCCAGCGGCTGATCGACCGATTTGCTGAAAAGCGGACAGGCGACATTCGCCGAAGTCGAATCCTGAGGGTCGTGACCACTCATTGCTTCCAGGAACAACGCGGTGTCTTCCGCCGTGCGAGCCATGGGACCAACCTGGTCCAAGCTGCTGGCAAAAGCGATGAGACCAAAACGACTGACCCGGCCGTAGGTGGGCTTCAGTCCGACAACACCGCAAAACGAAGCAGGCTGGCGGATCGAACCACCCGTGTCGGTACCGATCGAAAGGGGCACCATCTGGGCTGCCAGGCACGCGGCTGCACCGCCGGAAGAACCTCCTGGAACCAAGTCGTTGTTCCATGGATTGCGTGTCTTGCCCAGAGCCGAGTTCTCGGTTGAACCACCCATGGCGAACTCATCCATGTTGGTCTTACCGATGATAACGGCGTCCGCAGCTTCCAGCTTCTTGATGACCGTGCTGCTATACGGCGGAACGAAGTTTTCGAGCATCTTGGAAGCACACGTAGTGACTTCCCCTTCGGTGCACAGCAGATCTTTGACGGCGACCGGAACGCCAGCGAGCAGGCCCAGCTCTTCACCTGCGGTACGTTTGCGGTCGACCTCGGCAGCTTGGGCCAGCGCCTTTTCGTCCATTACCTTCAGAAACGCACCCACGGCAGGGTCATGCTGGCGAATCCGATCAAGACAGGCCTGGGTCACCTCGACTGAGGTCACTTCGCCTGATGCAAGTTGAGACAACAACTGGGTGGCGGACGCTTCATACAAAGCCATCGTGCGTTTTGCCTTTTCTTTCCGTCAGTGATGCGGACAAGCCGATTTGGGCGATCATTGAGTTTCAGCGAAGGAAACTAAATTCAATGCCTATGATGGCGGAATTGGCCGCAGTTGACTAGTCGTCGAAACGGCATTCAAGCCGAGAAGTTGGAGCGAGAACTAGCAAGAAGGTGACCCATTCGATCAGACGCAGCACCGTGGTGCACACCGATATCGAGGGTCATAATATAGACAGTGTAGTCTAGTCGCCTAAAACGGCCGGAACGCGGAAGCACTCGTCGTCCCGCTTCGGGGCGTTGGCCAGGGCAGCGTCGCGTGGTAGCGACTGGTGCACGGCGTCTTCAGCGAAGATATTCGTCTGTTCGACGGCGTGAGCCATCGGCTCGACATCGTCGGTATTGACCTCTTCCAGAAGCTCGACGTAGCTGACGATCTGACTCATCTGCTCGGTCATGGTCGAGAGCTCTTCCTCCGACAAACGCAAACGCGCCAGCAGCGAAACCTTTTCGACTTCTTCTCGGGTCAGCGAGGACATCGAACTTCTCCGGAGTTAGTTCTCGAAAGAACCCCTAATCCTAGCCATCTCCGCCCAGGGGCGATGAGACCAGATGCAGGGAACCACTGCCATTCAGGTTGGCAGTGCGAACTACCAATTAGCGACCGCGTTCTTCCGAAGGCAGCTTGAAGGGGCGGTGACGCACAACCTTCTTCACATAACCGCTGCGGATGCATTGTGTGCAAACCTTCAGCTTCTTGTGTTCGCCATCGGGCATCACAGCCTTAGCAGTCTGCAAGTTCGGCTTGAACTTACGACGCGTGATGCCAGTGATTTTGGTACCAACACCGCCCAGGTACTTCGCCTTACCACGGAGGGTAACTTTGTTGCCCATGCTGTGGCCCTTGCCACAAATTTCACACACGTTGGCCATTGCCAGCGACTCCTAGACGGTCGTCCATTGCTTGATACGAAACAGACCATCTTACCGAGATGTGTTCTGGCCCGCAAGGTGCAGAGAAAATTGAGCCGAGCTATTCCGGCATCGGATACTTGCGGCAAACTTCCAGGATTTCCTCGAGCACCATGCCGTTGGTCCCAATCCCGTCGCCGCTGTAGATGGTCGATTCGCCGGTCCAACTGGTGAATGTCCCGCCAGCTTCTTCCATTATGGGCTGCAGGGCCGCTGCATCCCAGATGCTCATCATCGGGTCGATCATGCACACGGCACGCCCGGTGGCGACGAGCATATAACCGTAGCAATCGCCCCAAGTTCTGGTTACGAAAGACCTTTCCTCAAGCTCGAGGAAGCTTTGCGTGGCGTTACGCTTGTTGAATGTGCTCACCTGGCTGGTCACCATGATCCCATCAGCCAGCTTCGCGGTCTTGTTGACCTGGGCACGGACCGGGTCGTGATTGGGTCGCTCGTACCAGGCCCCCTGACCTTCGGCAGCCGAGATCATTTCGTCCAGCCCAGGAATATAAACCACCCCGATGCGGGATTTTCCATCCTTTTCAATACCAATCATGGTTCCAAAAAGAGGCACGCCGGCGATGAACGCCTTGGTACCGTCGATAGGATCGACAATCCAGTTGAATCCAGTCGAGCCTTCCTGGCTGCCGAACTCTTCACCGATGATGCCATCGTCGGGAAACTCTTCGGCAAGCCCTTGGCGAATAATCTTTTCGGCATTTTCGTCGGCTACGGTGACCGGGGAGGAATCTTCCTTCTTTTCATAAGTAAGATCCGCACGCTGGAAGTGCTCCAACGTGCTTTTCCCGGCCAGACGAGCCAGACGACGTGCTGTTTCCAAACGCTTTTCGAGATCGCTTTGTGAGTTGTTCATGGACATGAGAATAGAACGGCATTACGTGGGGAACAAGCCCCCGAAACGGCTTCACCGAACGTTAATATCCATCGACCACTCATGCACGGCTTCAAGCCGAATGGACTCGCGCCGCTGCTTGGGGTACTCCTCCGCTGAGCGATTCTGGGCCGGTCGGTGTGAGCGGCAATTCGTCATCGGTAGTACCTACGTCAATCGATTCAAGCGTGGGGGCCTGGATTAGTTGAGCGATCTTGATCGATGTCAACTGCTTACGGGCTGTCGCGGTGACATCCTGCAACGCTTGTTGCAGGTTCTGCTGCGTGTAGTCTTCTGGGTCGGCAGGTAACGGCAGTTTCGAATCCAACGGGCCCTCAATCGCCTCGATGACATCGAGTAGCGAAATCTCGCCAGGAGATCGAATCAGCATGTACCCCCCATCGACACCACGCGTGCTGCGTAACACCCCGTGATTAACCAAACTGCGGAGGACTTGAAGCAAAAATCGCTCCGGCATATCCCCTTTAGAAGCAATTTGACTGCAAGGAACTGGCGTGTCCGAATCTGATACGGCTAATTGCATGGTCGCCTGCAAAGCATAGGCGACGGTTCGCGATAGTTTCATTCCACTGCCCTCTTGAAAGATGGAACGACTTTAGTTGGGACGCATTGTGAAGCACTACTCCGATCAAATTTGCTCGAAGCCTACGCGATGCGTCGTAAATTTCCCCGATATCCAACGAACTAGCGCGGCGCGACGTGCTCTGAGTTTACCTTTCCTAAAAGCAACTCAAATGAGACGGATCAGACTGGTGAAGAAATGTACATCCGCGAAAGCTAGAACAAGCTCAAAATGCAAATTCAATCACTTCACCAATCTTATTACTTACACCCCACATGCGGTAAAAACCAAAGATACACCCAAATCATGGGGGTTTCAACCGAAAAGTACAGATAAAAGGGAGATTTTCAAAAGTAGTTTATGACCACTTCTGCACTAATGACAACTAGTCTCCCCTAGAGTCCTGTCAAAGGCGAGTTCATCCGCATTGTGCAACGGTTTAATCCGCACAAGCTTCAAGTGAAGTGCTGCCAGAGAAGCCCGGACAACCTAGTCGCAATAGAAAGCGATCCAACCGTGAGCCGGCTTAGGCCGCTACGACGCGTCACCCGACGCATCATCGCTGACTGATGCATTGGCAACGAATACAGAGTGCCAGAGCATCAAGATTGCGCCGCAGACCAACAAGGCATCGGCGATATTGAAGTTCGGCCAAACATACTGTTCGTTGTACCGAAAGAGAATGAAGTCGCGCACTGCCGGCTGTCCCCAAATGCCCAGACGATCGTACAGGTTTCCAAAGATACCACCGGTGATCAGCCCCAGTGCTGTCGTCAGAATCACATCATGGGCCGCTTTGGCAACAAATAGCCAGAACAGAATTCCCAACGCAGCAACGACAGAAAACATGGCAAAAACCGAGGTATACCCTTGCCCCAGGCCAAACAGCGCACCTTCATTGAGCGAGGTTTGAAAGCCAATGTACGGCTCGATAAGCCAGTAGAAGCGGTTTTGTCCTGGCATGCCCAACCAGGCAAACACAGCCGACTTGCTCCACAAGTCGATCACGCACCCTGCGATGGCCAGTGTCAGGAATAGAACGTAACGGCTAACGGGAACAGCACCTTGGCTATCCACGGCTTTCTTGGTCTCGCTCGCTGGCACAGTCGATACAGTAGTGGGTGAAGGGGATGGCATTGAGTCGCGACTTCTTGATGCGTTGTCCACACTCGACGCAAGCACCATACTCGCCTGATTCAATTCTGGCCAGGGCAGAATCAATCTCTGCCAAGGTCACCTGCTCGGCCGCCAGGAGATTCAAAGAGAATTCCTGCTCGTAATTGTCCGACCCAATGTCGGCCATATGGATCGGCATCTTCGAGAGGTCACCGGCAGCTTCGCTGCGGGTCCGTTTCAGAGCGGAATCCGCCAGATAGTTCGTATCGCCGAGCATGCGAGATCGCAATAGCTTCAGTTTCTCTAGATACGGCTGGGCCTCACTCTTGGAGTAAGCCCCTTGGCTACTGCGTGTACTTCCCATGACATACCTCGCGATACGGGACCCATCATTGCCAAAATTGCCTTAGTAATGGGGAGAATTTCCAGTTTACCGATCCTGTCAGGAAATGGTCAAACAAATCCCAAGCAATTTCCAGGCTAGGTACTGTCCTCAGACTGCTTGACCAATCACAAGAATCGCAAAACGCACCCTCCAAAAGAAGGCCTCATAGAGAATCGTGCCCGGATCACAAGATTTCAGTCTTGAAGTACGTCTGACATGCTATATCTAACGTTGTTTACGGTCGTCTAAGCTATTTCCAATGGCGATAGTCGGTTGCGGCGTTTGTGAAGCATTGTGTCTACATTCCTCGCATGAATCGCCCTTTTTTAAGCTAATCTCCCGAGTTACGCTCGCGCCGTCAGAGGCATCACCACCCTTCACCGGGTCCCCTTGCCGTGGATCGTTAATCATCGCTTCACTCTAAGCAGTTGGCATTCTGCGCAGGCTTTCGGTTATTTTTCTTCCAATTTACGCACAGGATCACCCCGATTGGACCTATCGTCGCGAACTAAATGCTCTCCCAAGGGTTGCTTTGCGGCTATTTCCCCCCGAACCGTTCTTTTCTAATGACACTCTCATCCCGTAGAATCGCTACCGTGTTCTAAACTTAAGGGAGCACCACCAATTCGGGCAAACTGCGGCGCGGCGACGCGTCTCCCGTGATCCCCCAAACCCTTTGACAACAAGCAATTCAAAGCGTGACCACGACCCCTGCTGCCTTTCAACGCTGCATCTCGCCCGAGTGCGGCCAAACGTACGATTTGTCCCAAGTTCTCGTGGCTTGTCCCAAGTGCGGCGATCTCTTAGACATCGCCTACGACTGGGATCGCTGCGCCCCCCCTAAAACCTGGAAAGACATCGAAGCGAACTGGGCCAAGCGTACCAATCCGCTCAACTTTAGTGGGGTCTGGCGTTTCCGTTCGTTGTTCCCATACGCCACGGATGAACAAATCGTGACTCTGGGCGAAGGTCAGACGCTTCTCCAGCAGACCGACCACGTCGGCAAGTTCGTTGGGCTCGATGCCGGCAAACTGCATCTGCAATACGAAGGGATGAACCCCAGCGGTAGCTTCAAAGATAACGGCATGACCGCCGCATTCACGCATGCTCGGATGGTGGGCGCCAAGCGTGCCGCTTGTGCTTCGACCGGCAACACGAGTGCCTCGCTGGCCATGTACTGCAGCGTGACCCGCTTGATGAAAGCCGTCATCTTCATCGGCACCGGGAAGATCTCGTACGGCAAGCTTTCCCAGGCACTCGACTATGGCGCACTCACCCTGCAAATCGCCGGCGACTTCGACGACGCGATGGCCCGCGTGAAAGAAGTCAGCAAGGACATGGGCATTTATCTGGTCAACAGCGTGAACCCCTTCCGCCTGGAAGGTCAGAAGTCGGTCATGTTCCGCGTGCTGGAAGCTCTGCAGTGGGAACCACCCGATTGGATCGTTGTCCCCGGCGGCAACCTCGGCAACAGCAGCGCCTTCGGCAAGGCCTTTGTCGAGCTTAAAGATCTGGGCCTCATCAGCCGAATCCCTCGCCTGGCCGTCATCAACGCCAGCGGAGCCGATACGCTCGATCAGCTTTACAACAATCACGATGTTCGCTGGAACGACGGCTATTTCCCGCGCGAGACTATCGGCGACTACTACAAGAAGATGGACGAGGAACAGCGTAAAGCTTCGACCTTGGCCAGCGCCATCGAAATCAACCGTCCCGTCAACTTGCATAAGTGCCTGAGGGCATTGAACGACTGCGACGGCGTCGTACGGCAGGTTTCCGATCAAGAGATCATGGACGCCAAGAGCCAAGTCGGTGGCGGCGGCATGGGCTGCGAACCGGCCAGTGCCGCGAGCGTGGCCGGCGCGAAGATCCTTCGCGAGCAAGGGATCATCGCCCCCAGCGATCGTGTCGTCTGCATCTTGACCGGCCACCTACTGAAAGATCCTAACGCGACAGTCGCCTACCACACGACCGATCAGGAAACGTTCAACGACGTCCTCGGCAGCCGCGGCGTCAAACGAGCCACCTTCGCCAACCGGGCCGTCGCCGTGAAGAACGACATGGACGACATCGTTCAGGCAATTCAGTTGTACGGTTAAGCAAATCAAACGATCTCAGGTGTCATGCCCACGTCTGCGTGGGCATGGTCTTACTCTTTATCTTGTCCCCTCTCCCCTGAGGAGGAGAGGGTTAGAGTGAGGGGGCGAACTATGTACCCGCTTGTCCAACCCTCACCCTTTCAAAGGGAGAGGAGACAGGATAGGCCCCCCTTCAATCGAATTTACAACACGCACGAAAGAAGAACGTCATGGCCACACGAATCGCCATCAACGGAGCCGCAGGCCGCATGGGGCAGCGACTGGTTGCCTTGGGCAGCGAAGACAACGACCTCGATGTCGTGGCTTGTTTCGAGCATGCCGGGCACACCAAGTTCGGCCAAGATGCCGGTAGCGTCGCTGGCATCGGCGAGCTTGGCATTCGACTGGCTGAGGAAACTTCCGCTCAGTACGACGCCATCATCGACTTCTCCGTGCCAGCCGGAGCGCATGCGGCCGTCGAGCGGGCCGTCCATGCCAAGGCCGCTCTCGTCATGGCAACCACCGGCCTGGAAGAAGAACATCAGGCCAAGATCCGCGAAGCGGCCAATGTAATCCCAGTCGTCTGGGCACCTAGCATGAGCACCACGGTCAACCTGACTATGAAGCTCTGCGAGATCGCCGCGGAAGCATTGAAGGACATCCCAGGCGGGGCCGACGTCGAGGTCCTCGAACGTCACCATCGCTTCAAAGAAGACAGCCCCAGTGGAACGGCCCTGCGTTTTGGGGAACTGATCGCCTACAAGATGGGCATCACCAACCACGTGCATGGCCGCGAAGGCCGCCCCGGTGCCCGCCCTCACAACGAAATCGCCTACCACGCCATCCGCACCGGCGATAATCCCGGCGAACACACGATCATCTTCGGCCTGCTCGGCGAAACGATCGAAATGACCGTGCGAGCCAGCAACCGCGACTGCTACGCCAGCGGAGCACTGCAAGCGGCCAAGTTCGCTGCGGGTAAGAAGCCTGGGTTGTACAATATGAATGATGTGTTGGGGCTGTAATTTTCGGGTAAAAGCGATTGGCATAGACGTTGCACTGCTCTCCTATGAATTCATACATATAGGAGAAAACCCATGACTAACCCTACGCCCAAAGCAATCGCCAAGACGATTCTCAATACTCACGGCGAAACCTACGCTCAACAAGCCGGTATTCGCCTGCGAGATGCACCGGCTCCGCTGTTTCAGCTGCTTTGCGAATCGCTGCTGCTCAGTGCCCGAATTTCGGCTGAGAAGGCTGTCGAAGCGACTACGGCGTTGAAGTACGCCGATTTGACCACGCCCAGAAAGATGGCCGAAGCCAGTTGGCAGCAGCGAGTCGAGGTGATCACCGATCGCGGCTACAAACGCTTCGACAAGCAGGGCTCGACGCAGCTCGGGCAAACGGCCGACTTTCTTCTCAAACGCTACTATGGCGATCTCCGCCAGCTTCGGGCTGAAGCCAGGCATGATGTGGGGCAAGAGAAACGGCTGCTGCAACAGTTCCAAGGGGTCGGACCAGTCGGAGCCGAAATCTTTTTGCGGGAAGTGCAAGGGCTCTGGGGCGAGGTCTACCCGTTCGCCGATGCAAAAGTGACCGATGCGGCGAAGAAGTTGGAACTGCCCAGCGATCCACAGCGTCTTGCCCGGCTCGTACAGCGTTCGGACTTTCCGCGACTGGTCGCCGGCATCCTCCGCGTTGACCTGGCAAAGCAGCATGACGAGGTCTTAGCCCAGGCTGTTTAAGCTGCATGACGTGCTGGGGCTGTAAGAAAAAAACAGCCCAGCACGGCTGACTTGAACATTCCCCCCGCAGGAAAGGGGAACCATTCTCCTTTCCATTGGTTTATACTTGTGCTCTTACCTCATCGATGAGACCCCACCAGATCAAACCTTCCTTACCTTGGAGCACACCATGAAACATCTCTTGCCTCGTGTTGAATTCTTAAGCCTGGCCTTGGCTGCCGTTTTGTTTGTCGTCTCGGCCCATGCGGCAGAACCTAAGCCGCCTGAAGGTTTTCGAGCGTTGTTCAATGGAAAAGACCTGACCGGCTGGTACGGCTTGAACCCTCACCAATCGGCGAAGCTGACCGGCGAGAAAAAAGAAGAGAACCACAAAAAACAGCGTGCTGAATTTGCCGAGCACTGGACGGTCGAAAACGGCGAGCTCGTCAACGACGGCCACGGCCCCTACGCCACGACCGAAGAAGATCTGGGCGACATCGAATTTCTGATCGACTACAAAACGGTCCCCAAGGCCGATAGCGGGATCTATCTGCGCGGCACGCCTCAAGTTCAGATCTGGGACATCAACACGCCTTTCAATCCTAAGCAGCCTGATATCAAACGCCATCTTGGCTCGGGTAGCTTGTGGAACAACGCCGTCGATGCCCCGGGACGCGATCCTTTGGTGCTGGCAGATCGCCCCTTTGGTGAGTGGAATGAAGTACGAGTTCGCCAGATCGGCGACGTGACCTGGGTTTGGTTGAACGACAAGTTGGTCGTCGACGGCGCAGTGATGGAAAACTACTGGGACCGTAGCAAGCCACTACCAGCGGAAGGTCCAATCATGCTGCAAACGCATGGTGGCGAGATTCGTTGGCGAAACATTTTCGTCCGCGAGATTAGCCCCGAAGAAGGCAAAAAGATCCTCGCCGAAGCGAAGAAGTAATTCTCATTTCGATCGATCAACACAACGCTTCGACCTTTCATTGCCCCGCATCTGTCGGGGCAATGTTGTTTCGAAGGAGCCGTGGCCGTAGAAGCGTTACTTCACCCAGCCAGCTTCTCGCACGCCGTTTCCTTCGACGCCGGTCAGCGAGTCTCCCAGGTCTTTACGGATGGGTTCGGCCAGCTTCGAGAGTCGCTCGACCACCTCGGGATGCTGGCCGGCCAGGTTCTTCGTTTCGCCTGGGTCACTGCTCAGATCAAAAGGCTCAGCTCGATATGTTCGACACGTCCCCCGTGGCGGCTGGCGATCCCTTCGATGCCGCTTTGGGTAATCGACTGGGCTGGGTTCTTTCCCCAGTTCGACGGCTTACCACCTTTACCTGGCTCGCCGGCCACAGTGATATAGGGGTGTGGAAAGTGCAGCTTCCACTTCCCGCTGCGAACGGCCTGAAGCCCGGTGCCCCCGAAGAAGAACAAGGCGTCGTGAGGTGTTTTACCGTCTTGCGTTAGCAGCACGTCGGCAATATCGAGTCCATCGATCCTCTTGGTAGGCATCTGGCCGCCGACGAGCTTCGTCAGCGTGGGAACCAAGTCAATCGACATGACCGGCTCGTCGCACACGCGACCCGCCGGAATGTGCCCTGGCCAACGCATGATGCATGGCACACGCACCCCCCCTTCAAAGGTCGTCAGCTTTCCTTCGCGGAACGGGCCAGCGTCTCCGGCGTGCTCGCCATAGCTGGGCCAAGGCCCGTTGTCGCTGAAGAAGATGACGATCGTATTGTCGGCTAGTTTCAACCGATCGAGGGTGCGCATCAGCTCGCCGACCGACCAATCAAGCTCTTCGATCACGTCGCCATACAAGCCATGTTCGGTTTTCCCGCGAAACTGCTGGGAGGCAAAGACCGGCACGTGCGGCATGATTTGTGGAAGGTACAAAAAGAAGGGACGCTCCTGGTTCCGTTCGATGAAAGAGACGGCCTTTTCCGTGATACGTTTGGTGAACTGACTCTGATCCGGGTCCAACTCGACGACCGTCTCTCCTTCGTACAACGGATATGGGGGCATCTCGTCGGCCAATACTGGGTGGTACTTGGTGTTGTCGTTGGAATAAGGCGTGCCGAACCACTCGTCGAAACCGTTGCGCGTCGGCCAGAACTCCATCACCGTACCCAGATGCCACTTGCCCATGCCGGCGGTGGCATAGCCCAAGTCTCGGAACATCTCAGGCAATAGATATTCGTCAGGGTGAATCCCATTCTTGCTGGTGTGATTGAGCGCCCCTTGCAAGCTCAAGCGATTCGGATAACACCCACTCAAAAACGCCGCACGACTGGCCGTGCAAACCGGTTGAGCCACATAGAAGCTAGTAAAGCGAGTCCCCTGCCCCGCCAGCTTATCGAGGTTTGGCGTACTAAACCCTTTCGCCCCCTGACTGCTCATATCGCCGTAGCCCATGTCGTCGGTCACGATCAAAAGGACGTTGGGCAACCTGTCTGGGGTGCCCAGGGCGATAACATCCGCAGCGAAGAGCAATAGCAACGAGAAAGCAAAACAGGCAGATTTCATGATGGGATCTCGGCATGAGGAAACGGAGAAAAGTCGAGCACCATTTTGAAACAGCTCAAGGCCATGGTCAACAAAAGTCCACAGCGACTCCAGCAAACGGCCACCCAGGAGATGGCTGATCCTTTTCATAACATTCCCAACACCAACAGTAGAATCCCCCCAGACTTCCTAGTATTTTATAAAGATCATAAATTCCTGCGTACCCCTGCTCTATCGCAGTTTGACCTCGATTCGATCCAGAGTTCTGAATGATTTCCGACAGCTACGACATTGTCACCATCGGAGGCGGCATGGGTGGCGCTACGTTGGCCAAAGTAATGGCCCAACATGGTGCCCGTGTTCTCGTTCTTGAGAAAGATCGCACTTTCAAAGATCGCGTCCGTGGCGATGCGATGGCCCCCTGGGGAAGTCCCGAAGCGAAATCGCTCGGAATTTTTCAGTTGCTGCTCGATACGTGTGCCCAAGAGGTCCCTTGGGTCGAAGGCTATCTCGGCAAGATGAAGCTGGAACGCCGCCATCTTCCGACGACCACTCGGTGTCAATCGTCGGAGCTGGCTTTTCATCACCCAAGGATGCAGGAAGTTCTGCTACAAGCTGCCAGCGATGCCGGGGCCACCGTGCTTCGTGGAGCAGTTGCGCGAGACATTCAACCTGACTCTCAGCCAGTGGTCACGTTCATGCTGGACGGTGCTGCGCATACGGTGAAAGCTCGGATCGTCGTCGGTGCAGACGGCCGCATGTCTGCCACACGTCGTTTAGGAGGATTTGAAGTCCTCAATGATCCAGCCGAACGTATCCTTTCTGGTGTGCTAATGGACAATATGAATGTCCCGCAAGACACCAGCGTGTCGATCTTCGATACGCGGCAGAGCCAACTTGTGGCCCTCTTTCCCCAAGGCGGGCAACGTGTTCGAGTCTATTTCAGTTATTTGAACACGACGCGTCCTCGACTCCAGGGTCCCAAGGACGTCCCTGAATTAGTCGCACAAGCGATTGCCTCGGGTGCTGAATCCGAGTGGTTTGAAGGCTCCGAAGCGATCGCACCTCTGGCCAGCTTCCCTTCCGATGATGTCTGGATTGCACATCCATACAAAAACAATATCGCGCTGATCGGAGATGCCGCTGCCAATAACGACCCGATGTATGGCCAAGGCATGGCGATCACTTTACGTGACGTACGCGAACTCACCGACCGCTTGAAATCGACCGACGACTGGGACGCCGCTGGCCACGGCTATGCGGAAGCTCACGATCATTATTTCAATATCATTCATACCTATAGCCATTGGTTCGAACGCTTGTTCTATTTCAGTGGTAAAGCTAACGATGCACTAAGGTTTCGCGTGCTACCGTTGTTAGCCAAAGATCATTCACGGATGCCTGATTATCTTTTAAGTGGCCCGGATGGCCCCGTTACCGAAGAAATCCGGCAGCGGATGTTCGGGGAAGATGTTTTCCCAGCAACTGCTAGTTCCACGCAGCAGATCTCGTAAGAGATCTGGGCCGGATCGTTAATTGCCACGACTGCCTCGCGAAAGAATTATCGCATGCCTGCTCCGACTGACACCGTGATTGATAACGAAGTCTATTCACGCATCGCCGATACGTGGTGGACCGAAGACTCAGTGCTTTGCCTGCTGCGGCACCACCTGAATCCATGCCGCTTTGATTACTTCGACGAAGTGCTCGAACAACGCCTGGGAAAGAAGCTGGCCAACTGCCGCGTGCTTGATGTAGGTTGCGGCGGCGGATTCCTGACCGAAGAGTTTGCCAAACGCGGATGCGAAGTGGTCGGTGTCGACCCCTCGGCCGAATCCATTGAAGTCGCTCGCGCACACGCGATTCAGTCGGGACTCGATATCACCTACCACGTTGGCTATGCCGAACACCTTCCTTGCGATGACGCCTCATTCGATGTCATCTGCTGCTGCGATGTCTTGGAACACGTGCAAGACCTAGAACAAGTTATTGCCGACGCGACGCGTGTCCTTAAGCCTGATGGCGTTTACTGCTTTGATACCGTAAACCGTACGTTCATCAGTTGGCTGTTCTATATCAAAATTGCCCAGGAATGGTCCTGGACATCCTATATCCCAGAAAACCTCCATGACTGGCGAATGTTTGTGCGACCGAAAGAACTGACGGCGTTATTCGCCAACAATGGCATGGCCGCACAAGACTTTGTGGGAATGGGGCCTAACATCAACGGCCTGCGTGTCGTCCAAGAACTGCGTCGTCTCAAGACGGGCAAGATCGATTTTCGCGGGTTTGCCGACCAGATGAAGACAATCCGGACTCGCGACATGGCCTGCTCGTACATGGGCTACGCAACCAAAGTGTGAACACTCGACCGATACAATAATACGGGCCGAGAAATTTCCCGCGATGCTGCCTCATCGTGGAAAACTTCTCGAACCCGCTTGATCGGTCCCTGGTGCTTGCCGTCCGCCGCAAGGATACCAACGCTCGTCCGATTACAAACTCATCTTTCGCTTGTCGTCCGCAGAAAGACCGCTCTTAGGCTGCAGTTCTTCCCCTTCTAATTCGACTGCCAAGCTGGGTTGGGAAGCCGAGATTTCCATCTCCAACGTTGATTCCGAATTGAACTTGGGGGGAACAAACTGAAACATGATCGGCTGGGCTTCCGGGATTCGGTCCGATGGCGGAGTTTCACCTACCTTCTTCTTGGCGATCACTTTCACCAAACGTTTGCCTGGGGTCGTTTGCAGAGTGAACCTCCCGTCGACGATTTCGGCACTAGCAAAGTGACCTTCGCCGATCGGTTGCAATTCGATGTAGCCTTTTTCGATCGGTTGCCCATTCCAAGAGGCCGTTCCATCGACCGATATTTTGCCATCTTCGTTGCACCCGGCTGCCAGTGCCGCGAAGAACAATAAGGCCAAACATATCAAGCTGCGTGATGAGGGGTTCGCCATGATGATAAATCTCCTATTGGTTAAACGTGCAGAGGGGAATGAAGTGTCCTAGCCGACTAAAACTCGGCTAAGACTTCACCACCACTGCGAGTCCCCAGCCCACGCCACACCGTAAGATTGACCGTTTCGGCGACGAAGCGGACCGACCCATCGGTCAGAGCCACGTTCACGCCCCCGGGATGCCAGCTGCGCGGGGCGACCACATTGGCTCCCCAGTCCCAGTCGGCATGCTGGGTGCACTTCTGGCCGAGCGCCCCCCCCAGTTCCAAGTGACAGCGGTTGGTACGATCGTTCGCATCCGCATTGGGAGTCAAAAATGTGGTGAAACCGGCACCCATTGCCACTTGAGCACGCCCGATGCTGCTCCAGTAATCCTCTTGCGACGGCGTGATGATCTCCGAGAACAACAGCGTATGCGAGAGTCCGTCGGTACAATCCCGCAGGCCTGCTGCCTGCTCAGGCACAAACATTCCGGCCTTGCCGGTGTAGCCGTCGACAACGTTCCACGGTGTGCCTGAGTTGAAGTTTGAGTCGCCATAGCAAACAACGTAGTTGTGCAGTGAGTTCTGCCAGTTGTCGGCCCCCACTTCCTGAATTTTGGAATCGTCCGAGGGACATAGCATCGCATCTAACAGCTGCATCCGAGCGTAGCTACGAACCGAAGCACCGCCATTGATCTTCTCATCAAAATTCAGTTCTTCGTACATCGCATTCTCTTCGATGAACGGCAAAATGTAGCAGTACCACGAGTAAGAATCGCGTCCCCAAGCAGAATTATTAAAGCTACCGGCAGGCAACTTTCCGTACGTATCGTGATGGTTGTGCATCGCCAAAGCGAGTTGTTTTTGTTGGTTGGTGCACTGCATACGGCGAGCCGCTTCACGGGCCTGTTGAACGGCCGGCAATAGCAAGGCGATCAAAACACCGATAATGGCAATCACCACCAAGAGTTCGACCAGAGTAAAACCACGTCGTTGAAGACGACCCATCAAGCTGCAAGAGGCGTTGCACATGACTTGAAACCTTAAGAAAAGAGAGGAGGCACATCCACGACTAAGCTATGAGGCGCTTAGTACGTGACTTCGTAGGACTCGCAATAAGTCCCGTAGCGGAAATACAAATAAGGAAAACACGCCGCAAGGACGGCCATTCACTCAGCAGCGAGAAATCCAAGACAAGAGATGGACACGGAGGCTGACCTGCTCATCAAAACCACTTACCGCGCCAAGTGATTTCTTAAGAATAACAACGAATTCGGAAGTACCCAATGAAACATTATGCAGACATGCATTACTAATTTACATGTACAATTCACAGGCACGTTGTCGCAAAACCTCTGGTCGGCCCTGAGAAATTCGCCACTATTCTTTCCGAAATAGTTGCAAACTTTCGGCCGTCATGAGAAGAATAAAACTCGAATCTCCCCTCGGCCCTTTAACGGAATCCCCTCCTTATGTTGCGTGCACTTTTGCCCTTGCTGCTGTCGCTCATTTCGTTCTCAGCAATTCAGGCAGCCGATCGTCCTAATGTGTTATTTATTGCGGTCGATGACCTTCGCCCCGAGTTGGGCTGCTACGGCAAGTCACATATCCACTCTCCCAACATCGATCGCCTGGCGTCGCAGGGAACCGTCTTCGAGCGGGCCTATTGCATGGTTCCCACCTGTGGAGCCTCGCGGGCGGCGCTGATGACCAGCATTCGCCCTGCCCCCAAACGTTTTGTGACGCATCTTGCCTCGGCTGAGCAGGAAGTCCCCAACATCACTACGCTCAACACCTACTTCAAAGACGCCGGGTACACGACGATCTCCAACGGCAAGATCTTCCATCACCCTAGCGATAACGCTAAAGGCTGGACGGAAGAACCATGGCGACCACGTGCCCCTTCTTACAAATTGCCGGAAAGTATCGCCGCCAGGAAAACAACGCCCAAACGTCGAGGGCCTGCCTATGAATCGGCCGAGGTCGAAGACGACTTCTACGGCGACGGCAAGTTGGCCAACAAAACGATCGAAGACCTCCGTCGATTGAAAGAACAGGATGAACCGTTCTTCCTGGCCGTTGGCTTTTTCAAACCCCACCTCCCGTTCGTTGCGCCGAAAAAGTATTGGGACTTGTACGATCCCGACACGATCTCTTTACCCGAGACCTACCACCGTCCGAAAAATGCCCCCGACGCCGCCATCCATAACTCAGGCGAACTGCGGGCTTACGCTGGCATTCCTAAGAAGGGTCCCGTCAGCGAAGAAACGGCGCTCAACATGATTCGTGGCTACTACGCGTGTGTCAGCTACACCGATGCCAACATCGGCAAATTGCTGGATGAACTCGATCGCTTGGAACTGGCCGACAATACGATCGTGGTCCTGTGGGGCGATCATGGCTGGAACCTGGGCGAGCACACTCTCTGGTGCAAACACTCTTGTTTTGAAACTTCGATGCACGCCCCCTTAATCGTTAAAGTCCCAGGCAAATACGCCGGGCAGAAGACGGCCGCGTTGACTGAGTTCGTCGATGTCTATCCTTCGCTGTGCCAACTGTGCGGGCTCGATATCCCTGCACACTGCCAAGGCGAAAGCTTCGTGCCACTTCTGAAAGACCCCTCCGCCACCGGCAAACCATTTGCCATCGGACGTTTCGGGGCCGGCGATACGATTCGCACCGATAAGTTTCGCTATACCGAGTACTCCTCGAAGCAGGCAGAAGTGTACGCCAAGATGCTGTACGACCACCAACGCGACCCGCAAGAGGACACCAACATCGCTCGGCAACCCAAACGCCAGGAAGCCGTCGACGAGCTATCCGAAAAGCTCAACAAGAACAAAGGGAAATAGGCGTCTTGCCCGTCTCCCAAATACCAGAAACGAAAGCGAAGCCTGAAGACCGAAATGCAATCGGTGCCTGAAAATCTCTCAAAGGCACACCGCTCTCGAGAGTGGTGTGCCTTTTTCGATTGGCAGTCCTGGTTGAACCCAAACCGACCGCTGGTTAGGCTACCTTTCTCGCTTCGTTTCGAATTCTCAGGGTTCAAGGATGAAATATTTCTACTTTGACAGCGTCACACAAGAAGGCGTCGAGTCCAACGCGACGATCGATGGTCAGGAAGCCGATATTTTGAACCGCTGGCAAACGCTCGCGCCGCAGCATGGTTCGTTCCTGGGTATCTACTGCGAGAACGGCCAGATCCTACAATTCATGTGGGAAGAGAACTACATTCAGCTTGATTTGCCAGATACGCAGCGTGGCGGATCGCTGCAGAAACCGGTGACGCAGGCCGAGGCCAGCGAATTGCTCGTCCAAGCGATACACGGGGCCGACCCGAGCGATATTCCCGGCCTCGAATTCTTTCAGTGGTAAGGTAGCCGATGGCCAAATGCGACGAAGGATACCTGTGCGACGTCTGCGGACAGCCTGTGGAACGACTCTTTGAAAGCGATCTGTATCTTCGCTATGTGATCGGCATGCTCGATCCCGAGGTCCTACACACCACGCCAGAACGGCATACCAAGTGCAATCCGGCCCTGGCCCAGTTCATCGTGCACGAGAAATTTACCCCGGTCGAGTGTCCCGGCGATTTCGACAAGCGAAACCTCGATTCGGATTTCGTCAAACAGCGCGAAGAACTCATCAGCCGCGGCTACGATCGCCTCCGGGAACTGGCCCGGCTCGACCTGCCACTGGTCGACTATCCGCTACCGGAATTCCGCGGGAAGTTTACGAAGTAGGACGAGTGGAACAGTCAGAAGTTTACGGAGCAAACGGCAATTAAACTTAGAGTAGCCCGTCGGCGATCGCATCTGTGAAAGCCAGGAGTCACGCTTCTCTTCCACGATTTACTTTTCCAACGACTGCTTCGCCAACAGCAACGCCCCTTGCACCACTACCGCTTCTCCTAATTCCGCCAGAACAATCTCGTAACTTTTGGCCAGTGGCGGAAAGACATACGTCGCGACGTTTTCTCGCAGCGGCGACAGGAAAAGCTTCTCTGGCATGAGCGACACACCTCCGCCGATCACCACAACTTCGGGTGCCATTAGCGTAATCATCTGAGCGATCGCCCAACCCAGCGTCTCGACCGCCTCGGCCAAAACCGCACAGGCAATGCCGTTTCCATTGGTAGCGGCGTCGGCAATGTTTTGCGTGGTGAGGGCCTCGATACTTCCATCGCAGCAGTTCATCAATTCCCAATAGTCGTTCCCCTGATCTTCAGCAGCAGTGCTTTGCAGGATGTGGCGAACTTCCTCGGTGATGCCGAAGCCGGACGATTCTGCCTCGACCGTGTTCGCCGCTTCCGAATGCAGCACACCAGGACGCAGATGACCGATCTCTCCGTACGCCGGTCGCGACGTGCCGATAAGCTGCCCATCGACAACGTACCCTCCCCCAATGCCACTGCCCACGGTTACATAGAACGAGCTTTGCTTTCCCTTGCCAGAGCCCAAGGTCGCTTCGGCGAGTGCGGCCGTATCGCAATCGTTGCGAATTACCGTCGGGACGTCGAACTGATCGCGACACCAGTGAGCCAGCGGGAATTGATCCCAACCTGTAACCTGATGACTTGTGGTGATGATTCCGGTCTTCGCATCGAGCGGGCCACCGAACCCGATGCCCATCGCATCGACTTCATGCTGCGACTGAAGCGAGTGGATCATCGCTTCCAACTGCTGACGTATCCCTTCGGCTCCCTTAGCCGGCACAATCGCTTCGCGAAGCGAGCAAATCGATTCCAGCGTATCGGCATCGGCCAGGGTCGTCTGCAGTTTCGTGCCACCAATTTCTACGCCGATGATTTTCATTTCGCGTAACGACCTTCATCATTGATGCGAGCAAACACATCGTTGAGCACCCAGTGAAAAATGGCCAGGTGAATGCTTTCGACCATGCCCATGTCATCCATCGGAACGTGAAAGCTATGGTGGGCCATCTCGCGGAGCTTTCCGCCGCCGTAGCCGGTCAGGCCGAGCGTCTTGAGCCCGTGCCGATTCGACCAGTCGACGGCCTTTAAGATGTTCTCGCTGTTGCCGCTGCCACTGATCGCCAGCACAACGTCCCCTTCCTGACCGTAGTTCATCACCTGCTGCAGAAAGACTTGGTCGTAGCCGATGTCGTTGCCCACGGCCATGATCCACCCAACGTTATCGGTTAAGCTGAGCACCTTCAGACGTCGCAGCGATTCGTCGCCCAGGTCTTTCTCGCGAAGCGAACTCTTACCGAAATCTTCGGCCATGTGGCTTGAATTACAGCCGCTTCCGCCGTTGCCGAAGATGTAGACGAACTTACCGTTCTCGTAGGCCTCGTAGACCAAGTCAGCCCACCCTTTGATCTGGTCTTGATCCAGTTTGTCGAGTTCGGCCTTGAAGCGATCGATATAAGCCGCGATGTCGAGAGATGCTCCGAGCATTACTGGGTATCCTTATCCGATTCGAGCGTTTCCGATTGGGGGTGATAAAACAGAGCCACCGGAAGCATGATGAGTAGGGTGAATCCAAACAAATAACAGCGTGCCAGGTCTCCCCAGATCAGAACCTGATCGAAGACCGAATACAAGAACCCTGACAGAAAGATCGCGAGCCAATTGGCTCGCGACATCTCGGCGATGACCTGACCCTTCTGGTCTTCGGGGGCTTTCGCTTGCAAGTAAACCTGTATCGGGACCGAAAACATCCCGGTGAAAATCCCCATCAGCACCAGCACCGGCAAGCTGCCCCACAACCCCAGCAGATGACCATGGTTTCCGCCAGGTAGCGCCATCAGGGCCAAGCACAGCAAAATCCCCCACGCACCGATCTGCACCAGGCGAAATTCGATCTTGCCGCTCGACAGTACGCCGGCCAGCATACAGCCCAAACCGATCCCCAGCCCAATGGCCCCGCCGAGCCAACTGGTTTCGGTATCGCTTAATTCGAGTTGCACTTTGCCCAGCGAATTGACGGCCTGCTGCACGATTCCCGCACACAGCCAGAACATGCACGAGGCCAGCAAGGCCTTCAAGATCGAGCGATCCTGCACGAACAGTTGCCGGGTCTTCTTAGGGATACCGATGGCCTGCATCGTGAATTTAGCATTGGGCGTGGCCCGGCTGGTCCGGCGAATGGGAATGGTCGTCAGCGTACCTATCACCGCCACCGCCACGCACACCAACGATGCCATCCACAACATGCCTGGCAACGAATCTCGCAAAATTCCGGCCAGAACGGTTCCAAAGATGATCGCCAGGAAAGTGGTCATCAGGAACACGCCGTTCACTTTGGGCAGGTCTCGGCCATGAAACAGTTCCGGCAGAATCCCATACTTGGCCGGCGCGAACAGGGTGCTTTGAAAGCCCATGAACGCCAACACCAGCAGCAGCCCGGTCATCCCCAATTGGTCGTACCAAAAGAAGGCCGCGACCCCCATCGCCATCGCCACGATCTCGAGCACCTTCGAGATCCGAATGATGGTCGTCTTGCTGAACTTATCGGCCAGATAACCGGTCGGCCCAGCAAACAGCACAAAAGGAGCCGCGAAGACCACCATGGCCAGCCCCTGGTAATCGGTTTCACCTTTGCCTTGCAGGGCTTGGTTCACGGCCACCAGCAGCAACAGTTGCTTAAAGATATTGTCGTTGAACGCGCCGAAAAACTGCGTGGCCGTTGTCGCCCAGAAAGACGGATCCCCAGCTAGGCGATCAGGGATCGTAACAGTAGTGCCGTCATCGGCAGGCGATTCATACGGATTTGAGGGCGCGTCCATGGCAGCATTATCAACACTATCGGGTTTTCGTCCTAGGCGAGTGCGCATAGAAAACGCGGCGAAATGAGCTCAGAGCGTTAGATTTCTGGGAAGTTTCTTGCACCAGACGGCCTATTCGCCCCCAGAGTGCTGCCCCGCGCGAGGACCTACAAAATATTTTCTGCGCGCACTATCTCACTGCAGCGCTTCCCCCATAAATTGCAAGTACACCCTGGCAAGTGCCTTATTTGCTCGGCCTTTGGAGAATTGGTGAAAGCTCCGGCCGAGATCGTGTGGCAGCTAGTTACCCCGGTCGCCCCTTCACCACAGAAAGACCCTGCTGATGAAATGGAATGCGCTTTAGCGTGGGTCTCGTTTCACCTCAACGTGCTTGGACGGCAAGGGGGTGAATTCAATCGCCTGCAAAAGATGTTTAAACAGCGTGAACGGTCGCAGGGAGAAGCTCCGAATCCATGCGAACATCGTCCACGCATGCGCTTTCACCTGGCGAGGGGACCGGAGATCTTGATGGAGACGCGAACCATTGCACATGGTACGATTCGCTGCGCTGCTCAACACCCTACGGTCGAGCAGTCAAAGCTTTACACAAAGCAGGCAGGGATGCCGCGTGCGCGATTGCCACGGGCACCCCAAATTATGCCTAGGAGATTAAGAACCCTTTTCGGTATCCAGGGCGATCAATTCGTCTTGCGAGGCCATCTGGCGGATTTCCTCGGTGATCTTCATGCTGCAGTACTTCGGACCGCACATGCTGCAGAAGTGTGCGCTCTTGAAGGTATCTTGCGGCAAGGTTTGATCGTGGTAGGCCTGGGCCGTTTCCGGATCGAGCGACAAGCGGAACTGCTCGTTCCAGTCGAACGAGAAGCGGGCTCGGCTTAACGCGTCGTCCCGATCACGAGCCCCAGGGCGATGTCGAGCCACGTCGGCCGCATGGGCAGCGATCTTGTAGGCAATGACGCCTTGCTTGACGTCGTCAGCTTCTGGAAGACCGAGATGCTCTTTCGGGGTCACATAGCACAGCATCGCTGCCCCGTGCCAGCCGGCCATGGCTGCGCCGATGGCGCTGGTGATGTGGTCGTAGCCAGGAGCAATGTCGATCACCAACGGGCCAAGCACATAGAACGGAGCGCCGTCGCAGACTTCCTGCTGACGCTTCATGTTCATTTCGATCTGATCCATCGGCACGTGGCCCGGACCTTCGACCATAACCTGCGTTCCGTTGGCACGGCCACGCTTGGTCAGCTCGCCCAGGACATCGAGTTCCGAGAACTGCGCGTCGTCGGAAGCATCGGCCAACGAACCAGGACGCAGGCTATCGCCCAAGCTCCAGGTCACGTCGTACTGACGCATGATGTCGCACAGATCGTCGAAGCTGGTATACAGCGGGTTTTGTTTGCGATGGGCCATCATCCACTTAGCGATCAGCGAACCGCCGCGGCTGACAATACCGGTCACGCGGTGGGTCGTCAGGTGCAGGTGTTCCAGCAGAATGCCGCAGTGGATGGTCATATAATCGACCCCCTGCTTGGCCTGATGCTCGACCATGTCCAGGAAGTGCTGCGGCGTCATGTCTTCGATGTTGCCGCCCAGGTTTTCCAGCATTTGGTACATCGGAACCGTACCAATGGGGACCGGGCTCTTCGCGATGATCTGAGCGCGAATTTCGTCGATGTTTTTTCCGGTGGAAAGATCCATCACCGTATCGGCCCCGTGATGAACGGCGACGTGCAGCTTATCGAGCTCCCCAGTCAGATCACTCGTCACGGCGCTATTGCCGATGTTCGCGTTGATCTTACATGTCGAGGCGAGGCCGATCGCCATCGGCTCGAGGCCACCTTGAAGGTGAACCGTGTTCGCTGGGATCACCATGCGACCCGAGGCGACTTCGTCTCGCACCAACTCAGGAGAGAGGTTCTCCCGCTTGGCCACATACTCCATCTCCGGGGTGATGGTCCCCGCTTTCGCTGCAAGCAGTTGCGTCGACATGAAATTCAGAATCCTTGTTCAGGCCGCCGGCCTGTTTCGTGTGACGCGGTTTGGTCGTAACCGCTGATTTTTTAAAGGCTTTCGCTCAACGATTCATGGTATCGAGTCCCCCTACCGTGTCAATCTGGCAGAGGGGCCAATCAGGGGGCAAGTGGCGTGTTTTCGCCCGAAAATCATAGGGTTTTTAGATACTCGAGGAGGTCTGCTTTTTCCGTGTCGTTCAGCACATTTGGGAAGTCGTGTCCGGAGGCACTTTTACCAAACCGCGACGTATCGAAGACTTCGCGTCTTTCGATCGAAGACAGCCCGCGGGGAACCTCATCGAGCACTTCGACCGAAATACCCATTCGTTGGTGATCGTAACCCAGGCTCTTCCAGCGCCAAAGCTTGGGCCGCTCGTCTGGATGCAGCAGATGCCACAAGGTGGGTACCGAGCCGTTATGAAGATAAGGAGCCGTCGCCCACACGCCATCCAGCGGAGGGGCGACATAACCGGCGGGATCGGCAATCAAGCCGGCCTGCTGACCATACGAATTAAACCAGCTCTGGCCGTATCCTTCGCGATGTGCCGGCGAGAGCGAATCGAGACGGGCCCGATCGGTCTTCACTACGTCGATCGGCACCATGCGTTCGGGATAGTCTGCGTTTTCGCCGTGGGTGCCGTGGCACTCGCTGCAATGATTATGAAAGACGATACGCCCTTGCTTGGCCTGGGCCTGATCGACACTACCGGGGTACTTGGGTGCTTCAAGCGAATTCAAATAGGCGTAAACATCGCGAAAGTCCTCTTCGCGGTCACGAAACGCCTGGGCCTTGTTTTCCTTGACGAGCGTAAATTGAAGCAGCCCTCGATGCCCCTTGGGCGCAAAACCATCGAGGTAGAGGTTCTCCTTTTTCACAAAATGCCACCACGGCGGAGGCTCCATATCGTGATGCAACATCTTGGGAAAGCTGGCCCCCGGGACTAGTTTCAGATCGGCATCCCGCAGCGACAACAAGGCCACACCAAAGTTCACGGCATTGGTCGTTCCTTTGTTGTTACCCATCGGAAAGACCAGAGAGCTGTAATCTGTCGGCACCAGTTTTTTGCCGAGCAGGGCCTTAGTCAGACGGATTTCGTCCGTGATTCCGGCGAAGTCGAAACGATTATTGGGCAGACCAGCGATGGTTTTACCGTCGACTTGCCCCCCATGACACGAGAAGCAATTAAGCGTCCACGTCCCTTTTTTATCGACCACATACTGCAGCGGTTTGGTGGGGTCCTCGACACGTCCCGTCAGACCGTAACGTTCGAAAGCCATTTGCCGCCGCTGGTCAGCATCGGCCTGTTCGGCCTGATCGCGAAGCGTTTTGGGCCAGACCCGCCAGACGTTGTCGAAGGTCTCTTGATCGAAATAAGGGGGCAGATAGGGCGTATTGATTAGGTGTTCGTACCCGGCTTGAGGATCGCCCATACGATCGCCTGCAGCACGATCTTCCGCGACCAGACCGCACGGCAAGATCACCGCGACCAAAATCAGAATAGCGAAGATTCGCTCCATCATGAAATCTCGAAAAGGATACAACTTGAAAAATATTATGCTAACCGTAGCCCCACCTGACCAGGCAACGGTGTCCTTGATTATAGAAAGCAATGTGATGAATCGACCAGTTTACTATGGGGCCCCTTGCCAGCATCCCTCTGGGCAAGCACATTACAACCCTCTAGGGGAATGTTAACTTGAGTGAAAACAACACGTCAAACCGAGCCGATGTGGCCATTGTAGGTGGTGGTGCGGCCGGGCTGTTTGCTGCCATTTGGACGGCCAGGGCCGATGCCAAACGACGGATCGTCATTTTGGACGGGGCCAAACGCATTGGTGCAAAGATACTTATTGCAGGGGGAGGCCGCTGCAATGTGACCAACGAAAAGGTCACCCCGAAGGACTTTTCAGGCAGCTCCCCCAACACCATCAAGAAAGTCTTGAACCGGTTCACCCAGCCCCAAACGATCGAATTCTTCGCCGAGCTAGGCGTGCGGCTAAAACGCGAGCCGACCGGCAAGCTGTTTCCCACGACCGATAAAGCACGCACCGTTCTCGACGCCATGCTGGCCGAAGTCGATCGCCTGGGAATCGAGATCTGTTTGAATCACCGCGTCGAGAACATCCGGGCTTCATCCGATGAATCCGCGCAGCCGTCGTTCGAGATCACCGGTCCTTGGGGACACTTAGTCGCCACGAAGGTGATCTTGGCCACCGGAGGCAAGAGCGTCCCTCAGACAGGCAGCGACGGACATGGCCTGGAAATGGCTCGCCGATTGGGGCACGAGCTAACCCCGAAGACCTTCCCTGCCCTGGTCCCTTTGCAGCTTGCCGACGGCGATCCTCTGAAACAGCTTTCCGGTATCTCGCTGCCGACCACGCTTCAGCTGACCGAGGCCAGCGGAAAACGCATTGAAACGGTTCACGGAGACCTGCTGCTCACGCACAAGGGCCTTTCGGGGCCAGCCGTTTTAGACATAAGCCGCCACTGGATCGCCGCTTCAGCCGAACGAGCGGTGCGGCTGAGCGTCGGCTGGTTGCCTGAGCTCTCTGACCAAACGCTGCAAGCCGACCTGCAATCGCTTGGACGTCGTTCGATTCGCGGCTATCTGCGCGAGCGTCTGCCTGATCGGCTCGTCGATCACTTGCTGGCATTTTGCGAAATCCGGCCTGAGCAAACGGGCGTCGACCTGACTAAGCTTCAGCGTAAGAGCTTGGTAGGTGTCGTCCTCGACTATCCGTTGGAGGTCTCCGGAACGCTGGGTTTCAAGGTCGCCGAGGTGACAGCCGGCGGTGTTCCCCTTTCGCAAATCGACCTGAAGACAATGCAATCGAGGATTGCGGCAGGCCTGTATCTGTGCGGTGAGATCTGCGATGTCGATGGACGCATTGGCGGATTCAACTTCCAGTGGGCCTGGTCGAGCGGCTACGTCGCGGGAGTTTCTGTCTGAATTCCCGGTGCCGAGATAACACGTTCGCGTTAGAATAAGGATTAACCCCGCGCGATTTGCTTCTGCTGAGGACCCTAGGCCATGCGTCTGCTGTTGATTCTTTTACTTTGCTGTTTAGTCGTTGGTTGTAATTCGGACGATACCTCGTCGCCCTCTCAGCTTGGTGCCCACGCCCCCACTCAAGATGAACTGGCCGCCGAAGCAATGCTCGTCAATGCTGGCGGACGCATCGAGAAGGATGGCAGCGGCGCGGTCGTTCTAGTTGACTTTTCAGGAAAACCAATCGACGAGAATCTTATGAAGCGAATCGGGACGCTTCCCAAACTGCAGAAGCTGCTTCTACGAGGTTGTCCTGTGAATAATGCCATGTTCAACGGGATTGGCTCACCGAAAGACTTGCAAGTACTCGACCTACGAGAAACCCAGGTCACGGGGGCCACCATGGGCCAAATTTGCCAATGCGGCAAACTAAAAAACCTGCAGTTCCGGGGAAATCCGATCACCGATGCCGACCTGAAGCATGTGGGTCGGCTCACACAATTGAAGGTCCTTGGGCTCGATGAAACGGCCGTCGAAGGAGCCACCTTCGACAGACTGGTCGGACTGAAACAGTTGGAAGAACTGTACCTGTTCGGCACGCCCTTTCAGGAAGCAAACCTGGCGAAACTGGCCCCGTTCACCAAGCTAAAACGTATTCGCTTGCGAGGCACGAAGATTGACGGATCCGGCTTCGAGTCACTCGCCGAGCTCAACGCGCTAGAAGATCTCGATGTGAGTGAAACCAATTTCAGCGATGCTGCCGTCGAACATTTGCTGAACCACAATGGTCTGAAGAAACTCAATCTGTGGGCCACCAAAATCACTGATCAGTCGCTACCCAACGTGGCCCAACTGACCTCGCTCGAATGGCTGAACCTCGACCGCAACTCGATCGGAGATGCTCAGATTGAAGAGCTGACCAAGCTTCCCAGCGTCACCTGGCTACACCTCGGATCGACCTCATTGACCAACGACGGACTGCAAAAACTTGCGCCGATGACGCAGCTCAAAACGCTGATAGTCACCCGTACCGGCGTTACCGGCGAAGGAGCAGCGACCCTTGCCACGCAGCTTCCGGAAACAGAAATTCAGCATGTGTACAAGCCGGAAAATTAGACCTACTCCTCTGGTGACTGGCCACGCATCTTAAGGGAATTTACCCCGCTCAATTCCGTGCGATCGTTGCAATCGTCAATAGCGGCCCCCTTCTTCCAAGCCTTGGGGACATCGCCCAGGCACCGCGGTATAACGCACCCCTCCACGTTGATTTTTCGATGCTATAGTTTCACCGATCGGCAAGAGGTAAAGCGTGCGTCTCAATAACGCCGGCCAGCCTATCGGTACTTATCGCAAATCAACATGATGATTGAGTCGCCAGAGAGCAGGCTATTCCGTCTCTCTCGACCGGAAATATTAGAAGACGTCAGGGAAGCATGACCGCTATCGAAACGATCTCGAAGCAACTACAGGGGAACGTCCAAGACGTGATGTCGGTAAAGGTACATACCGCGACCGTCGGCACGCACGTCAATATCGTCGCCGACCTGATGGCCCGATATTCGTTACGCCGCGTAGTAGTGGTCGACAATACCAAACAAGTGATCGGCGTCGTTTCGCAGCGTGATATCGTCCGTGCGTTGATGAGTAGCATGAAGCCGGAAGGGCACGAAGCTCCGCACAAGCGTGTGGAAGAAATGATCACCACCGAAAAACCAATCACTGTCGGACCTGACATCCCGCTTGCCCGCGCTGCCTACGTGTTGGCAACCAACAAAATCGGATGTTTGCCGGTGATCGATAGCCATCACACGCTGGTCGGCGTGCTTTCGATTTCGGACATCATTCAGTACCTGGCCGATGACAACGTCGAAGGCATGGAAACGGCCTTTCAGATGTACTCGCCGCGGATTGATGCCAAGACTCGCAGCCCTGCTTACGTTCGCAAAATGAATGGCGACCTGGTCATTCCGCTGAAGAACATCGAGAACAAGCGAGCCAGGATGGACTACGCCGTGCTGGGCTACGATCCACCGACCGGGCGAATCCTGATCAAGTTCGTCCGCGCAACCGCCGATGAAGCCATCGCGACGAAGGTTCAAGACGACAACTTGATCATTCCGGCCAAAGGATTCGTACGCCACTTCAGCTTGATCGGAAAGGTCGCCGCGTTCGACGTGACCGATCACAACCAAAGCAAGTTCCTCGTACTATCGCCCAAGAACGCCGCTTCAGGAGCCGTCAACGCCGTCGGCACGACATAGCCCCAAGCTTCAGAAGGGTGCGATACGCTTCGCTTTTCGCATCCTGATTTCTACGATCACTCTCGCACGCTTACGGGTCGTACGAGAGGTTTGGCGAGAGCCACTTTTCAATGTCTTTCAGCGGCATCTTTTTACGCTTGGCGTAGTCTTCAACCTGATCGCGACCCAGTTGATGAATGGCGAAGTACCGCGCGGCCGGGTGGGCGAAATACATACCGCATACGCTTGCTGCCGGCATCATGGCCAGGCTTTCGGTCAGTTCGATGCCTGTCTCTTGCTCGGCATTGAGCAGACGGAAGAGAGTCCATTTTTCGGTATGGTCAGGCTGAGCCGGATAGCCGGGGGCGGGACGGATGCCGCGATAGCCTTCTTTGATCAACTCTTCTTTGGAAAGCGATTCTCCTTCGCCAAACTTCCACGCCTTGCGGGCCTCTAAGTGCAGACACTCGGCGAACGCTTCGGCCAGACGATCGGCGAGAGCCTTGGCCATGATCGAGTTGTAGTCGTCATAATCGGCATCGAACTTAGACGCCAACTCCTGACAGCCAATCCCGGTCGTCACGGCGAACGATCCGATGTAATCGCGTCGTCCACTTCCTACCGGGGCGATGTAGTCGGCCAGGGCTCGGAAGTCTTTTTGCCCCTTACGTTCCCATTGCTGACGTAGCGTAAAGAAGCGTTCGATTTCCTCTTCAGGATCGTTCGGGTCATAGACAACAATGTCATCTCCGTCGGCCGCTGCGGGCCAGAAGCCGAACACGCCGTTGGCCGTAAAGAGCTTCTCGGAAATGATCTGATCGAGAAGTTCGTTCGCATCGTGGAACAGCTTCTTCGCCTCTTCGCCTACGTACTCATCTTCAAAGATCTTCGGGTACTTGCCCTTTAACTCCCACGAGTTGAAAAACGGCGACCAGTCGATAAAGTCGCGGAGAATTTCCAGTGGAAACTCTTTAAGGGTCTTGGTACCGGTGAACGAAGGGGTCGCAATGTCAACGTTTGACCAGTCGGTTTCAAAGTGCTTTTCGCGGGCCTGTTTTAACGAAACGAGCGTGATCGCCTGACGCTTGCGATACGAATCGACAAGCTCCTTTTGCAGCGTGCGATTCTTTTCTAAAAAGGCCGGCGAGTTCTCTTTGCTTAAGAGCCGATCGACCACACCCACACTGCGTGACGCGTCTAAAACATGCACCACCGCATGATCGTAGGCCGGAGCAATCTTGACCGCCGTGTGCTTAGCGCTGGTGGTTGCGCCGCCGATCAGCAGTGGAATGTCCATACCGGCGGCTTGCATCTCTTGGGCTACGTGGACCATCTCGTCCAAGCTCGGCGTAATGAGCCCTGACAGGCCGATCACGTCGACTCCATGCTTTTTCGCCGCCGCTAAAATCTTGTCGCAGTGGACCATCACCCCCAGGTCGATGATCTCGTAGTTGTTGCAACCCAAAACCACGCCCACGATGTTCTTGCCGATGTCGTGAACGTCTCCTTTGACCGTCGCCATCAAAATCTTGCCACGGGCATCGTGGTCGGTCGTGCCCATCTCTTCCTTTTCCTTCTCCATAAAAGGAAGCAGATGCGCGACCGCCTTCTTCATCACGCGAGCACTCTTGACCACCTGAGGCAGGAACATCTTGCCGGCACCGAACAGGTCGCCGACGACATTCATCCCGTCCATCAAGGGACCTTCGATGATATGCAGGCAGCGTTCGGCTTTCTGACGGGCTTCTTCGGTATCTTCGATGATGAAGCGGTCGATCCCTTTGACAAGCGAGTGAGACAGCCGCTTTTCGACCGGTTGTTCTCGCCACGAAAGATCCTCTTGCTTCGGGCCGGCGCCCTTTTGATGCTTGACCGTTTCGGCGAAATCGACAAGGCGTTCGGTCGCATCCTCGCGTTTGTTGAACAGGACATCCTCGATCAAGTCCTTCAATTCAGTTGGCACTTCGTCGTAGACAGTCAACTGACCGGCGTTGACGATCCCCATATCCAGGCCAGCTTTAATCGCGTGGTACAGGAACACGGCGTGGATCGCTTCACGAATGACGTCGTTGCCGCGGAACGAGAACGACACATTGCTCACCCCGCCGGAGATCTTGGCTCCGGGGCAAACTTCTTTGATCCGCCGAGTTGCTTCGATGAAGTTGATCGCGTAGTCATTATGCTCTTCGATCCCGGTGGCCACCGTTAAAATGTTCGGATCGAAGATGATATCGGTCGGTTCGAAGTCGAGCTTCTCGACCAGCAAGTCGTAGGCACGCTTGCAGATCTCGACTTTGCGATCGAGCTCGACGGCCTGTCCAACTTCGTCGAAGGCCATGATGACCACGGCCGCCCCATAGTCGCGACAGAGTCGGGCCTTGCTGAGGAACTCTTCTTCCCCTTCTTTGAGGCTGATCGAATTGACGATCGACTTGCCTTGCACGCAGCGGAGGCCCGCTTCAATGACCGACCACTTCGAGCTGTCGATCATGATTGGCACTTTGCAGATGTCTGGCTCGGCCGCGATCAGGTTCAAATAACGCGTCATGGCCGCTTCGCCGTCGAGCAGAGCGTCGTCCATGTTCACATCGATCACGTTTGCGCCGCTTTCGACCTGCTGCAGTGCCACAGCGATCGCTTCTTCAAAAAGCTCTTCCCGAATGAGTCGGGCAAAACGCCGTGAGCCCGTCACGTTGGTTCGCTCGCCGATCATTACGAAGTTGGTGTTCGGCGTGATCGTGAACGGCTCTTGACCGCTCAACCGCGTTAGCGATGGCTGCTCGTGCAGTTTGCGAGGTTCGAAGTCGCGCATCGTGTCGGCGATCGCTTTGATATGGTCCGGCGTGCTACCACAACAACCGCCCACAATATTCAACCAGCCGCTCTCGGCAAACTCGCGAATTGTGGCCGCCATTTGATCAGGCGTCTGATCGTATTCGCCCATTTCGTTGGGCAAACCAGCGTTCGGATGGCAACTGATGTAGCACGACGAAATCGACGAAAGCTCTTGCACGTAAGGACGCATCAGCTCGGCACCCAAGGCGCAGTTGATCCCCACGCTTAGCATTGGAAAGTGCGCTACCGAATTCCAAAATGCTTCGACCGTTTGACCAGACAGCGTTCGTCCGGAAGCGTCGGTGATGGTGACCGATGTCATCACCGGCAGTTCAATCTTCTGCTCGCGATAGTATTTTTCAATCGCGAACAGACATGCTTTCAGGTTGAGCGTATCGAAGGTCGTTTCCGGAAAGAGGATATCGACGCCTGCCTGGACCATCGCGTCGATCTGCACCAGGTACGAATCGACGAGTTGGTTGAAGTTCACATCACGGAAGCCGGGGTCTTCGATCCGCCGCGAGATCGAGGCCGTCTTGCTGGTCGGACCGATCGAACCGGCCACGTAACGCAAATTGTCCGGATCGCGGTCGTTGAACTCGTCGGCTACCTTTCTGGCCAGCTTCACCGCGGCAACATTGATATCGGTTGCTAGCGATGCGCTGAGCGCGAACTCATCCATGGCGATCGGCGTAGCACCAAACGTGTTGGTCTCGATGATGTGGGCGCCCGCTTCGAGAAAGTCGCGGTGAATCCCTTCAATGATCTCCGGCTTGGTCAAACAGAGCAGATCGCTGAAGTTACGAAGATCCTTTTCTTCGTTGGCGAACTGCTCGCCACGGACATCCGCTTCGGTCAGCTTGAACTTCTGAATCATCGTACCCATGGCACCATCGAGAATCAGAATACGCTTTTGGATGTCGTTGAAGATCGAGTGCTGGCGACCGGCGAATCGAGGACCTGGCATGGACTACTTCCGGAGAACTGAAATACACGCCAGTACCCGACTTAGATGCTGGCAGCAGCGGTGCAACCAGCTAGCGTATCGCAGTATGGCGAGGGGGAAATCACTACTTCAAACCTACTAAATATCCCAGATTTCCGTTTCCCTCACAACCGGCAGGCAAGCGGCAGTTAATCGCTAAAGTTTACCTAGCCCGAAATCACAATTTTTCTTATCTAGAGCTAAAGATCGTTACAAACCGAACCGATGGATAGGACAACGGGCCACATTCAGCGCGTGGTCGTTGTGCGTCGATCTTACGTCAGGCAAGGAAGCCGAAACGATGACGAAACCATTGGGTACTCCCCACAATCACGAAACCCAAGACACCCAAGGCACCTTCTACGGTCATCCGATCGTCCTTCGTGTGAAGGACCTGACCTGGCAGCCGCCGGCCGAACCGGCTCCGGCGCCCCAGCAGGATTGGGTCTCAGACCTCTTGGGAGAAGATCCGCACGAAGGGGACACTCACGAAAGCTTGCTGGTCCCAGCCGCTGCCCCTTCGTTGCCGGAGCCCCAACGTGAGGCCGCTCCACTGCCGCAGCCCAAGGCAGAAGCCGCCCCTGAGCCGCGTGTAGAGCCTGCCCCTTCGGCCCAACCAAGCTACATTCACAACTCGGGCGAGACGCGACAAAAGCGTCGTGTGTCGCTGCTCAGCGGCCAGATGAAGAACCGCTTGGTGCTCGGTGGTATCGCCGTGTCTCTTCTGTTTGTCAGCGTTTGGGCGCTGAGCGGCAGTGGCGGATCGGACGAATCACCCGTCGAGAACGTACCGCAAGACCTGTTCGTTTCGACCGGCGAACTGGGGGACGCCCCGGCTTGGAACGCCGGCTCGGCTGCCGATCCAAGCGAAACGATCACAATCGAACCATTGGATAACGAGATTACACAAATGGCATCGCTTCCCTCGCGTAGCATGTCACCCAATACGATGATGTCCAATCCGTCTCGCGACACGCAGATGACCAACATCGCGACGCCAGCTTCGATGAACGTCGAAACGTCGGCCAGCCCTTACGGCAACCCTGCCCAAGGGGGCAGCTTGGGTGCTCCTTCCATCGACTCGCCGTCGAATCAAGTCTGGCAGTTCGGTCCTTCTAACAAAGAGCCGAACTTCGAAGAGCCTCCGATCACTCCTTACTCCGGCAGTAACCGCCCCGCACCGACCGGCGACGTACCGAACTTCGATGGCTCGCAATCTCAGCCAGGCCAACCGCAACCTTCGCAAACGCGTCCTTTGCCTGGTGGGTCGATGGGCATGGGCGATACGCGGACATCGCAGTACGCTCCTCCGGCCGGAGAAGGTGGCGGACGCCACTGGATGCAGGCAGAAGAAAGCAACTATGCCATGCAAAATGGAACCCTGGTAGAGAAGAACTCGACCGGTAGCGGTCCCTCGCCTGGCACACAAATGCCTGAAATCCACGAAGGCTACCAGCATCAGGCTGGCTTTCCAGTCGTCAACAGCCACCGGCCCGAGAACACGCCTTCTACTGGTCCTCAACAAGACAATGGCCAATGGGGCTTCGGTCCCTACTCAGGCTCGTCGATGCCGCAGGAAGCTGCTCAGCCTCGTGCTCGCCTGGGCGGAATTCAGCCCCTCGACTTGGAATCTCGCTAATGAGCCAACTCGACCGCGCTTTTATACGTGCTTATAACTCGGAGCAATCGGCCCACTCGTCGGAGTCCGTCATGAATTCATCCCAATCATCGCAGCAGAAGTCATCCGATCCGGTTCGCACGATGTCGCGTAAACCGACCCTCAGCGAACTGCAACATTGGAAAACCCAAGGCATCCGCATCGATATGCCTGGCTCTCCGCTAATCGGTTCGTATGACGAATCGGATAGCGACCAAGCCGGCATGCAAGACGAGTTCCTGCTCGCTGCCCAAAATACGGCCGCCGTGGCCGAAGCGCTCGATCGCCTGATGGTTCGGGCGGGACGCAAGCACACCCCGGTCAATCCAGTCTCTGCACAAGCGACCCAGCCCGTGAAACTAGAACTGCCGACTCCAACCATCGAAATTAATACGTGGGAACCTCAGCCTGAGCAGCCCCCGGAGCCATCGAATGAACCCAGCTTCACGTTCGTCGCTGGGACACCCCAGGCCGAATTGCCCACAGCGGCCGAGACAGAAACGGAAGACACAAAGTCTGAAGCGACGGCTACGACAGCCTATCGTCAGCGTCGGTTAGCACACCCTAAGTGGGAAACCGAAACGCTTCACTGGCCGGAAGAAACCGACATGGTTCTCGATCTGTGCCACGATCAATGGGCAGCACTGGCCAGCAGCATCTCCAGCACCATCAAATCGCTGGCCCTTGTCTCGCTGGGCGACGGCACCGGTTGCTCAACGATGACCATGTGCCTGGCCAAGTTGCTGGCTGCTCAGGGTCGCCGCGTTCTGATCATCGACGAAGGTAGCGGCAACGAAAGCCTGACCGTTCGCCTGGGCCTGACCGAAGCTGGCCCTGTTACCGAGCCCGTCGAAACCCTGTACGAAGGGATGATTCAGGCCGCCGATCAACCGATTGCCATCCTGCCGGCCGGCTATCGAAACCTGGCCGAGTTATCGGCTGGTCAACTGCAGCAGTTCACCCAAGATTACGATATCGTTCTGTGGGATGGCGGCGATCGACCGGAAGCTTGGCAGCGTCTGGCTTTGATGCATAGCGTTCTGATCGTACGCGATGCCCGAGGCACTCACGATCAGGAATTGAGCCAAATCTTGCCCAAGCTCGAGCAGCGTAAAATCAACGTGATTGGTATCGCCGAAAACTTCTGGCGATAAGTCAGCACTGCCCTACGGTAGGCGAAAGCAGAGAGCTCGATGTACGAAGCGTACTGGAATCTGAAATCTCGTCCGTTCGAGAACACCTACTCGGAAGCGGCATACTACCCTTCCGAGTCGGCTCAGGCCGCGATTCTCAAGCTTCGCTACGCCGTCGAAAACCGCCGCGGGGCCGCTATCTTGGCCGGATCGTGCGGGCTTGGTAAAAGCCTGCTAGTTCGATCGCTGCTGATGCAACTACCTGACACGTTTTCGCCCAAAGCTCACCTTGTTTTCCCGAAACTACCCAGCGATGCCCTGATTCCGTATCTGCTGATGAACCTCGGTCGCAGCCCTCAGGCCAGCGGCACCAGCAGCGCGAGCGAGAACGTCTGGCAATTGCAGCAGTTTCTGGCGGCAAACACACGAGCAGGCAACCACGCCGTGATCGTCGTGGACGATGCCCATCTCCTGAGCGACCATGCTTCGCTGGAAACGCTACGTCTGTTGACCAACTTCGAGACCGACGGCAAGCTGGACCTGACGCTGGTTCTCGTCGGGCAGACGGCCATCATCCCGGCGGTCGAGCGGTTCCCTTCCCTGGAAAGCCGCATCGGCGTGAAGTCGCTAATGCGCTGCTTTACGCCGGATGAAACCGCCGCCTACGTCACGCATCGCCTGCGAGTAGCCGGCTGCGAGGATGATATCTTCGTCGCCGAAGGTTTACAGCGTTTGTTCGAGATCACCCGCGGCAATCCGCGCGAGATCAACCGCCTGTGCGATCTGGCCCTCTTGATTGGCTACGCCGAAGAAATCCGCGTGATCGATGCCGCTCAGGTCGAATCGATTCACGAAGAACTGGTGACTGTCGCTCCTGAATAGACCGCGGGGTTGTTTCAGCATTACGTTCGCACTTTCTCTCTAGCCGCTCGGCTACCAGGGGCTTTGGCCCTTACGATTCTGGTAACGAATTCCGTGACCGGGCGGTTCATTCATCAAGCCCTTTGGCAATTCGTTGCAGGCGTTCCAAGCGACTTGGCACGCTGAAATTGCCGGCAACTTATTCAATGGTTTACCCTAGCAGGACCCTAGCTTGATCGCGTATGCCGATTAGAATCAATCGGCGTGAATACCAACGAGCCTAACCTGTCCTCTGCCCTCCCTTCTTGGAAGACCAGTGCGTTGCTGGGACTGGGCATTGCCGCTTTGGCTCTTCTGTTACGACTGCCGTCGATGGGCGAAAGCTTGTGGGTCGACGAGTTGCACACGGCATGGGTCGTCTCGGATGGCATTCAAGAGGTTCCAGAGCGGGCCGCGATGGGCAACCAGGCATCGCTCTACTTTCTGATCGTCTGGGCATGGGCTCAGCTTACCGGCCTGAGCGAGTGGTCGCTGCGTCTTCCATCGCTGATCGGCGGAGTGTGTTGCGTGGCATTGATCACGATGATCGCCCATCGCTGGAGCCGCGACGTTTGGGTGGCCGTGGCCGCCGGTGCGATTGCCGCGATCGATATCGACTGGATCTTCTTTGCCACCGAAGCACGCGTGTATGGATTTGTGCAAGTAATCGCTGTGATGCAAGTCGTGCTTGCCTGGCAGATCGTACAGCACGATCGCCAGCGAGACTGGGTCTTCTTGGTGATCGCGACCGTCGGCAGCTTCTACTTTCATTACAGCACGTTGCTGTTTTCCATCTGCCTGGCCGCGTTCATGTGGCTGCTGTCCGATAGTCCTTCCCAGCGACATCGCCTACTGAAGGCGTCCGGTTGCGTGGCCGTGGGTGTCGCGATTGCCTTAACGCATCTGAGCAGCATCTTTGATCGTCGCGAGAATTGGGCCCAGTTCATCACGGCGACCTCGCAAAATGAATGGACACGCTGGGTAACGGCCTTAGCTGCTTTGGTGCCGGTCGCCCTGCTGGCATCGATCTATGCCCGGCGTTGGTCAGCGGAAGCGAAACGCGTGGTGCTGATCGGCGGGATGGTTTTCCTCCCGATTGCAGCGGCCTGGTGCACGACGGCGACGGGGCTGGCGGCAATCTTTTTTGGCCGCTACTTGATCTCGTCGGAAACGCTGATCCCGCTGTTACTGGTGAGCCTGGCTTCGCTTGTCCCGGCTCGCATGTGGCGGATCGGCGGAGTGATTGTCTCGGTGGTGATCGCGTTCGGTTTACGTACGCCCCATTCCCTGGGACCGATGCGAGGAGAAGACTGGCGGACGGTGGTCGCGTCGGTGGCCACCGACTTAGAGAATTCAACGGAAAGCACCGATGTTCTGATTGCCTCGGGGCTCATTGAGTCTGATGTTCTGCGGCTTCCATCCAAACGTCAGCCCCCCTTCATGGAAAAGTGGGAGTCGTACTCGCTGTTGCCCATCGAATCGATTTACTCGCTTCCCGAACACGCCGGGCAACATTTCGGTCTGACGTACACCCGCCCAGGAGAAGCGACGCCGCAGTATCTTCACCGGTCGGCACCAGACCGACCGATTGTGCTCATCGTGCGTGGTACGCGAGAGACAGCAGACCAGGTCGTCAAGAACTTTCTGAACTCGGTACCTGACCGCAAGTACGAAGTGACCATTCCAGAAACGCAGGCCGCACGCGTGCAGTGGCGGGTGCTGCTTCCGCAAGATGTGAATGCCGACGAAGGGAACTAACTACGAAGCATCGGTCGTCGATTCGATGTGTTTTAGAGCTTCGTCAAGACGTTTCAAGTCGAGAAGGTCGATCGTCCCGGCTTCGGTGTTTTCCAGACGTTTCAGCGTGTCGGACAGTCGCTGGCGTACTTCTTCGAGCTGCTTTTGATCGACCATCTTTCGCGGGGCATCCCCTTCCGGAGGCAGGCGATGGGCCCGGATGGTCTTTTGCATTTGGTCGACGAACTGCTCGTGTCGGGCCCGCATGGCTTCCATCCGTTGTTCGACTTCGGCAAACGGCGCTAAGCCTTCGCCACGTTGGGGAACGCGGACATGAACGCGGGGAGCATTCTGCATGTTAGGAAGTCGCCGGGGGCCGGCCTCGGCAATCTTATTCAGCTCTTGAAACTTTGCAAATGCTTGTTGATCTTGCGTCTGCAACTTGTCGACGCTTTCGGCCTCGACGGTGCGCGCCTTGCCACCGGGAAGATGCCAGGTAACGCTTACTCGCCCGCCGGCCATGGTTCGAGCGACGACCCGTTGGCCGTTCTCGGTGACATCGATGGTCTTGTCACCATTGAAATCGTTGGAGATCTGCACCGAGCGATTGAAGTCACCTGGCGGCTGCTGTGGCTGGTCATCGGTAATGCGACCGGGACCGAGCTTACGCTTGAGCTGCTCGATGGCTTCCTCGGCGATATAGCCGGCAGTCTGATTGCCGCCAGCTGCCAAACGCTTGAGTGCTGAGTAGGCCTGCGACGAGGTGTCATCCTCGGGAGAGCTGGCGAAACCTTTGAGCAGGTCGACCGAGCGGCTGGCCACTTCGCCGGTACCGGTAAGTGCGGCTTTCTCGATGGCCGGAATCGCTTCCTTGCCGAGCTTGGCCAACTCGCCGGCGGCCTGTTGTCGCTCGGCATAGCGATCGCCATCGAGTTGACGAATCCACCGACGAATGGCCTGCTGTTGATCGCTCTCGACTGGTTCGGCTGGCAAGCTGGTTGCCAGGACAAGCGTCAGCAACATCATTCCAAAAATCGATTTCAGCACCGCAGGCAAACTCATCTTCAGGCCTTCGTAGACTCGATGGGGGACAGTATCTTCGGAAGTATCAGGCGTGATAATCCCCGTAATATAAGGGATGAAGTAGCCCAATGCACGCCAAGCTGTACGCAGCCATCGAAGAAATGGTTGGCCTGACCTGCGTGCGTTTTCCGTGATTTTCCCGCAGGAAACAGGCTCTTTCCAAATATTCCCGAAGAAGATCGCAACAAGATTGACCAAACTTTGATCACAAATTACGTGATAGCAAAGCCATAGTCCACTTGACAGATAGACGTTACGTCGTGGATATCCCGTGCTGCTGACAACCCAACGTTTAGGCCTGATTCGACTCGCCGGGAGGTTCCGCGTACAAGTCGAGGTTATCCCGATCACCGATGATGGCGAAGACTTGGCGAATTTGATCGAGTCCATCCGAAATCAGATAGCTCGAATCTCTTCCGTAGCTTTTAGAGCCGAGGATATAGAAATTGGGTTCCGGCTGAATCAGGCTCTTAGTCCCTTCTGTATTGGGGCAAAGATCGAGTTGCATCTGACGCAGCATCTCGAGATCAGGCCGGTAGCCCACGTTGGCCACGATTCGGTCGAACGAATGGACGCCGGAGTGCTTCCCGGCGAGGGTCACTTGAAAGTGATCGTTCTGGGGTTCGTAGTGAACCGCCTTCACCGTCGTTTCTGGCCAATGATCAAGGTGCCCATTCTCTTCGATCAATAGCTGATTCGCTTCCCAGGCAACTTGCCTGCGTTGCGGAAGAGTGTCATCCTCGATCACGGTCACCGGACCGTTTTGGCCGTCGGCTTTTCCCTCGCGCGTAATCCACGTGATGTGCGTTTCGAGCGACTCACGGGCCAAAATACTCAGCTGGCAAATATTGGTCGCCGCAGTGTGCCCTGCTCCGATTAACAGTATTTGCTGATTGGCAAAGCGATTGGCATCTTTACCGTGCGCATCGATCACACCAGATTCAAAATGCTGGCAAGCTGCCAGTTCCCCGACGGCGGGACTTCCGCCGCCACCGATGAAGTTGGGCTGAGCACCGACACCGCTGCAATCGAGCACGATGTCGCTTTCAAAAAGATGCTCGTGCCCATTTTCGTCTTTTGCCAGGGTGACCAACGGGGTCTCGCTTCGCGCTGGCTGACCATAATTTTCTGCTTTGGTCTGCGAACTTCGCGCGATCGAGAGCACCGTGTGGCGAAGCTTTAAGCAATCCGCAATCAGATCGCTTGCGGCCAGCGGCTGAAGGTATCGTTCCAGATATTGGCCGCCGGTAACCAGTTGCTCGTCGAGAGGCAGCGCAAGGTCTTGATGCTGAGCGGCCAGCGCCGATTTACCTAGCCGGGTACTAATCGCTTGAAAGGGAGCGAACAGGCGGACGTGTTCCCATTTCCGAAGGTGAGCGCCCACGTCTCCTGAATCGAGGAGGGTGACCTGATACCCCAGGAAACGGGCATACAATGCGGCTTCGATGCCAATCGGCCCGGCACCGACAATCACAATCTGGGCAGGCGTTTCCACTGCCATCCGATGGCCTCTGCTATTAACTAGGTAAAGGTTGCCAAGCAAATTGGGCTCAGTGCGATCTGAGCAACGTCTATTTGTAATGATTATAGGGGAGAATCGGTCTCTCGCTTCGCCCTGTCGGGTTCAGAGTGGGAAAAACCATGTGGTTTAGCGCAAGTCGCTGCTCCTTCTGAAAGGCATGGCCTAAATTTGCTCAGGGTTTTTTGAGCACGTTACGACCAACGACGTTCATTCCCTTTGTAGTTAAAAATAATGGAACCATACACTTGGGGGCGAGCTAATGGTCCAACGTACTTTGCGTGTTCTTGTAGTCGATGACTCGAAACTCATCCAAACACTGATCTCCGATCTGCTGGAAGAAGCAGCAGATATCGAAGTCATCGCCACGGCTTCGGACGGACAGGAAGCAGTGAAACTAGCTCGCAGGTTGAAGCCGGACGTCATTACGCTTGATGTCCAGATGCCCAAAATGGATGGCCTGGCGACCCTCGAAGCGATTCTCTCTGAGCAACTGATCCCTGTCATTATGGTCAGCGCCACCACACAGCTTGGCGGCCAGATCACGCTCGAGGCACTCGACCGCGGTGCCATCGATTACATTGCCAAGCCAGAAGGTCTTAAAGAAGCAGAAACCACCCTGCGGACCGAGCTTGTTCGTCGCATTCGGATGGTCGGCAACACAGACGTGAAAAAAGTTCTGACGATGCGCCGCGAGCGTGCGCAGAAGCGAAAAGAACGTCGCGAAAAATTGGGGCTGTCGAACGAAGTCAAAGCGGTACCCAAGCCTATTCAATCGCCCGATCTTCCCATATCCGACAAGTGCATTGCCTTGGGAATCTCGACAGGCGGCCCGCCTGCTTTGGCGGCGATGTTCGAGGTTTTGCCGGAAGGCCTGCCCCCGATCGTGATCGTGCAGCACATGCCTGCCAACTTCACCCAAGCATTTGCGGCTCGCTTGAATTCCCTCTCCAGAGTCAACGTGAAAGAAGCGGAAACCGGCGATATTCTTCTGCCTGGCCATGCCTACCTGGCGCCCGGCGGAATGCACCTGGAAGTTAACCGCCATGGTGCCAAGGGCGGCAAGCTGCGTGTCCGTGATGGCGACTTTGTCAGTGGTCACCGGCCATCGGTCGATGTGATGATGTCGTCTGCCGTGAAGGTTTATCAGGATCGCCTGTTAGGAGTCATCATGACGGGCATGGGTCGCGATGGTTCCGATGGCTGCGGAGCAATCAAAGCCGCCGGCGGTTATGTGCTGGGGCAAGACGAAGCGACTTCCGACGTTTACGGAATGAATAAAGTCGCTTACCTGGCCGGGAACGTCGACCGCCAATTTTCACTGGATGAAGCCGCGACGACCGTCACTACCCAGGTTCGCCGCTTGTGGTCCGCAGCCACTGTTTCTTAGGCTCGATTGACGCGGAACGGATGAAGATCGACCTGAGGCTGCTCGCCACACATCAATTGGCTCATTACCGTGGCAGTTGCCGGCGAAAGATGCAAGCCGCTACGGTAGTGCCCCGCGGCCAGATACACGTTGGCCATGCCGGGCAATTGCCCCAGGTACGGAATACGATCGACACTCGCCGGACGCAGTCCCGACCAGGCTTTCACTTGCCTGGCATCGGCCAGTTGCGGGACCCATTGTCGGGCAAACTGCGTGAGGTCTTCGATCGCTTCTGGAGTGGTTGACTTGTCGAAGCCTGCTTCCTCTACGGTCGCTCCCACCAATACGAGACCGTCTTGCCGAGGCACAATGTAGCGAACCCCTTCGTTGATCGGCGACGTGAAAAACCGCTGCCCAGCATCTAGCAGCACAAGCTGCCCTCGTATCGGCTCGATCTCTGGACGCTGCATCCGACCAGAAAACTTTCGCTGATCGAGCACCTGATCGGTCAACAACTGCGACCATGCCCCCGTCGCCAAACAGCAGGTGCCTGGGGAAATTTCCTGCCCGTCGATCTCGACGGATGTGAGTTGTTCGCCCTGAAATCGCCAGCGTGCGACCTGGGTATTCTCAAGGAACTCAACCCCGCGATTTCGGCAACCTTGCACAAGTGCCTGAAGATGCCGTGGATTGCGCACGACCGCCTCGCCAGGCAGAAACACGGCGTCTCTTATCGATTGATTCGATTTCAAATGAGGAAATCGCTCGGCGAGTTGCGGGGGATCGAGCCGTTGGACCTCTACTCCTTCTTCTTCGTAATGCACACAGGCCATACGCAGCGAGGCGGCCTCGCCGGGATCGCGAGCCAAATAGAGGCCTCCGCTGACCTCGAACTCGTTATCAATCTGTGTTTCCGCTTTCAGTCGGGCTGACCATTCAGGGAATAGCTGATGGCTCAAACCTCGGAGTTGTTCTTGCGGATCCCAGGCCTCGCTTTGGTTTGCTGGGGGTAGCAGACCGGCCCCGGCCCACGAGGCCTCGCGGCCTAACGCCCCCTTCTCAACAAGCAGGACTTGGCGGCCCTTGCCGGCAAGCTCGTAGGCAATCGAGAGACCGATCACCCCTCCTCCGACAATTAAGAAATCAGGGCGAGTACTGGTACAAGAGGGCAATTCAGATCACCTAAACCCAGGGAAGGAGCGAGAGGAAGGGAGGTTAGCGACGATGATAACTGGCTTAAGACGTACGCCCTGTAGCTTGCTTGGCTTCGGCCGCAAGGGTCCGTTTGAGCAGCATCGGAGAAACTTTGCCGCGAAAACGAACTTTGCCATTTATTTCGACCACGGGAACACAGGTATTAAATTTCTGCGTTAGTTCCGGATCGTTGTCGATATCGACCAACGTAATGTCCGACACGAACTTTCGGACCAAGACTTCGGCATCGTCGCACAAATGACACCCTTGACGCGTATACAGAACGATCTGTGGAGAGACTGCGGAACTCACCGATTAATCACCTTATGAAGATTCGTTGAAGCCAACGGCCATTCCCTCCAACCAAGACCACTACGAATGCATGTAGGGATTTGATTTTACCCTTTAGTAAAAGGGATGATTTCCAAGGGCTTCAAACGAGTGAAAATTGCCAGAGATTGTTGTTTTGAGCTATATCTCTCTGTTAGTCTATACTTTGAATCAGTCTAATGACTTTCCCTGACTAGGGGATTTTCCGCCCAACAGCCCTGGAAGTAAAGCACTTCTAAGGCGAAGGGATCCTCCACTACGCATTATTTCGGATTAGTATGCCAGCAGTTGTTGATTCCAATCGATTTATCGAGCTGATCAACAAGAGCAAGCTCGTCAAATCGACTGCCTTGGAACAGGCAGTGGAAGAGCTGCGCGCTTCAAACGAGGGGCAACTGCCGGACGACTTAGAGGTTCTGCAAAAGCACTTCATCGAGAAGCACCTCCTCACAGCTTGGCACTGCGAGAAGCTCCGTAACGGCAAGTATAAGGGCTTTTTCCTATCTAAGTACCGGCTACTTAGGCATCTAGGCACCGGAGGAATGAGTAGCGTTTACCTGGCCGAGCACATCTTGATGAATCGCAAAGTGGCGATCAAAGTGCTCCCTCGCCGCCGCGTAAACGATGCTTCGTATCTCGCTCGTTTCCATTTAGAAGCTCAGGCAGCCGCTCACCTGGATCACCCCAATATTGTCCGAGCATTCGACGTCGACAACGAAGACAATACCCATTATATCGTGATGGAGTACGTTCCTGGCGCCGATCTGCAGCAGATCGTGCGGGAAAATGGACCGGTTCCCTTTGAAGCCGCCGCAGACTACATCGCTCAGGCAGCCGATGGCTTGCAACACGCCCATGACAAAGGGGTGGTTCACCGCGACATCAAGCCTGCCAACCTGCTGCGAGACGATCGTGGTATCGTCAAGATCCTGGATATGGGGTTGGCCCGTATTAAGCAGGACGACAACACCTCGCTGACGATCGCTCACGAAGAGAACGTACTGGGCACCGCCGATTACTTGGCGCCTGAACAGGCGGTTAACAGCCACAAGGTTGACCATCGTGCTGACATCTATAGCCTGGGCTGTTCCTTATATTACCTACTGACAGGGCATCCTCCATTTCCTGAGGGTAGCCTTGCCCAGCGGATTGCCAAGCATCAGAGCGTGATGCCTGATCCGGTTCAGAAATCACGTCCGAACTGCCCTACATTGCTGCAGCAAATTTGCGAGAAGATGCTCGCCAAGCAGCCGGAAGATCGCTTCTACGACGCGGCGGAAGTTGCTTTCGAGCTTCGTTCGTGGATGGAGTCTCACGGCAAAGAGCCAACTCATGTAGACGAAAAGCCAGGGTCGGCTATCCTTTCCACCGCGGCTCAACAGGCCGCCAATCGGTCGAGAACCGTTCGTCAGTCGAGCTATCAACAGGATGGAGCAGGCTCCTCGTACGATGTTGACGATCTGCTGCCCCCGGACATGCGGGAATCTCCTTCGTCCAGCAACTTCGATCCCGCCATCGGCGATACAGTGGCCGACCGGTCGAACGATACTTCCCAGCGACCCAACCCGGCCCGACACCCAAATCACAGCGGCGAGTCCTTGCCGGTTGCCAAGGCCCTGGAAGATGACGAAGACATTGATATACCTTCGAGCGAAGCCCTTTCTTCGTCGGGTTCGTCTTTGTTCGATTCTCAGGAATTTGAAGAAGATCCATTTAGCATGGATGTCCCAACGAGCGATGTTGGCGGCTCCCTTTTGATCTCTTCGGCGCAACTCAAGCAAAAGGCCGAAGACCGACAAGTGGCCGAGGCCAAGAAGCGAAGAAACGCTTCACAATCGGGTGTAGGCGAATCGGTCGATCTTAACTCTGTGGTCCAAGGGATCCCTGTGGTCATCTGGATTGTGGTGGCGGTGCTCTTCATGTTGATTGGCATCCTTATCGCCATCAGCTATCAGTCGGCAGAAGAGAATTCGAAGCCTGTTGAGCCCCAAAAGGCCAATCTTGAAGATCATGTTTTCTGGGAAGACGCTCGCATGTCACCCCGCATTCTCGGCTAGAGACCCACTCTAAAGAGGTGTATTGACAGAGCTAATCTGGCCTGTCTCTTGCATTCACCCGTGCTGTCCGCCTATCGCTAGCACACACCTAACCTATTACTGTCAAATGACTTAACAAAATCGCTTGAAAACTCCTCGGACCGCGACGTAGGATAAGGTAGAAGAACAATGAGCCCAAACAGCGGCTACTTGTTCCCCAAACCAGAAATGGAATTCGCGGTTCCGCATGTCGCAGGAAGACCGACCAAGATTGACACCATGAGCGACGTGACCACGATCGCTCGACAGGCCTAACGCAGAGAATTCCATGGCACGCATGTCGTACAGAGGCATCACGCATACGAAAGTGGCGAAGACGAAAGTCGCGTCGCGTGATTTTCGTTTGCCGACGCAAGCGTCGCGGCGCCGTGGAGGAGAATCGGGGCGGACGGCCGAAAGTGGTGGCTATTTCGTTCCACCGGAAGATTGGCACGAACCGGCCGGCGATACTGGGACGAACTACAAGTACATTTATCAGTCGCCCGGCGAAGGCTTCCGACATGTTTTGACTGAGAGAGAGATTCGGTCGAGACTGCAGGAACTTCCTGCGTGGATGATCGAAGACCTGGAAGTCGTGCAGCTTAGCCGGCTTACCAAAAAGAAGCTGAGCTTCCCGTGTTACGGCATGCAGTGGGGTGCTGCGATCTATCTTTACCCCATGGATGAATCGCTCATCGAGTATTTCCCCCATCCACCCCGGCCTGAGCAAGTGGTGGAAGCCAAGATGTTTGGCGCCATCTGGGAGGAAGACGAAGAGGGTTTCTGGCGTCTGGAGTGGACCGAAGACACGATCCGGGATTTCTATCTGAACAATGTCCTGATTCATGAACTGGGACATTTACTCGATACGCGCAATAACAACTATCTCGCCCGAGAGCGTTACGCCGAGTGGTTCGCGATCGAGTACGGATATCGTCCGACACGACGCAAGCAGATGGCTGATCGTGCAGCCAAAAAGGTTGTCCGCCGTCATCACCATACCTGAGCGAAAACATGCTATGCTTTTCGTTAACGAGCCGTAAGTAATTGCAAGGCTGAAGCTTAGGCCTCCGACTGGTTCGCCGACGGACGATCGTGGGTACATTTCCGCGCGATGGGCGTTCATTCCTAATGCATCGGTTTGCGGTTCTCGCTACCATGGCGTTTAGCAGCGATGCTTCCTTATTCAACTTGACCACCGTTGTCTTACAGGGCCGAACATTGACTAGATTTCCCTCCTTCACGACCACGGCCATCGTCGTTCTGCTGAGCGGATTGTTTATCTCGAGCATTCACGCCGCTCCTAACGAGGAACAGCGGATGCAGCTTCGGGCGTTGAAGCTCGACATTCGCAAGACGTCGAACTTCCTCAAACAAGGCCTGATCGCCGAGTCGGTGCAACTGGTTCGCGACATTCAATCGCGGATGGAAAAGCTCGGCACTGCAGGCGATGCGGAAGTAACGCAAGAACTGCAAAACCTTGCCGAGAGCCTGGCCGTTTCCCACGGTCATTTAGAGTTAGAAGGGTACACGCTCAAACCGCTGACCGCTTCCGCGATGGCTGCGGCCCCGGCCATGATGGCGAACGAACCTGGTCTCCCAGGAACGCCAGCCCCGGAAGCTGCTCCCCTACCAACAACGTTTCCGACGGCGAATATCAGCTTTACCAAGCATGTGACTCCGATTCTTATTGCTCGCTGCGGTAACTGCCATGTGACCGGCAGCCGGGGGGGCTTCAATGCGAATACTTTCGAGGCCCTGATGCGTGGTCCAGCAGCCGGGACGGTGATTTTCCCGGGCGATGACATCGGCAGCCGCCTAATCGAGACCATCGAGTCTGGCGACATGCCGCGTGGTGGCGGGAGTGTTCGTCCGCCTGAATTGACCGCCTTGAAAACCTGGATCAAAGAGGGAGCCAAATACGACGGGCTCGACCCCAAGGCCCCCATCAACCAGGCGGGCGCTTCGGCGAACCCGGCTGCGATGATGCAGTTGGAAGTCTCGGCCGCGACGGGGAACGAGCAAGTCAGCTTTGGCCTCGATGTGGCCGGTGTGCTGGCCAATCGCTGCGTGAGTTGCCATAGCGGCAACAATCCACCCGGCGGCCTGGGCATGGACAGCTTTGCCCGGTTTATCCGTGGGGGTGATAGTGGAGCACCGTTTGTGCCTGGCAAGCCGGAAGACAGCATGGTCGTCCGCTTGATCAAAGCGACCGGCAATGGGCGGATGCCACGCAATGGTCCTCCGCTGACCGGCGAGCAGATCACCAAGATTGAGACTTGGATCCGAGAAGGGGGCAAGTTTGACGGCGATTCGCCTAACGACAATTCGATGCAGCGAACGAATCAGATTGCCCTCGCCAAGAAGGCGACTCATGAGCAGCTTGCCGCCATGCGAGCCGAAAGCAGCAAGCAGATGTGGGACCTGGGTATGCCCAATGTGCAGTCGGCCAAGGTCGACTCGCCCAATTTCCTGGCATACGGAACCATGGGCGAAGCCACGTTGCAAGAGCATGTCGCCGAGGCGGACAAAGCAGCCGACAAGGTGCGCACGATCCTGAAGATTCCAGCGTCGGCACCGTTGGTCAAAGGCAAAATGACGCTCTATCTCTTCCAGAAGCGATACGATTATGCTGAGTTCGGTAATATGATCGAACGTCGTGATCTTCCAGCCGACTGGAAGGGACACTACCGATACAATGTGACCGACGCCTATGGCTCGATTCAGGTTCCTACCGAAGACGAGTACGATCTGAACGTGCTTCTGGGGCAAATCATCGCGTCCAATCACGTTGCTTCGCAGGGCAATGGGACCGTCCCCGAGTGGTTTGCCGAAGGCGTGGGCCGAGTCGTTGCTTCACGAATGAGCAAGAAAGACCCGCGAGTCGTGGCCTGGGACAACCAAATTGAATCGGCCCTGGGCTCGATGAGTAAACCAGACGACTTCGTGATGAATCGCCTGTCACCAGAACAGGCCTCGGTCGTCAGCTATGCATTTCTGAAAGCGATCATGGGGCGTGGCAATTCGTACGATGCGATGATGAACTCGCTAAGAAATGGGGCCAACTTCGACCAGGCGTTTCAATCTGCTTTTAATATGACTCCCTCTCAACTGGCGGCAGCCTGGGTGGCGTCCGGAGCTCGGTAAGCTTATCGTTGGCAAGGCACAAAAAAACGCGATGCCCGTAAGCATCGCGTTTTTCATATCTTGATAGAGACAAAGCGCAGGGATTAGTGAGCGTGGTGCTCAATTTCCCCTTCATAGGGCGTGCCTTCGATTTCCAGAGTTACCGTGGCATTGGCCTCGTCGGCGGTGACCAAGGCGAACAGGTCGGCGTCTTTGGTCTCGAATTTCGCCGTGGTTGTTTCGCCTTCGCTGCGAACTGCGGGGACCTCGAAGTCCTTCTTGGCATCGTCAACGGCAACGGTGATCTTGATATTCTCGTCTGCGATGGCGACGTCTTTCTTGGCATCGGCATCTAGAACGTAGAACGTCAGGATCTTGGCTTCGTCGTCGTGATCCCATTCGACGTGGTACTTTTCACCGCCCAGTTCGATCAGGTGACCGCCGTGCGGGCCCAAGTCGTGACTGTGACCTTCGTCGCCATGGCTGTGACCATCTTCGCCGTGGTCGTGTCCATGGTCATCGGCATGTTCGCCGCTGTCTGCCGTGTCGGTTTTGGCCGTGTTGCAACCGCTTAACGTAAACGGCACCACCATGGCACACAGAATCAATAAAAGCTTTCCAATTTTCATAGAGCCGAACTCCTCAATGGCATCAATCGAATATCAAAACAGGCATGCCGCCAAAAGCGGCGACACCTTCCGCCTCCCGTACTATTCGCGGGAAACCGTCGATTATTCGGCAGGAAATCGCTTGCGCCAATCATAGACGATACGAATTGCGTCAACTTCGTACCGATCTAAATATCCAACCCAGCTGGGGCTGTCGCCGTAGGAAGAAGATATTTCTCGAAAGCATCGATGGCGTCCGCATCTCCACCGGCTTGTCTTGCAGCCTGGAAACACTGCAAGGCCCGGTCTTTATCGCCATTGAAATAGAGCAACACGGCCACGCAAAACAGGTATTCCGGGTTCTGTGGATCGGTCACGGCGCGGCGTGCATTGGTTTCGAGAATCGAAGTCTTCGCCAGGCCGTTATTTCCCAAAAGAGCATCCAGCGTCAAGCTTGTACCAGCGACCTCCGGATTTTGTTGAATGGCCAACTCAATCGAATCAACCGCCTCATCCGGACGGTTGGTAGCAAGGTAGGCCAGACCTTTACGCAGGTGCGCTTCGGCATATCCAGGTGCGGTCGCCACGGCATCTTTGTAGCGTCCCAGCGCTTCCTGATAACGCTGCTGCTGAAATAGATTGTCGCCTGCCTGAATAAAGTGCTCGGCACGCTCGATCGCTTGTTCGCTGGGCTGTTCGATCGCAACCGGCTTGGCGGCCTCGATCCTTAGGGGGCTGGGAAGCGGGGTCACGAGTGACTCGAATTGCCCTGTCCGCTGAGGTTCGATCGCAAAATCTCTCGGCAGCCCCATAAACTGCTTCATCGCTTGGGGGCCGTAGTTCAGTTCGGCAGGTTCGGTCGGCGGCAGATAGTACTCCAGATACTGGTCGCCAGGTCGGTAATACGTTCCGTAAGGGTACAAGCTCGAATACCCATAGCCATAAGGATTCCCATACCCGTAGCCGTAACCATACGCCGGGGGCAATCCGAAGCCGATCGATAGACTCGTCCCTCCCCAGCCGCCACCATAGTAGGGATAGCCATATCCGTAATTGCCATGGCGATAAGGGCGATGATGGTCACCGTGGTGGCGATGGTTATCGTGACGCCCGCCCGAATATTGCCGAGAGCTGTACCCGGGGCTGGTCACATCGGAATAGCCCCCACGTCCTACCGAGATGTTGCTACGGCTTTTGTACTGGTACTGCCCAAGTCCTTGGGCCTCGACACTACTTGCGGCGACCAAAAACGCCAGACCAACCATGATCGAAAGGGTACGCACAGCGACATCTCCCAGAAAAAAGAAAGCAATCCCTTTATTATCCTCTCGTTCTGCAAAAAGGGCAAAGAAAATTCCCCGATCACGGCCGGCTGAGGTGATCACTTTGCGGTCTTGCTCTTCCACGAAGGTCCCTAGAGTAACTACACTAAGCGCGAAGATTCTCCCTTTGATCGTTTCGCTTAGCCAACTGAATTCATGCCGTGACCAAGTCTGACCTCGACGATTTTCTCGATATCCTGAAACAGCTTGTGCGTCACCCCTCGGTGGTTGGCTCCGAGCATGCTTTCTTTCGCTATCTTCAGCGCGAGTTGGAAGAAACCCACGCGACCGTTACCTTGTACGAAGGACTGCTTGTGGCCAGCGGTTCTCGGCCTGATCACATGCACATCTCGGCCCACGTAGATCGGCATGGCCTGATATGTACCGGGCCCAATGAATTCCAGTACGCTGCGTTCGTGGCCCGTAATCGGGGCGACCTTCTGGGCGATTCCGTTTCGGAGCAGACGTTTCAGACGATCGCCGAACGTTTTCACGAACGTTTCGTTCAGGCTTACGTCCCTTGGAGCGGGACCTACCTAGGCAAAGGCACTATCAAGCGGTCGTACCTGTGCGAACGTCGCGGGAACCTGGTCTTCGAAGTGGAAGGGCTCGACCATGTGCTGCCAGGCACACCGGTAGCCTATCAAGATCGGCTGACGGTCAACTACAGCCGTGTTTCGGCGCAGCTGGACAACGTGTTAACCACGGCGATGCTGGTCTATTTGTTCCGTCATGGTTATCAAGGTACGGTCCTATTTACCGCCCAGGAAGAAGCGGGCCGAAGCTGGCGTTTTCTGCTGGAATGGTTCCGCCGCTGTGGCATCGAGACGCAAGATTTGCTGGTGCTCGATACGAGCCCCTTCCCCGACATCGCCACCGCCGACGCGCAGCAGGTCGTTCTACGAAAACGTGACGCCAACGCGTCTTTCAATCCCAAGACAGTCGAACAGTTAGAAACGGCATGCAAGAAATATGGCATCCGTTATCTCTTTAAGGACGACTACATCATCAAGCAGAATGAAACCCGCGTCGCCGAAGGCAAGTCGCCATACTCCCTAGGTAGTACCGAACTGGGTCGCGTCGTGCTCGCCTCCGAGGGAGCCATTCAAGGGGCCACGCTGCAAGTCCCCACGACTGGATACCACACGCCGGAAGAATCGGCAGCGTTGGCCTCGATCGAAGCTATGCTCGACGTTCTCTGTGAAGTGGCGTTGACCGACTAAGTCTGCCCGGTCAATTGGCCGCGAATAGCTTCAAACATGTCCGCAAACTCTGGGTCGGCTTCCCGTAGCGTTTCTAAGTATTCCGGACGCGAGGCATTCGCGGCGGCTTGTTCCGCTACAGGGATTTCGTTCAACCGCTTAAGACAGATAGCCTTACCGGCGAACCCGAACGCTTTGGCTTCGACGTAGATTTCCTGCTGCTGAGCCATGCGATCAAAAACGCGCAACGCGTCTTGGTCGCGGCCCATGTTCATCAGAAGCACGGCCTCCTGCTTCATCGCTTTAAGCCCCCAGACACGGTTCTCTTCGCTTTGGTCCAAGGGGTAGTTGCGATAGACGCTGGCGAAGAATTCGGGGCGTTGGTCTTGGCCAAGATTCTTATTCTTGAACATCGCGAAATCGAATTGCTCTTGCGCGGTCCGGCCCAGCTTGGGTAGCAATTCGGCCTGCTGTTCTGGTGGAATATCGAGCAAGTTGGGTTGTCTAGACGCCAGCGCCAAAGCCCCGCCGGCGATCAAACAGATCAGCCCCATGCCACCGATCATCATCACCCGCCTGCGATGTGAAGGTCGACGATACACGGTGAATGCCGACGTCTTCATCACATCGGAAAGCTCCTGCAATCCTCCGCTACGAATCTCGGACAGAGAAGCCAACTCGGCGATCGACCAATCGGACGGATCGCTGCCGAATGCATCACTGCCAAGGGACTTCTGCACTTCGCGAAGCTCTCGCAAGAGTTCCGAGGAATTTTGATAGCGGTCCTCTGGCTTCTTGGCCAGCATCTTGTGGATCACCCGGGCGAGTGCCGGCGGGACGCCTCCTCGAACCTTTTCCAGTCGTTCTGGCTCGGTATTCAAATGCTTCACGGCGACGGTTAGCGGGTTGTCACCCACAAACGGAGGCCGTCCAGCAAGTAGCTGATAGCAAGTCACGCCCAGCGAGTAGATATCGCTGCGTTGGTCGAGCGACTTCCCCTCGGCTTGCTCGGGGCTCATGTACAGCGGCGTCCCCATGGTGATGCCGATCTGGGTCAGGTTCATCCCATCGGCCCCTGGGGCAATGACGCGGGCCAGGCCAAAGTCAGCGACTTTCACTTCACCGGTCGCCGTGATCAGGATGTTCTCTGGCTTGATATCCCGGTGAACAATCCCCTGCTCTGCCGCTTTGTACAGGGCCGCAGCAACTTGGCGGAGGATCGCCCCGACCAGTTTTACTTCCAACGTTCCCTGCTTGCTGAGCAGTTGTTTAAGATTCTGGCCAGGCACATATTCCTGGGCGATGAAATGAATTCCTTCCGAGTTGCCCACCTCGTAGATCTGCACGATGTTAGCGTGGGTCAGGGCCGCCGCTGCCTGGGCTTCGCGATGAAAGCGGCGGACGTAGGCCTCGTCTTTGGCCAACTCTGGCATCAAGATCTTGACTGCCACATTGCGTTTCAGGCTCTTCTGTTCGGCCAGAAAGACCTCGGCCATGGCTCCCCGGCCCAATCGCCGTAGGATGCGGTAGTCCCCCACAGACCGCCCTGCCAGGTCGAGTTCCGAGGCGGGATCACCACCGTTATTCTTCAACTGGGTCATGCATGTCTCAAAGTGGGGGCGTCAGTGAGTAGGCCGCCGAGGACGCGACCCCTCGGTGGACTTCATAACTACTTACCGAGAACGAAGATGGATTCAGGGTATTTCATAATCAAGTATCAATGCGCATCGGCATCTTGGCAACCGAAGTGCTTAGGAGATTAGGGGAGAAAAAGGTTGGTCCCCAAACAACGCCTGAACTCATGCTCCAACTGCAGGCCCCGAGGTATTCTATCTACCTGCAAAGACAATCAATTTACAAAAAACAAAAAAATGCTTGAGCCCCCATTTCAGGCTGGTATACTTCTGGGATACCAGTCATCTCCAGGACTCAATGATTGCCTCGTGATGTGCTTGGAGATCTCGATTAGTTTTATTGAACCCATCGGGCCCTCATCACTGTTCTTCTAAATCTTCCCCTTTTGCCAAAGAGGCGTTCTTATGAAGGCAAAGCATGCCAATGCCGGCTTTACGTTAGTGGAACTGTTGGTGGTCATTGCCATTATTGGCGTCTTAGTATCTCTGCTGTTGCCGGCCGTGCAGCAGGCACGCGAGGCGGCTCGGCGCATGCAGTGTGTGAACCACATGAAGCAACTTGGCCTCGCTCTGCATAACTACCACGACACCCACTTGGCGTTTCCATCGATCAAAGGAGGCCCGGACTACTCCGGCTCGACCAGTACCGGACTGATCTACCGCATGGGGCCTTACCCGCGGATGGCGTCGTTTATGGAACAGCAGGCGATTTATGAAGAAACCATGTCGGTCGTCAGCGTTCCCACCTATAGCCATCCGATTCAAAACTACGAGATCCCCATCCTGCTCTGCCCCAGCGATATCACCAGCGGACCGCTGGAAGGAACCACCGGCAAACTGAACTATGCGTTCTGTGTCGGAGACAACCGAATCAATCAGGATCACACAGGCAACCATCGTCATTCGCGGGGGATGTTCTCGATCTACTCGTGGCCCACGTTTGCCGATATCGTCGACGGAACCAGCAACACAATCGCGATTTCAGAGTTCGTCCGACCGGCGGCCCATGGCGACTTCGGCGATATCGTGAACCTGGGTGGCACGTTCACCTTAGCGGAGTGTGTGGCGTCGTACGATCATTCGAGCAAGCAGTACACCGGTTCAAGTTGGCTGGCGAACCGTGGTTGGCGTTGGCACGACGCATTTGTCGCGTTTTCCGTCTTCCAAACCCTGTTGCCGCCAAACTCGCCGAGTTGCTCGACCACCAGCGGTTGGTCGGCCAGCATAGGCTCTCAATATGGCGTTTACTCGGCCAGCAGCCGTCACCCCGGCGGATGCAACGTCATGCTGGCTGACGGTTCGGTTCGCTTCATTGCCGAAACCATCGATACCGGATCACTGTCGACTGCGATTCCCACGACCACGCAAACCGGTGCATCGAATTTCGGTGTCTGGGGTGCTCTGGGGACGAAATCGAACGGTGAAGCAGTATCCATTCCCTAAAACCTCCCCTCAAATCACGTGACGCGGCACGATCGAACCAACCATTCATGCCCTACGTGAATTCCTACCCAATAATTCCCTCTTCAATGCCTGGAGGTTCGATGAACATTCGGCCCAAGATGTCGTTTGTCACCACAGCAGGGCTCCTTTTCGTTGCTTTAGTTGGATGCGGCCATGGTCCTGCCCTGCCCGACGATCTTCCGCCACTCACGTCGTGTAAGGTCGATGTCGTCTACAAAGGAGTGCCAGTCACTGAGGCGACCGTAACGCTTGTTCCTGCCGATGGTAAATGGGTAGGCGTGGGCATGACCGACCAACAAGGTCAAGCCATCATCAAAACTCAAGGACGCTACCCAGGAGTTCCGGCAGGGTCTTATGCCGTGACGGTCACGAAATACGACGAGCAAGCAGAACCACCTCCGACGGCATCGACGCCAGAGGAAGACGCCCTACTAGAACAGTCCGCCAAGCGAATGCCGCCCCGAAAAGCCCTGGTGCCAGAGAAGTACCTGAAGGCAGAATCGTCCGATTTGAAGATCACCGTGACAGAAAGTGCGGTAGAAGAGACGTTGAATTTGCAGGATGGTTGAATGGTTGTTTTACAATTAAGTGAGGCGCAAGAATTACAAAAACAGCAAATGGATCTGACCTAAGCCTCTAAATCCTCCAGCCCTTTCTTCCGCTTGTTGGGCCGTGGCAGTCGAGCGTCGAGCCACGCATCGTCGACAAAATCCCCGAGCAGTTTTCTTAAGCATGAAATCAGCGCCTCGCTGACGCCTTCGCGGAACTCGGGAAGCGAGCCCACGATTTCTACCTGGTGAAAGCCATTCCAACTTAGCCATAGGCCCCACTCGTACCGTGCGGCGGAATCGTTTACACGGAGCATGACCCTGGCAGCCCAAAATGCACCGAAGCTGTCGCGAAAGTCGATCCACGCACGATCCTCAGCACGCAGGTTCTCGGGCCGACCCAAGCCGCCTTGGATTGCCGATCCGATACCAATTAGACCCAGGGCCATCGCGATGAGCGAAGCTTTCACCGAGACTTCCGTTGTCGTCAAGGGAAGGTAGTAATAGGTCATGTTGATCTGAGCGACGGCCAAGCACAAAGCGGTCGGACTGAATCGCGTGGGGAAGTTGTTCAAAAAACCAGCGAGGATGAGTGCAGCAAGAAACATCCCCCATATCCAGCCGGGAGCGACGTGCCCGATACTGCTGAATGCCCAGACTTGAAAGACCGGAGCCCACAACACCAGTAGAAGAATCGCCACGACTCCTTGCCAGGCAATCCACTGCGGCCGCTTCGCACCCACCTGGGAAAGTTGCGGGCAGAAGAGTGTCATCGCGGCCAGGTACCGTATTTGATCGTCCGAATGGGACACTTCCCACCATTGCATCACGCCGATCGCAATCTCGCTGCCGCACAGTGCAAGCCAAGCCAGAAGCGACCACGCCCACGGCAGCACAAGCGTCGTCCCACGCAGGGCCGTGCGTCCTCGCCATAGCAGCACAACCCCTGCGATACCCATCAACAGCGACGCCAGGGCCGTCAGCCAGCCAGGATCGAGTTGCAACTGTGCCAATAGAAACAAAGCGTGTCGTCCCTGGATGCGGGGCAATGAAATGGGTGAGCGTCGTTTTATTCTAACGGATCGATCCGGGAGATTGACCTTTGCCAGGGAAGAGTTCTGCCTGAAACGGTTATTCCGACTACGTCCGGTATGGCGGCCAGGGTGACCTCAACAATGAGGCAAAATTTTTCGATGTTGCGTTTGCACAACGCGAAATACGTGGCATGTTTCGACAGTGCAACAATTACTCCCTCGCTAAACTCCCCAAACTGTAAGGAACAAAGAAATGATCCGAATTGCTACCCTATCGTGCTTGGTCGTTCTTTCGGCAACTCAAGTCGCTTTTGCCGGCCCCTGGGATGCGATGACGGTCAGCTACCCGACTGCTCACACCCATGCCAACAGCGAATACATGGCTGCTTGTGGTGCTGCCGGATGCAACAGCTGCGGCCGTGGCGGATACGTTTGCCAACACCCATCGGCAGGCTGCTGTGGCGACCTGTGGAGCAATTACTGTGCAGACCGCAATCGATGCGGCCACGGTTGTCGTACCAAGATCCAAACCCGTTATCACTGGTTTGCCAAGCCATCGTGCGGCTGTGAAGCTCAAACGACGATGCCTTGCTGTGGCGACTACCCCATGTGTGGCTGCAACCACGGCATGCCTGTTAAAGGCTGCGGAAGTGCCTGCACGAGCTGCCTGGGAATGCACGTACGTGGTTTCTGGAATAAGTGCCGAAGCTACGGCCAATGCGGCTGCGGATCGACTGGTTGTGATTCGTGCGGCGGTGCCACCGAAATCATCAACCTCGAACAAGAGATGCACCACAGCGTGCCTGAGGTTGCCCCAGCTATCGAACCAACCCCCGCTACACCGGCAGCAAAAGAAGCACGGCTGATGCCTTCGCTGCAAGCTCTGCTACCGCGGAACTAGGCCTACCAAACCAACGCGACCGGCTCGACCAAGCTACCTGGGGAGTGTGGTTTGAATCGGAGCCAAAGCGTCTTGCGGGCAGATCCTGGATGGGATCTGCCCGCATATTTTTGCTAGCCGTGATAAGCCGTCGAAAAAGCCCCGACTGCTAGCACGAAAATACCAGATTTTCCGTCTAGAACAGCTCCACATCAGGACGATACCTAATACTGATCGAACACCGGGAGGACGGGACGCAGGATGCGGCCCCGTGAGATCAAAAGCCAAAGTAGACGACGGAACGACTACTTCTGGCTTTTTTTATGCGCCCTGTGGGTTACCCCTAAAATTGACTTGACACCCCCCTGGTGGCAAATCAGAATTGGCTCGTCTTAGTGACGGAGCACCCCCACATTTGCCAGGACGGCTTTCTACAGCAGTTCCTTGACTGGGGTTTCCTTGATGAATTTAAAATCGATTGTCCTGACATCGCTCGGCCTTCTCGCCCTGCTGGTTGCCATTCCCGCCATCACAACGCTTTCTGCCCAGGAAGCCGCGCCGTCTGCATCATCGACAGCGCCGAATAAAGAAATCCGAGGACGATTGCCAGCCCACTGGAACGATATCGTTACGGAAGATCAAAAGAAGCAAATCTATGAGATCCAACACGGCTATCAGGCTCAGATCCAAAAGCTCGAAATGGAAATCGCTCGATTAGACTCGGCGATGGCAGACGAGGTGAAAGCTGTTCTCACGGATGTTCAATTAACCCGCCTCAAAGAACTGATCACGGAAGAAGAGCTTCGCCGTAAAAAGAACGAAGCTGCCAAAGCCGCTGCCGAGAAAGCGTTATCCGGGAGTTAAGCAAGCCAAGCCGGCAAAGCTCGTTTGCCTATCGAGACAAACGATGCTGCTGAAAGAACTCCCAGATTGCGAGGTTCGCATCGAGATTGTGAGTGGTCGCCCCGAGCAAATCCAGGCGGCTCTCCTTGCCCGGCCACGTATGACCTCCGCCATGAACTTTTAGCAGGATCACTTCTGCCGAGTTGTTCCCATTGGCTGCGTAGGTAAACCGCTCGATCGACGTCCCGTCCTTCACTTCGCCTGGAAGTGCTTCGACAGTCGGCGTTGATTGGGCTTGGTTGGCCGCGATCCAGTTTTGCAGCGCGTGATCGACCGAGTGAAAATCAAGCTTCGATTTGCTCCGCGAGCCCACACCACCTTCCCAGCGGACGAACTGATCGTCTGTCCCGTGGATGTGCATTAGCGGGACCGGTCGGCTTGGGGTACACGTGGGATTTCCCATCGTTCCTCCGACTGGGGCAATCGCGGCGAAATGCTTGGCGAGCTTGTCTCCCAACAAATAGGCCATCATTCCGCCGTTGGACATCCCGGTCGCGTAGACACGCATCGGATCGACTGGGACTCGCTGTGGGATGTCGGCCAATAGTTGTTCGACAAAGTGGACATCATTGACGTCTTCACGCTGAGCATACCCACAGCACATGCCGGCGTTCCAGGTCTTCATGGTTGGCAGCCGACCGGTTCCATTGGGAAAGACGGTCACGAACCCGGCCGTATCGGCGTACTCATGCATTTCGCAGAAACGAGCCATGGTGGGGGCATTCGACAAACCGCCATGGAAGACAAAGACCAGAGGCCAGCCTTCTTCCGGCTGCTCGGCTTGGGTAGGAACATACACCCAGAATTCACGCTCACGCTCGTCGACATCGATCGTCAGACGGTGACGTCCGGCGGGAAGTTCTTTAATAGGCGTGGTCGTCATGGTCTCTTTCAGGAAAAACTAGGCAGGCTGCTTCTTCGCATCGAGAATGGCTCGCTGCAGTTGCTGCATCGTAATGATGCCAATCGGCACACCGCTGCGGCTGACGACCTTGGCCATCAATTCGCCTGAGCTATGAAGCTGTGTGATGGCCGAGATGCAACTTTCGCTTGCCTTGACTTCGGGGAGCGGGTGATAGTTTTCGATCTCTTCGCCGTCTCCCATATATAGGTCGCAGATGCGGACGTATCCAATGGGAACGGTACGCTTCCCCTGCGTTTCGACAATGGGAATAACCGAGATTTGCTTCCGCTTGGCTACACGAATGAGGTTGTTCACCTTGGAACCAATTCGGGCGGTCCAAATACGGGAAAGGGGCGTAGAAATGGAAGTTACCCGACGGTTGGCCACCCCGAACACACCTTGGGCAACGCGCCGCTGAGCCTTGTTCAAAATGCCGAACTCACCCCCTTCTTCCAGGAAGTCTTCCAACTCGGTTCGAGCCAACGCCAAGCGAACGGTTTCCGGTGATTCGCCCAGCAGCGTTTGCAGGGCTCGTCCTAATAGCCACAAGAGGGCCGAACACGGAGCGAACAACACCGTGAATACAAAAAAGAGCCAACTCGTTCGACGAAGTAACAAGTTGGGCGCTCGGTAGAAAAAATATTTGGGAAGCAGTTCGCCGTAAACAAACAAAAATGGCGCGATCACCAGCGGCAACGCCATTTCAGCGGTCGAGTTTCCTGGAAAGGTGGCCTGAGTAAAAAGCACAATCGACAACGAGACCATATAGTTGGCCAAGTTGTTACCAATGAGCGTAGTCGCCACGAACAACGCCGGATGATTCGTCAGAAACAACAGAAAACGAGACAGCCAATCTCCGCCCAAGCCATCTAAGACCAGTCGCACGCGAGTCACGCGATAGAAACCGGTTTCCGACCCACTAAAGAACGCGCTCAGAAACACACCGAGAACAAACAGGAATAGAATCAATCCCATGGCGTCACTCTTCCTCCTGACGCATGGTCAATCGAACGAGGATGTGCCCTTCGGAGTGCTGTTCAATTACTTCAAAAAGAAATGGCCCCCACGCCACGACATTTTCCACTTCCGGAATTCGTTCCAATTCCTCTTGCAGAATGCCATTGATGGTGGCGTGCCTCGTTTCCGGCAATACCAGGTCGAAGTACTTCGCAAGTCGACGGACGCTGGTCATGCCTGAGACTAAGTAAGAACCATCTTCCAACTCTTCAAACGTCTTCCGCTGCAGGATACGTTCGCTCCGACCATGATCGTAAGAGAAAATGGTCTCCATCATGTCTCGCAGGGTGATCACGCCGATGGTCTCACCCAGTTCGTTAACCACTGCGGCAACCTCGTTCTCGGTGGACATCATCTGCTGGAACACTTCCGAAGCTTTCGCACACCAGGGAAAGACCAGCACTTCCTGGGCGAACCCTTCCAGGTTGACGCTCGGAAGCTCGGTCGCATCGACCAGGTTGATCGCGCTGACGACGTCGTCGCCTTGTTCGTCAGAAATCAGTAGATAGCCGCTGGGCGTTATTTCGGAATCAAGGTCCTTTAGCGAGACGGGCGGGTGAAACATCCTGAAACGCATTCGAGGCCGCATCATTTCCTGGGCCAGCGAATCGGACAGGCTCACGATACCTCGCAAGGCCATCTCTTCTTGCTCGAGCACCGTGCTGCTCTGCATCGACATCTGAATGGCTCGCTCCAGGTCGGAAACCTGCATATAAGGTTCTGCTTCAAAACGTGGCCAGATCAACCGCTGCGAAAGCGTCCCGACGCCGCGCATGATCGGGCGAATCGGATCGATGACACGTACCGCAAACGCGATCGGCACGGCTAAAAACGCAGCCAGAACGGGCGCACGCAGCACCGCCAGACTCTTGGGGAGCATTTCACTAAAGAAGATGATCACCAGCAGAGACAGTGTCGAAAACACGGTCGCATAGGTTGCCCCCACCGTGTTCTGTAGTCGCAGACCAACGATCGCAGCGACCGCAAAGTAGGCGACGTTGACCATCAAATTCCAAAAGAGAATGGCCGACAGCAAGCGATCCGGATCGCTTAACAGAGCAGCCGCAGCACGCTGGGCGGTCGTTCCCTTACGAAAGCGTTTGCGATCTTCCAGTTTTAAGTAAAAGAAAGCCGCTTCCGATGCGGAGAACACGCCAGAGAAGGCGACCAACAGCAGCATTGCCACCAACCAGGGTGCAATGGCCACAATGACGTCCAACCCGCCGCTCCTTTCCGATGAATCTTTGTTGCGAATCTACCGCGATTGCTACGAAGCCAGACTAATCTTCGTCGCTACCCGAACGACGACCGACCTCGATGTCGAAATCGCTGATGGCCGGGATCAACATCGCAATGGTCGTGAAACCATACGCAAGTGCCGTTGCCAAGGCCACCTCGAACCCTTTTCCCAACAGAAAACTAACGATCGCGAAAAACGAGATGCCAGGCAGCAGCAACGTCGCCGTCAGGATTGCAGGGGAAGGATTTCGGTGACCAATGGCCACGTACAAGCCCAAGCCGCCGCCAGCAACGAAGCCCAGGAAGGGGAACAGTTGGAAGTGGAAGGACTCGGTAAAACTGATCATCAGCAGGATACACGTTATCACGCCGAGAAACAAAAAGAAGACCGTCCCCAGACTCACACCGATTGCCGTGCGACTGTTGGAGTAGGTCATTCCACAGTGAAGGCCCAACATGGTGACGAAGAAGTACATCACCACCAAGCCAGCACTGACGAAGATAAAGCTGTCTAACTGCATCGCACCGGCAAACCAAAGGTAAGCCGTAACTGCCAGTGGCGCAACGATCATCTCGCGAGTGACCCACATCACGCCCCACAACTTGCCGAAGGTAAACTCTTTGGGGGTTAGGTCGGTAACCAGCAAAAGATCGAGCGCGAGACCGTCTCGTTCATTTGTCACGGATGTTACCGCCAACGCGTTCACGATCACCAGGCTGATCAAATAAAGCGGAACGATCCCCCAGGCAATCGGCGGAATGGTGGTCCCAAGTTGATCACCGCGGTAAACAGCCGTGCCGGCGGCAACCATGCTATAAAGCAAATAGGTCGCAGCGACAGCGAGTGCCAAATAAACAAACTTGATGATCAACACTTTGCGGCCATAGGCCCACGTCTGCGTTTCCCGCCAGAGAATCGGGTTCTCCCAGACCTGACGATGATCGTTTTTGACCTCAGTCGTTCGGGCATCGACATGGCCTGAGCGGCGTTGTTCGTTGGCTGCGTTCTGGCCTGTGCTGCTTTGGGCTGTGGCCTCATCCATCTTGGCCATATCGTGCTCAGCACCCCAGATACTCTCTTCGAGTTGCTTCGCTTCCATCTCCTTCCCACGTCGTGCTTCCCGCGACGGATTCCAGACACGCACCAAGGCAATCGCAATGCCGTTCATGGCCAAAATTCCTAGCGACATGATCAGCACATGCAGCCCCATCACGCCACCGATTGAAGCCAAGTTGCCTTCTGCGGTTGGAAAGGGATTGGCGGCTTCCATGACGGCCCAAACCGGATTGATGGCCGTTGCCCAGTCGGCGGCGGAAATCCCCAACAGGCGATCAAACAGAACACGCTGCGATACGACGACACTAAACCCAAGAAGCACCGTCACTAGCATTGCGGTAAGAGCGAGCGTCTGGAACGTCTTTTCTCGCCACAAGGCGATCGTGCTTCCGATGCTGCCAGCGGCGAGCGCTGCAATGAAGGTCACCAGCAAAACACGGAGCACCTGGCCTGACGACACGCCACCGAACAGAAAGAGCGCACAGAACACGGGGGCCGCAGCCATGATCAGCGCAAAAACGTTGATCAAGCTCGCCAGCATTTTTCCTAATACCAACTCCGAATTGTTGAGTCGGGTCATCAACAAAAGGATTAGCGTCTTGCGGTCCTTTTCCTGAGCAACCGCACCTGCCGCACTAAATGACGCGAAGAAGATCACTAGGCAAAGCTGGATCGGCGCCAGAATATGGAAGATGCTCGCCCCGAAACGTGCCATATCTCCAACACTGGCAATAACTTGCGTCCCAGCCAGCACCAGCCAAGCGGTGCACATCAGCAAGAATAAAGCCGCTACGTAGACCGCGCGATAAACGTAAAACTTACTGCGACGCGGAGTTACGGCCGCCTCACGCGTAAAAACCGGACCGATAAACAAGTCCAGACTCCCAAACAGGTTACGTGATATGGGGGAAACAAATCATTATAACACGGGCGGGAAAAACGAAACCCTTCGCTTGATTCGTGAGTTCAATTTAAGCGAATCTTCGTAATTTGGGCGGATCCGAAAAGGTCTTCCCCCCGAATGCGACTGGTTCATTTACCGGAATTAATTTCGGAAATGAGACAATAATCCGCATTCTCCATCTCTCTAACTCTTTAGATGCTACCCGAAGACGGTGGCGTAATTGGACATCAAGGCGTTGACTTTACCTGCACCCCACCGGCTCAGCGAAGCCGAGATAGCCGATCTGCATGCACTCCATGCGGAAGAGCTGCGCAGGTTCCTGTGGGGTGTCGTCGGTGAAGCGAGCCTGATTCAAGACGTTATTCAGACTGCCTTTGGCAAGCTGGTCGAAGTCGGCCACGAAACCCAAGTTGAAAGTCGCAAGGCTTGGCTGTTTCAAGTTGCTTATCGCGAAGCGCTCGCCCAACGCCGGCGAAGTGCAACGCAGAAAAGGGTGCTGGAAAACCTGCAAGAGGATCCTCACCGAAATGGAGACGGCCCACCGGCTGACCCCCTAGTCGACCAGGAAACGGCCGATTCGGTTCGCCTGGCCATCGACGAGCTTTCGCCGGAACTCAAACAAGTCTTGCGAATGCGAATTTACGAAGACAAAACGTTCGCCCAAATCGCCCAAGAGCTCGACATTCCGTTGGGCACGGCACTCGGACGAATGCGAAACGCGATGAACAAGCTGCGTGGCAAGTTAGCTTGGACTCAACGCGAAACTTAATTTTAACTCGCACAACAATTATGATTCGAGACATCGAACAAAACGAACAACCTGCGGATGACGATCGTCTTTTCGAAGCGATACGGTATCTTCTGGACGAGATGACCGAGCAAGAGGCCGAACTGTTTGAAGCCGATCTAGCTACCGATCAATCGCTTCGCGAACTGTTGGCGGAAGCCGTCCTGCTTACCGGTGCAAGCCACCACGCAATTGCATCTCACACCGTTTCCATGGAGCCTGTCGAGGTCGCCTCACCGATCGATGCGGCTCCTGGAAACAAATTGCGACTTCGCGTTCTGCTTTCGCTGGCTGCTTGCCTGATGGTTTTCCTTGCAGGTGGGTTCGCGATGGTTGCCTGGTCCGGCGGAGGTTCTCACAACGCAGAACGCACCGTCGATAGCGAAAACAGCCAACTCGCTGCGGCCTGGGTGGAACACATCGAAGACGATACCGACGCCATGCCCGGGCAGTGGGAAGAATTGCCAGAGGACGAAGATGCTTTCTTCGATCAGCTGTTGGCCAGCACGCCTGAGAATCCTCCCAGTTGGATGCTCAAAGCCTTGGCTGCCCAGCAGGAAACTGAATCCGCAGCACCAGCTCTTTAATGATCTTTCCCGACAAAACCACGATCCCTTTTCGATACGTCATGAATATTGCCTCGCGAACTCACGGCATCCTTCTTACCGCCTGCCTGGCAGCAAATTGCTCCCTGGTTTGGTCGGTTTCTGCCGTCGCACAAGAACGCACGATGCCCGTTTCCGCCGTCAAGCAGGATCCCGACAGTCGGCAAATCGCCCAGGCACCGATGGGTGATGTGCGAATCTCGATCGAAGATCGCAAACAACGGGAAGCAACCGCGTTGGCTTTCGCCAAGAAACATCATCCGGAACTCGAGAAACTTCTGCGACAACTTCGGGGTATGGATCAGAGAGAGTATGCCAAGGCCGTTCGTGAGCTTTACCGGGTGAGCGAACGACTGAGCACCCTGGAGTCACGTGCACCCCGCTTTTACGAAATGCAGTTGGAATTGTGGAAAGCAAACAGCAGTGCCACATTGCTGGCCGCAAGATTGCAACTGAACCCTGACAACGAAGACCTTCGCCTGGAATTTCGCGAAGCTTTGCAGCACAAACTGGTAACCCAGAAACGCGTCACGGAAGAAGAACTGAAACGTGCCCAAGAGCGTGTCCGACGGCTAGAGCAAAACCTGGAACGCCTGGAACATGATGGCCCGCAAATGATCGAACGGCAACTCCGCCAATTGACCCCCAAGAAAAAATCCAATCGCTAGTTAAACGGCCTGGTGCGATTAGCACCGCAAAGCAAATTAACCTGACAACAATTCATGACATCCCATCGCCACGCGAAGGATAGCAATTCCATGAACGCCACTTTCGCCCGATTTTGTCTCTCGCTGTTCGCCCCGGCAATCGCTTTGGCGACGGTGGCTCCGCTTTTCGCCGAATCGATCGGAGAAAGCCGACCCTCAAGTGAGGTCATGCCTACGATCATCGAACGTTTTACGCCACAGGACGTCCAGGAAACGCCAGACTTCCAGAAGCACGTTTCGCCTTTGATGGGCCGTCTGGGCTGCAATGGGCGCAGCTGCCATGGTTCGTTCCAAGGCCGTGGTGGGTTCATGCTCTCGCTGTTCGGTTACGACTTCAAAGCCGATCATGCCGCCATCATCGAAGGGGACGATCCTCGCGTCGACACCGATTCGCCCGATGAAAGCATGCTCATCTACAAGCCGACTGATGAAGACATGCACGAAGGGGGTAAGCGGTACGAGCTTAATAGCTGGGAACATCACGTCCTGCATAACTGGATCAAGGGCGGAGCGAAATTTGAACCTTCGAACGTGGCCGTCCTCGAACGTCTACACGTCACGCCGGAAGAAATCGTCTTTAACGACAAAGATCAATCCGAACCGCTGCGAGTCGTGGCCCACTGGGCCGACGGTACCCAGGAAGACGTCACCCCTCTGTGCCGCTTTACCACCAACGACGACCAGGTCGCTGAGATCGACGGTGAAGGCATCGTCACCGGCGTCGAAGCTGGCGACACGCACGTGGTTGTCGCCTACGACAAAGCAGTCGTTGCTATTCCCGTCTTGCGTCCGGTCAGCAAGCTGATTGGTGCCAACTATCCGGCCGTTCCCACGCCGACCAAGATCGACGAACTCGTCGTTCATAAACTGAAGAAGTTGGGTATTGTGCCGTCGGATTTAGCATCGGACGAACAATTCCTGCGTCGCGTGAGTCTCGACATCGCCGGCACCCTTCCCTCGCCTACCGAGATCCGAGCTTTCGTGGCCGACAGCGATCCAAATAAACGAGAAAAGAAGATTGACCAGCTTCTCGATACGCCAGCTTACGTCGCCAAGATGACAACCTTACTCTGCGACATCACTGGCAACAACGACCAACAACTTGTCAACGTATCGCCCATGCGTATCGGCCCTGCCCAGGAATGGTACGACTGGCTCTATGATCGGGTCGAGAAAAACGTACCCTATGACGAGCTTGCCGCTGGCATCATCCTCGCTCGTAGCCGCTTAGAAGGTGAAAGCTACCAAGAGTACTGCGAAGAGATGAGCGACATGTACCGTGACGGAGGCAGCTTTGCCGATCGCGAGTACATGACGCACTACTGGGCTCGCCGAGAATTCCGACAGCCGGAAGAACGGGCCATCGCTTTTGCGTACGCGTTCATGGGCGTGCGGATTCAGTGTGCCCAGTGCCATAAGCACCCCTTTGACGTCTGGTCTAAAAATGACTTCGACGAGTTCAAGACCTTCTTCACCGGTGCCCGCTTCGCCAATCAGCCGCCCCGCTTCGACCGAGCTGGGTTTGCTCAGTACGAAGACATACTCAACAAACTCGAAATCGACAAAGAGCTACGCGGCAATCAGCAGCGACGCGAGTTCGCCAAGGAGCTACGCAACGGCAAGACCGTTCCTTTCCCCGAACTGGTCGTGATGCCGGTCAGCAATATCAGCCGCAATGCGAAGAACAAAAAGAACCGTAAGGGCTTAGCTTCGCGTTCGCCGGAGGCCCGAGTTCTGGGAGAAGAAGCGATCGACCTTCGCGACTACGAAGACGTTCGCCAACCGGTGATGGAATGGCTTCGCCAGAAGGAAAACCCTTACTTCGCTCGTGCTATCGTCAATCGAATTTGGGCAACGTATTTCAGCGTCGGTATTGTCCATCCCACCGACGACTTGAGCCTGGGCAATCCTCCGAGCAATGAGCCGCTGCTGGACTACCTCGCTAAAGGCTTCATCGAGAACAACTACGACTTGAAGTGGGTTCATCGCGAGATCGCTCTGAGCCGTACCTATCAGCTCTCGTGGGTTCCTAACGAGACCAACCGCCTCGACATACGCAATTTCAGCCGCTCAGTTCCACGTCGACTGCCAGCGGAAGTCGCCTACGACATCATCCAACAGGCAACCGCCGGGGACCAGTCGATGGGAACGTACCTGACCAATATCGAAGACCGCGCCATTTCGATCCCAGGTACACGGATCCAAGGAAATGCTTCATATCCGCTGCAGATCTTTGGACGTAGCGAGCGGGCCAGCAATTGCGATTGCGATCGCAGCATGGAAGCGACGCTCTTGCAGACCGTCTTTCTGCAGAACGACTTTAGCCTGCACGCTTCGATGGCCAACAGCGACAGCTGGATCGGCGAGGTTCAAAAGTCACTGTCACCACAAATCGACAAACGAGCTACCGAAACCGGCAAGCTTCAAGCGAATATCAAACGCTTGTACGAGCAAATGGGTAACGGTCGGGCCGCAGCTGAACGCCAAGCTGCCAAAGGCAACCAAATGCGTGCAAAAGAGATTCGCGAGAGATTGGCTGCCGGTAAGAAACGCTTAGTCTACCTTCGCGAGCAACTGGAAAAAGCGAAAGCAAATGAGAAAAAAGAGAAGGTTCAACCGGTCGCTTTCGACTCTCCAGCTGAAATGGTGACAGAGGCGTACCTTCGCACATTGAGCCGCGAGCCGAGCGAGAAAGAGATGACCATTTCGCTATCGCACCTGCGCAGTTCCGAAAAGCCGGTCAACGGCCTACACGACCTGATGTGGGCTTTGCTGAACACGAAAGAGTTCATCGTCAATCACTAACAACCTGTTGTCTCCCCCCCTTCTCGCAAGTGGAGGGAACAAGAGCAAACGAAGCCACGCTGACGAACACGACAGTATGGTCCCCAAACGCTCTCACTGAACAATTCAAACTGAAAACTCCCATACCAGGATCACTCGTATGCCCACCAATCAAACATGTGACGGAGTACGCCGCCGCGACTTTCTGAAAGTTGGCGTCATGGGCGGCATTGGCCTGAATTTAGCGTCCTATCTTTCCTTGGCTGAAGCTGGCGAAGTTGCCGGTGGTGGACAAGCGAAGGCCGGGATCTTTGTGAACTTGAACGGTGGGCCGACGCATATCGATACGTTCGATCCCAAACCTCAGGCTCCTAGCGAATACCGCGGCGATTTCAAGCCGATCAAGACCAAAGTCCCAGGCCTCGAGCTGAGCGAACACCTCCCTAAGATGGCCCAACAGGCCGACAAATACGTCGTCATGCGTGGTGTCTCGCATACGCTGGCCGCCCACCAACTGGGCACCGAATACGTCAATACCGGCACACGTCCGATTGCTTCGCTGCAATATCCGTCTTACGGTTCTATCGTCAGCAAGGAACTCGAAACGCCGGAAGATCTTCCATCCTATGTCGCCATCCCGCGTAGTCAGCAGTCGGCCGGCTACCTGGGTGTTAAGTACGCTCCCTTAGCGACCAACAGTACGCCTCGCCCTGGTCAGGCTTATTCGGTGCGCGGGATAAGCCTGGCCGGCGGGCTGACGATCGACACCGTCGAGCGTCGCCACAAACTGCTGGCTCAGTTGGACCAAACGTTCGCTGGTTTTGAGTCCGACGACCAGCTCTTGGATGGACTCGATCGTTTTAGCCATCAGGCCCACGCGATCATCACTTCTAAGCGAGCACGTGATGCGTTCGATGTCTCGAAAGAAAGCCCTGCATTCGCCAAAGACTTCGAGCAAGACGAATTCAGCATGAGCTGTTTGCTGGCGATTCGCCTGATCGAAAGTGGCGTCCGCTTCGTTACCATCACCAATGGTGGATGGGACACGCATCAAGACAATTTCGCTCGTTTGAAAGATAACCTGCTTCCGAAGCTGGACAACGGCTTGGCGGCGCTCTTCAATGGACTGCACAGCAAAGGCATGCTCGATTCGACCGGCGTATTTGTGACCGGAGAATTCGGTCGTACGCCGAAGATTAACGGCCGCGGCGGTCGCGATCATTACCCTCGCTGTATGACCATGCTGATGGCTGGCGGCGGCGTACGAGGCGGTCAGGTTATCGGTGAAAGCGATGACAAGGCAGCCTTGCCCAAGGACGGTGTCGGGTTCAAGCCGGACGATGCAGCTGCGTCGTTCTTCTATAACCTCGGCATCGATCACACCAAGGAATATCACACGACTTCCGGCCGGCCCATCACGATTGTTCGTGACGGGCAGGTCATCCGCCAACTCTTCTCGTAAGAGAAGCGACGGCATTTTTGCGTTTCACACTTCGTATCTTTTCCCCCTCACAATCTCGGAGTCCCTGTAGTATGTCTCGTTGTCACACCCTGTTGATGTTCGCCATGGTGGCGATGCTGTCGGTTGGTACCGCCTTAGGCGCGGACGAAGTCAAGCCGAAGAAGAAACAAGCCAAGACGCCGCAGCGCGGTATCTTCGCTCAAGTGATGAAGCTCGATCTGAGTGCCGAGCAAAAAGAGAAGGTCACCGCAATCCAGAAGGAATTCGGTCCTAAGCTGAACGAACTGACCAAGGCCGTCGGTTTGACCAAGGAAGATCGCCAAGCGCGCATGACCGCCATGAAGGAAGCCAAAGAGAAAGGCCTCAAGGGCAAGGACATGCGAGAATTCGTCGAAGCCAAAGCTCCCCTGACCGACGAGCAAAAGGAAGCTCAAAAGGCGGTTGCCGAGTTTAACGGTAAGATCCGTGAAAAGCTGGCTGGCGTTCTGACCGAAGAACAAAAAGAGAAACTCGGCCTCAATAAGAAGAAACCGGGGGCGAATAAGAAAAAGAAGAATAAAGCCGAATAGGCTTCCCGCCTTTGCAAGCCGACGGCGGCCAAGTGTCGCCGTCGGTCGGCTCCTTCACGAAGCGGACCGGACGTGTTTCGGTCCGCTTTTTCGTTTCTTGACCGTAAAATTCCCCTACAACCCGCAAAATCACCCCCAAACCGACTTGTCCTAAGCGCCCCCGGTTGGCGATGATTCCCTCTGCCGCGTAACCTAAACTATCCCATGAGTTTCTTTCGCCATCTATTAAACCGAATCCCCATGCCCCAGCCGTGGAAAAACCAGGGTCTTGGCCTGATCGTGCTGCTTGTTCTATTAGGACTGGCCATGATCTACGTTCCCGGCTGGATTGCTGGCATTATCCGCGAAGGCAACGACCTCGGGCCGGTCGGCAAATGGATTTATTTCTCCTTTGTTGGGGTGGGGGCAGCACTGCTTCTGGGACTTGCCGGCTGGGGTATCTGGACCCTGGTAATTGCCAAGTTACGCAAAGAGCGTCGTCGCAAGATGCGGAATCGCAATCCCAACGAACTAACGCCAGACCAACGTCGAGCCGAGCTGAAAGAAAACCTGGAGAACATCTCTGACCTCCGGGACGAGATGTCAGACGGTGATTTCCGTGAGACGGTCGACCCGATGATCGATCGGATCGAAGAAAAGCTCGAAGGGGGCAATCTCGAGATCATCGCCTTCGGTACGATCAGCAGCGGGAAGTCTTCTCTATTAAATGCCTTGGCAGGTCGCGATGCATTCAGCACCGACGTGGTCGGCGGGACGACCGTTCGCCGCAACAAGGTCGAATGGCCTGGCAATAACAAGGTGCAGCTGATCGACACCCCGGGACTCGGCGAAGTCGATGGAAGCATTCATCAGGAAATCGCCACGCATTCCGCTCAAGATGCCGATGTCGTATTGCTGGTGGTCGATGGTCCCTTGCGTCATAGCGAGTTTCAATTGCTGGAACTGCTGGCCAAGATGGACAAGCGAGTCATCATCTGCCTGAACAAGGAAGACTGGTATACCGATCCGGACAAGGCTAAGCTTCTGCAGCAAATTACCCAGCAAACCAAAGAAATTGTCCAGGCCGAAGACATCCTCTCTGTTCGCAGCCGTTCCACCAAACGCAAACGAATTCGCGTGCTGCCTGATGGCGACGAGATCGAAGAAGAAGTCGACGTGCCGCTGAGCATCGAGCCTCTGGCTCGGCGCATGATGCAGGTCATTAAGAAGGATGGTACCGACTTGCTGCTGGCCAACCTTCTGACCCAATCCCGCGGGCTGGTCGAGAAGGCCCGGCAAGAGGTCGAAGATTCGATCGACCGCCAGGCCAATCAATTGGTGAACCGTTACATGTGGGCCTCAGGTGGAGCTGCGGCGTTTACCAATCCGCTGCCAGTCCCGATGGTCGAACTGGCCGCCGGAGTCGCAATTTCCACAAAGATGGTGATGGACCTGGCCAAGATCTATCGCCAAGAGGTCGACCTGGACGTGGCCGTCAGCCTGTTAGGTCAACTAAGCAAGCAGTTCATCGGCTATCTCGGTGTGCAAATGGCAGCCCCGGTGGTGGCCATGGCGATTGGTTCGCTGATCAAAACCATTCCTGGCGTGGGAACCGTCTCCGGCATGCTACTCAACGGCATCGTCATAGCCCTGGTTACCCGTTGGATTGGAAACATCTTCATGGTCTACTTCAAACACGGAATGCAAGAGCCTGAGGGCGGTCTGGCTGGTCTGGCCCGTCGCGAGTGGGACAAAGTCACCGATTCCGCATATCTGCGTAAACTGGTTCAGGAAGCCCGACAACGTTATGTCGAACGAAAGTAACGACAACCTTACCCCTGATCTGCCGCCAACGACCGACGCTGCCGTCGATTCCGGCGTCGCCACCGCCGAGGCCACGCGCGAGTCGATGTCTGCCGACGATCGTCGTTACGTCGATGCGCTGCAGTCGGTGCGTCATACACTCGACCGGTTCCGTGGCTGCAGCGATCAAGAAAAAGAGCTATTGCGGCGAGACCTGGGTCAGCTCCAGAACATGGAAACAAAGCTGACCAGCGGCCGAGTCGAGATCGTCGTCTTCGGTGAAATCAGCACCGGCAAGTCGGCTTTGATCAATGCTTTGGTCGGCAAGGCTGTCACGCAGGTCGATATCCAAGGGGGATGGACCAAGGAAGTGTGGCACGTTGCCTGGGATGGTGCCGGATACCGCATTCCCGGTCTTGCCGATAGCGAAGTCGTGCTGATCGATACGCCTGGCATAAACGAAGTGGGCGGGGCCGATCGTGGTGAAATGGCCCAGGACACCGCTCGTCAGGCCGACGTGATCTTGTTCGTGATCGACTCGGACATGAACGAGATTGAATACTCGGCATTGATGTCTCTAGCCAACGTCAACAAGCCGATCATCGTCGTCCTCAACAAAATCGACCAATACTCGCCGCGAGAACGTGAGCGTCTCGAAGAGATTCTCGACCAACGTCTCGCCGGAATCATCCCTTCGGAAAGTATCGTCGAGACCGCTGCTCACCCCAAAGAAGTCGAGTACATCATCCAAAAGGCCGACGGCACTGAACAAAGCGAGTGGCGAACGCCTCCTCCTAAGGTCGAAGACCTGAAGCTGCGTCTGCTGGAAGTCCTGGAAGAAGACGGTCTCGGACTACTAGCCTTGAACGCAGCCATGTACGCAGCGGACAAGTCCGACCGGGTCGCGTCGCTCAAAGTGAAGATTCGCGAGAATCGCGCCAACCAAACGATCTGGAGCTTTGCTGTCGTGAAAGCGACCGCCGTGGCCGTGAACCCGGCCCCGATCTTCGATGTGTTGGGTGGTAGCGCCGTCGATGTCGCCATGCTGAGGGCCTTGGCCCATATCTATGGCATTGAGATGACTTGGTCGAATATCGAAAAACTGGCCACCAGCATCCTTCAGGCAGCTGGCTGGACCATCACTGCGGAACTGGGTACCCACGCGTTAAGCTCAGTCGTAAAAACGCTCACCCTCGGCTGGGGCACCGTACTGACCGCCGTCCCTCAAGGAGGCGCAGCAGGCTACGGCAGCTACATCGTCGGCAAAGCGGCCAAGTATTACTTCGAGCACGGTGCCAGTTGGGGTGACGAAGGCCCCAAGACCGTCGTGAAGCGAATCTTGGAAGAGACCGACAAGAAGTCAGTGGTTCAGGGTTTGAAGGAAGAGATTCAGAAAAAGCTGCATTTGAACCGACATTCAGGCGGCGAGAAATAGAGCGTTACTTGACGGAGTGCTTTTGCTCGACTTCCTCGATTCCCAGTTCGATCATCTGCTTAAGCACTTCCTGGTCGACATCCGCTAACCGCTTGATGTAGAGACACCCCTTGCCTGTCTTGTGCTTCCCGAGCTTCGCTAGAATCGGGGCCATTTGCTGGATGTCGCACGTCAGGTACAAGCTGATCTGATTCTTGCGCGGAGCGAATCCGACGATCATGATGTCCCCTTCGCGTCCCGAAGCATACTTATAGTGATACGTGCCGAAACCCACGATGCTGGGTCCCCACATCACGGGGCGTTCGCCAGTGGCGGCTCGCATCATCTTCGCTAACTGCTTGCAGTCTTTCTTCTGCTGTGGATCTTCCAACGCGTCGATGTACTTCGCAGCGCTGACCTTGGTCGGTGTCGTTTTGTTTTCCGCCATTGCTGCTCAATGTCCTACAGTTTACGGCTTTTCAGGGGATACTCTTCATCTAAGATACCATGCGCAAAATCGGCCATGCAAACGTTGTCTCGCAGTCGCCGCCTGGTCAAATCCATTACACTAGCGTGATTCGCGTCCTCTCGGCAAATCAAGGAAGGATCCCCCATGCAACCTAGCTACGAAGAACTGGCCAAGATGATCGACCATTCACTGCTGCACCCGACCATGACGGACGAGCAGCTTGAAGCCGGTTGTCAGGCCGCGATTCAATATCAAGTCGCGTCGGTCTGCATCAAGCCTTACTATGTCCGCCGCGCAGCCCAACTGCTTCAAGGTAGCGGCGTGATGGTAGGAACGGTCATCGGGTTCCCCCATGGCAGCAACCTCACCGAGGTCAAACGATACGAAACACAGCAGGCCTGCCTGGACGGTGCTACAGAAATCGACATGGTGATCAACATCGGCAAGGCCTTAAGTGGCGACTGGGATTACGTGCAGCAGGACATCCAAGCCGTTTGCAGCGAAGCCCATAAGCACGGTGCCCAGGTCAAGGTCATCATCGAAAACGATTTTCTATCGAGCGGCGGAGGCGGACTCGATGGGGATGCCCTCAAACAGAAGCTTTGTCAAATCTGCGAAGCCGTCGGAGCTGATTGGGTGAAGACTTCCACTGGCTTTGGCTTCGTCAAACAGGCCGAGGGTGGATACAACTACCAAGGTGCAACCGAGCACGACCTAAAACTTATGCGTGAAGCCGTATCCGAAAAGGTTCAAGTCAAAGCAGCTGGTGGCGTGCGTGACCTGCCAGGTCTCTTGCGAGCACGAGAACTCGGGGCATCACGTTGCGGTGCCAGTGCCACGGCGCAGATCCTCGATGCATACGGAAAAGACGACTCCGGTGCTAGTGGGAAGCTCGGAGGGGGTGGATACTAACGCTCGCCTCGACCAGGGGTGGCTTGGTAGAATGAACGAGACGCTCTCGCCTATTCGACTTGCTATTGTGGCCATGCTTCGACTGTTCCTGTTATCGATCTTACTATTCGCTCTCGAAGTGCCTGGTTCGCTTTGCGCGCAAGCGACTTATTTCAGCGATGTACCACTTGGGATCGACTGGATTATCGTTCCAGAAGACAACCCCATGTCCGCTGAGAAGGTTGAGCTAGGAAAGCAACTCTTCTTCGACCCTCGACTTTCAGGCAACCGCTCCGTTAGTTGTGCTAGTTGTCACGACCCGCATAAAGGCTGGGCCGACGACCGGAAATTCTCGCCGGGAGCACACCAAGAACTCACTACGCGAAACGTCCCCAGTGTGGTGAACGTGGGGCTACATCGAACCTTCTTCTGGGACGGTCGCGCCGCTTCGCTGGAAGAGCAAGCTCTGGCTCCCATGGCCAACCCTGCCGAAATGGACATGGCGTTAGATGAACTGGAAAATCGCCTTGATAGTATCGACGGCTACCGATCGCAATTTCAAGCGATCTTTGCTGACGGTGTCACGGCTCAGAATGTGGCTAAGTGTCTGGCCACGTTTCAAAGGACTCTAGTCGCGGGCGAAACCACCTACGATCGCTTTCGCGGTGGCCATGCCAATGCACTCGAAGGAGAAATCGGTCGCGGCAGTAGTATTTTTTTTGGCAAAGCGAACTGCGGCAACTGCCATATCGCCAAGATCTATACCGACCATAAATTCCACAACATCGGCACGGGACTCAACGGCACAACCCAGGATCGTGGCCTAGCCAGGCACTCTGGCAAATCCCAAGACGTCGGCAGGTTTCGAACTCCCTTGCTACGTGACCTGGCTTTAACGGCCCCTTACTTTCACGACGGCAGCAAGGCGACGCTCGAAGAAGTTGTCGACTTCTACAGCGAAGGGGGCGGGAAAAACCCAAACCTCGATCCACATATCGTCCCCCTCAAACTCACACCGGCGGAGAAAAAAGCACTCGTGACGTTCCTCCGGGAAGGACTTCGCAGCAAAGTCTATCCCCAGATCGAGAAGCCGAAGTTGCCGGAGTAACACCTCTTTATCCAGGTCGAGCCACTGAAGTTCCGTTGAGAGCATGCCGCCCGGATTGATGCGATTCACTTCACAGCGACCAGCTGCTGACCTCTGCTTGCAATGGATTCGTCTTCGCGGTGCTTTAGCGAAGAGGGCTATTCGGTGGGCGAATCATGCTCCGAAAGTATGACCAAATCGTTAAGACTTCCCGAGACGGAAGACCGTAAGATTGGTCGCTTCGCGGCGAATCACCCCCTAGAATGCCCAATTGATCCCGGAAAAGGAAAATCAACCGCCCGTTGCCAAAACTTTCTCCTAAGGATCGCTGCAAGGAACGCTCTGCTTACGTTAGAATGCGAAATGGCTAAGCCCCCTCGCAGGACGGACAACTCAGTGGCGAAGGGGACGATGCCGCTATCGTTTCTTGATTTGGAGGCCCATGGCAGGCAGCGCATGTTTCCTGATGAGACTGCCCTCAGCAATTTGAAGGACACCGAGCGCGTTGTGCTCTACCCTTCCTATGCCTATCCGGCTCCTGATCAAAGTGGGTGGATATTACAGGTCCATGGAAGTGTTTTCGAGGCAGTGCCGGAGAACCTTCCCCGCAAGATCATGATCCGTGTTCTGGCGCGTTTGATGGGGGCCACCCAAGAACAACTCGAGACCAGCGTCTTTAAGCAGCGGATCTTAGGCTTCACTGTTTATCAGCACGGTGGCAAGCAGATCGCCGTTAAAATCGGCGACAAAACCTATCAGCTGCGCGGTAAGTCCAAAAAGAATGGCCAGTTCCGCGGAACGATTCTCATTCCCAACGAAGATGTCGATACCATTGCGATGACGGTGGGGGCGACTCGGCATGTCCGCTATGCGATTCATTCCCAGTTCGACGTGGCGACCCCGTTGGAAGGCCTGGTGAAGCTGATCGATCACCATGGGGTCTCGATCATCTCGGACATTGACGACACCGTCAAACATACCCAGGTCGCCACGCGAAAGGATATGCTGGCCAATACCTTTCTGCACGAGTTTGCCACTGTGCCCGGCATGGTCCCTCTATACCAGAAATGGCAGCAGCAAGGAGCCGCATTTCATTACGTCACCAGCAGCCCTTGGCAACTGTTTGAACCACTGTCAGATCTCTTTCGCGATCAAGGTTTGCCGGACGGTTCATTCCATATGAAGAGCGTCCGCTTTCGCGATCCAACGGTACTGCAATTGTTCATCGCACGGCGATGGGGAAAGCGTAAGGCGATCAAGCAATTGCTGCGGACTTTCCCCGATCGCAAATTCGTATTGGTCGGGGATTCCGGAGAAAAAGACCCGGAAACCTACGGTGTGATGGCTCGCAAGTTCCCTGATCAAGTCGTGAAAATTTTCATTCGCGACCTGGGAGGTAAGAAGTCCAGCGATCAGCGTTTTGCCCAAGCATTCAAACGAGTACCGCAAGAGAAGTGGCAGCGATTTACCTGCCCTTCGCAGCTACAAGAGTATGACCTACCGACCTCCGCTCAGTTCTTACCTGCGGAGGCCAATGGTGACGGAAAGTCTTTGCCGCCGCCTTAGATTTGGGAATATCCCAAACCGGAGATAATCTCGTACATCTCTTCATACGTGATGAATCGGCGACGATTGCGTAGCTTGTACTCGTCGATCGCCATGGCCAATTCCTGGGCACCAGGGGACAATCCCTCGTGGCTATTGGTGAACTGGCGACGCTCGAAGACTGGCGTTTCGCCCGGCATTCGAGGTCCACGTCGGTCGACAAAAGGAGTCGTCGTTGCGGGCACAGGTTGATTCATCGTAGACATCTCCGACAGTCAGTCTTCTTCTATGCGTTTTACGGATCAGAGGTCCGTGGCTTGGTCTTGAAAACCTAGAGCGCATGTTGGTGAAGTCAAACCATGGTGACGGTTTGCCACACCCGGCAGCACGACTTGCGAAAAGCGAGGCCGAGCGACCGACATAACCGGCACAATCGTTCCCTGTACGCGCTGCGAGCCTATCGCCGCATCGCTTGTTGGGCTTGCTGTCGAAATACCGGTAGGCGTCCGACTAACTGTAAAGCCGAAGCGTGTTGCGGATTGACCTGCAAGGCCGAATTGGCCGCGTACTCGGCGCGAGCCAACCTGCCGGCGGCGACTTCACACTCGGCCCAGGTAAAAAGCAGGTCGGCAGTCATCTCATTTGTCTCGGCCAGTTCAGCGAGACAATCGGCCGCATCAAGATGCCTACCGAGATCTCGGTAAGCCAAGGCCTGCTCGACTCCCACATCCGCCGGCAAGCGATGGCCGAACTCTGCTTGTCGGACCATCGAAATACAAACTAGCGCTTGGCTCGGCTGTCCCAATTGCCGATAGGTCGATGCAAGTCGCAACTGGACGTCGCGGTTGGCCGCTTCACTGTTGGTAGCAGCGCGAATGTAGCACAGCTTCGCCGAATTGAAATCCCTTCGCACTAATGCCAGGTCTCCTTGAAGCTGCCATGCAGGTGCATACTTGGGATCGCACTCGATCGCTCTATTCGCGGAAATATGAGCTTTGGTCGGGTCGTCCGAATCGAGATACATCCGTCCGATTCGTGCGTGCAGATCAGGATCGTCACTTCCCAACGCAAGGGCCGATTCCAATTCCGAGATCGCTTCGGTTTGCTTGCCGGTCATCCAAAGTGTATCGGCGTAATGCATCCGCGCCTGAAGATCGTAGGGGGCGTTCTTCTTGGCTTCGGCCAGAAGTTTTTCGGCATTCTCCCAGTCGTCGCGGTGCATTGCTTGAACACCACGCTGCGTCAATTGACGAGCCTGAACGATTTTTTGGTGCGACGCGTTGGCCTGACTGAAGGTACTGCATCCACCGAGAACTGCTAGCATAAGCGACCCCAGCACGATTCCGCTTGCGCAGAAGGCGCGGCTCCTAGCCATTTCCGAGGATTGCATCCATTCCATAGTGAGTTTCCAGCGAATCTTTCGCCGTCGATATTCAACGGGCAGAGACTACCAAACCTGAGTTTTTCATCCTAGATCAGGCTCGGCTTGTCAATTCGATCGCCAATAGGCAAACCAGCTAAACCCGTTAAAATACGGGGAAATAGATCGAATTCACCCCCAGGGCGATTTCGCCCTGATTCTTTGAACCATTACGCATCGAAGGCTGCCGTGGTTGCCACATACGATAATTTAGGCGTGAAGTTCTCGTACCCCGAGAACTGGCGAATTTCGGAAGACCAGACCAACGCCTGGCCGCGAAGTGTCTCGGTCCATAGTCCAACGGAAGCGTTTTGGACGCTGATGATCTACGAGCCTGGCACCGAGCTTGAGGCGCTGGTCGAAGCCGTTCGTGATGCTTTAAGCGAAGAGTACACCGACTTCGAGTCTGTTCCAGCCGAGCAGACAATCGAGGAAGTCGAACTGTTTGGGTACGATCTAAGCTTCTATTGCTTGGACTTTCTAGTCCAAGCCAAGATCCGAGCCTTGATGCTGGGTGTACGTCCCTGCGTGATTCTATTCCAGGGGGAAGACCGCGAGTTCGACGAAATGGAACTGGTCTTTTCTGCGATTACGCATGACCTGATTCGCTCGTAGAGAAGACTGGCAAGGGGGCTTTAGCGTCTACTATAATCTTCCTTGTTGGCGGATCATTCATCTACGATTTTCAACTTGGGGAGACCCTTGCGATGTCGAGTTCCACCGATCTCCACGAAGACACCCTGCAGAAAATCGGGGAAACCTCAGGTCAGGTTTGGGCCTATCTATCGGCCGAAGGTCCTGTAACTATCACCAAATTGACCAAAGAGGTTGGCGAGAAGAAGGACATCGTCTTGCAAGCCGTTGGATGGCTGGCACGCGAGAACAAGCTGTTCTTCTTCGAGAAAGGCCGTAACAAACTGATCGGCCTGATTGATGAACATGGTTCGCCAGTGTCGTAGAAAACGCTAAACGCAGGGTCGTGGCATTAATTCGCGGCGTCGTCGTAAATCGGCAAGTGACGGTGGTACACCTCCAGTGAAAGCAGGTTCATTGTCGTCACATAGATACGCCCAGCAAAGCCTCCCCAGCGATCTGGCACGTCACCCTTCGGATCCCAACTACCGGCTGCCGGACCTTCGAGAACCTGGGTTTGCTCGAGCATGACATGTAGCTTGCTGTCCCAGGCCTCCCAGTGCTCGCCACGCATATGGAACATGACCTGAGTGGCATAGTACCAGTAGTAGGTATCTCGCAGCGGTGCTTGGGGCGTTCCCATCGCCGGTAGGTTCTCTTTCAGATAGTCCGCACTGTCTTGCAAAATGCGACTATCGCGGCGATTGCCCAAGTAAAGCTGAATCAATGCTCCGACGGCGGTCATCGTTTGGCTTGGTTCGCGGCCATGACGCTGCTGAGGTGTATCTGGAGCATTGGGATTGTAAATATAGACCGTACGTCCGCGTTGGCGAGATTCGGCCGACGCCAACCACTTACGAATTCCCTCGAATGACTTGGGATCGACCCGTAGACCGGCCAGTTGACCGCTTTTGAGGGCCAACAGCATCCAGCCGGTCACCGACGTATCGCTGCCGTTGCCTGGCGTATATCGCCATCCGCCCAGCTCAGGATCTTGAGCGGCTTCGATAAAATCGAGCGACTTTTGAGCCGCCGCACGAAGTGACTCGTCCTGCGTCATCCCGTACGCTTCGCACAACGCCAACGCGGCAATCGCATGACTATACAGGCGACAACTGGAATTCGAAGTGGCGTCCATTTCAATGTAAAGGTCGCCGTTGGGTTTCTGATTCTCGACTAAGAAGGTGACGCCACCGCGAACTTCCGTTTCGTACTTATCGCTCAGGTGATCGTAGCCAGCCCCTAGGAAAGCCAACAGTGACAATCCGGTGGCCGCCGTATCGGAATTAAGAGTCGCCAACTCGTTGCGGTAGATGTTAAAGTTCTCAGGATTTACGGCGGCAAATCCCTTCAAACTCCAGCGGCCATCCGACGACTGGTGACGCGCTAAAAATGCAAGACCGCGCTCGATGGCTTCTTCTGTTTCGCGGCTAGGCCGACGTGAACCATCCCCTGCCCCTTCTCCTTTTCGCATGGCACGGCGGCTGAACGCTTCCGTCGGAACGGCTGCCGTGGTGCTTAACAGCGGACCACGACGACCAGGCGACCGAACAGGAATATTTGCCATGTTGGTTGTAATCTGGGGAGCGTCACTCGTGCGGCGTCGCCCGATGAATCCTGGCTGGTTGGCAGTTCCAAGCGGAGCCCCTGCAAGGTCGTTGACTCCTGGTCGTCCCGATGGCATTGCCGGACCACCGACATTTCGCCGACGAATTTCCGGTACGTTACCCAAACCAGGCAATGAACCAGCAATGTCGCCACCACCTGGCTGCATCGCTCCGCCCCCGCCCCCAGGAATCCCCTCAGCGGTTGCTCGTGTCCCAATCATAGGGCTCGCCCCTGGCGTTCGGCTACCAGGAAGCCCTTGTGTGCCTGAAGCCATTTCAGCTAGAGATGGACCGTCGTTACCCCGATTGCCGGTTCCACGCGATAGTTCCGAGAAGTCGGCACCACGATTGGCACCAGGCGTTCCTGCATTGGCGCCCCCGACCTGACCGCTACCCAGTTGATCGGCACCGTTGCCGTTAGCGCGACCAACCTTCATCGAAGGTGACGAGAACTGGCCGGAAGCCAAAGCATCGGCGTTGGCGGCTGCTTGATTACCGCTAGATGGTCCCTGGAATTCAATCTGGGCACTCGGTCCCGCCATCGCTTGAGCGCCGGCAGACGGCGTTCTGCCGATCGATGGATTGGCCTGATTGCTTGTTACGATTCCCTCGTCTTGCGATGCCGTACTTCGCGAGGCACCATGCTGTTGGACCATCTCGGCCGTGCGACCAGCCGTGGAAGGTCGGGCCCAAAGTTCACCAGGGTTAGAAGCGTTGGCAGCAACGCCGTCGCCACCCACCTCTTGCCGAGCGACACTACCGGCGGCTGGTCTTAGCTGCGAGTTGTTCGATTGCCCAGGCATGGGTCGAGGAAGATTGTCGCTCACATTCGTATTGATTGTGGGTAAGTTGCTCGCCGAAGCATTGCGAGCGATATCCGCTGAAGAAGCAGACGGGGCGATCTGCATCTCGGGGGTTTGGCGACTGCGAGTCATCGCCATGCTGGAGGCCATGGTGGTTGGGCTCGGCGATTGGACCGTAGCACGTGGCTGATTGGTTTGCTGTTGGGCCTCTTGGCGAGCAAGATCGGCGGCCTGAGCCTGAGCGCTAACTTGCTGGGGATTATTTCGTTGAACCTCAACGTTTTCGGCCTGAGTCTGGGCGAGATTGTTGGCTTCGGTTCGTTGTCGTTGAACTTCTTGCGCTTGTGTGGGGGAAAGACTCGGTAAGTCTTGCGTTGTATTCTGACGCTGAATTTCGGTCATCCGCTGAACAGCATCTTGAATGTTCGACGCTTGTCGCTGCATTTCAAGGGCTTGAGCGGAACGTTGTGCCGCAGCTTCGGCGGCAGACAATTCCGGCTGACGTTCTTCTTGCCGCTGGACTTCAATCTGCTGAGCTTGCTCGACTTCGCGTTGTTGCATCTTGCGGGCCTGCTTGGCTAGTTGCGAGGGCAGATCTTGCAGTGTCTCTTGTTGTGGCTGTTCGGTCTGCTGCTCGCGACGCTGCATTTCTTCTGGCTGAACTTCTCGCGGCAGTTCTTCCTGCGAAATGTCGTTCTCTTTCATCTCGGGCTGCTCGTGCTCGATCTTTTCCTGTTCGAGCGGATCGACCTGGGCTTCCGCCTCTTTGGTTTCGACCGGCTGCTCGTACTCACGCTCGGTATTGCGATCTTCGTTGATCTGAGCGGGGCTATAGTCCGGAATAACGACCGGTTGTTTCTGGGGCGTTTTCTCTCGATTTTGATTGAGTGACGAATCGGCAATTTCGCCGACATCGATCGCCACCATCCCGAGAAACATGCTCAAATGCAGCATCAAGCTGAGAACAATCGAAAGCTGAACACCACGACGAACGCTGCCCAGGTCGAGCAGAGGAATCGTGGCCAATCCTACCATCCACGCCACCGCAGCGAACGCAATGTAGACCTTGGCGTTGAAGTACCATAGTTCGTGATCCCAGTCGAACAGAAGGTAGCTCGACGCGCCGAAGTATAGCATGAAGAACGTGAACGCCGTGTAAACCGGCCACGCCTTCTCGTCGGTCGACGAGAGCTGTGAGCGTTTTTCGTCCGTTCTCCAGTGTTGCGCCATGATTTCCCGCTAAGCTCCAGGTTCGTTGCGGAGCAATTGCTATTTAGTTCGACTCAAGAGAGGCGGTGCTTATCGAGTAGTTGCTAAGCTTGGCCTTGTTGCAGGCATTCATCACTTGCACACTGAACTCGATCTTACTTTCTTTGTCCGCTCGAATAATCACCGAACTTTCTGGATTATCGGCGGCTGTTTGCTCGAGGATCTCTTCAATTTCATTAATTGAGTGCTGGTCGCCGCGAACAAAATAGCGACCATCGGCATCAATGTTGATAAACAACTCGCGTGGCTGCGAAATCAGCGGCTGCGCTTCACTGGCCGTCGGCAAGACGACATCTAGCTTGTAGTCTTCTTCATCGAAGCGAGTCATCACCATGAAGAAAATCAGCAATAAAAAGACGATATCGATCAGTGGAGTAATATCCAACATCGATCGCGCTCGTCCACGTTTGAGTTTAACTGCCACAGGCTTGGTCTTCTTCGCAAATACGTTTTTGTGGAATCAGTACGGACAGCTACTGCGACCTGGGCAATGCTTGCGTTTGCGAGCCATCTAACGTTCCGCCGGGGGCCGCAATGTTAGGTGGCTCCATCGTTTTTACCGGCGGTGCGGATGGCCCATCGTAAGTGCGGTGCTTGGCTCGCAGCTTGCCTTCGTAGTGCTCGAAGCCGGGAATCAAGTCGAACAGGATTTCATCCATTTCGTGAAACAACGCAACGATCCGACTCTCAAAGTACTGGGCAAAGATCACCGCGGGAATGGCAATCGTCAAACCGCCGAGGGTGGTAACTAGCGCCACAAAGATGCCGCCGGCCAACTGGTCGGCACGGTCAGCACCAATTTCTAACTGGGTGGTCTTATAGAACGTCCAGATAATGCCCCAGACGGTACCCATCAGCCCCAACAGTGGTGCCACGCTTCCCATCAGAGCGATCCAGCGGACATTACCATACAAGCGATCCGCTTCGCGTTCCGTTGATTCGGCGACCGAATGTTCTACTTCGGACTGTGGACGACCAATTCGCAAAAGCATCGTCTTAATCACATTCGCTAGAGAAGAAGGGTACTTCTTGCACAGACGATACGCTTCGCGGGGATCGAGCCCCTTTTCCGATAGGCGTAGCTGTGCAAGTTCCCTTTGCAGTTGATAGGGGATGACTCTTGACTTCCGCAATGCGAAGAGACGTTCGAGCGTCAGCGCTACGACGATGACCGACATGACCCCCAGCGGAATCATCATCTTGCCGCCACGCAGGATCAAACTGACCAGCGTCAGCGAATCGGTCTCGGCAAGACGCTGCTCGATCAGTGCCGGTGACTCTTCTTCGGTCGGCTGCTCCCCCGCTGGGTCGCCATCCTGAGCAAGTACCGGGAGCGTAAAGGCCATTGCCGCAAGCAGAACAAAGAGTGAGCGAGCCATGGGTGACATAAGGGAGAGGCTTCCAAGTCGCGTTGAATCATTCATTTCGGACAGGTCACTTCGCCGGTTCGGCGTTAAAGTTGGGCCAAGGCTTCAAGCCGGGCCTGGGCCAGCTTGGCTTCCGAAGCTTGCGGAAAACGCTGGGCTACGAGGGTGTAAAACTTCTTCGCTTCCTCCACGAAAGCTGCTTTGTCGGCGGGCGCAGCCTGGCGAATTTGTACTTCATTGCAGCGACCGATTTCATAGGCACATTTGGCCTGCCATGGCTTGACGCTATCGAGCGATTTTTCGCCACCAAAGCCATAGACCACGCGTTTGAATTGGCCCAGTGCATCATCATACTTCTTTTGCTCAAAGTAGATTTCGCCCAGCATAAACCGGGCCCGAGCACCGGCCAATCCTCGCGACTCTTCCGCGGCTTTATCGAAGTAGTTGATCGCCTCGGGAGTCTTCTTTTCGTTGTAACTGGCCCAGCCTAGTTCGTAGTAGGTTTCGCCCAAAAGCGGTGAGTTTGGCAGTTGGTCTACCAATTGGGTGAACCACTTCTTGGCTTCCGCCCACAACTTCTGCTGACTCGCCGATTGGCCGGCGTGCAACATCAAGAGTGATCGCATTTCATCGCTGGAAAGCCGCTTGGGATCGACGCGACCGTATGAGTCGAGTGCGGCGTCGAACTGCTTATCTTTATTGAAGCATTCGCCTTGCATGAAAATCGCATCGGACGCCAGAGGACCGTTCGGAAACTTCGTGATTTGACTACCGAACCCATCCAAGGCCTCTTTCGTCTTGCCCTGCTGATACTGGGCCCAAGACTGCTTGTACAACGCTTTTTCACCGATTTCAGGGGCCTTGGCCTGATTGGCAGACGAGGCGTACCACGTTTCGGATTCGGCGAAATTATCCTTCGCATAGTACGATTCGCCTACATGATACATGGCCTCGGCAGCGAGTGGGCTTTGAGGATGGGCCTTGGCGAGTTGCTGGAAGCTGGCATTGGCCGCGTCTCCTTTACCTTGAGCACGTTGAGCCCAGGCCAATTCATAAAGAACCTTATCGTCGCTGGCAAATTGGGGGCTTTGCTGATGTATCGCTGTGAATACCTTTTCCGCCTCGGCCGGATTCTTCGCATCGACCAGACTGACCCCTTTCAAGTACTCCGCTTCCAACTTTTGCGTGTCGTCTTTGCTCTTGCTGATGACCTGGTTTAAGTCGTCGATCGCTTCCTTGAATTTACCTTCCGAGCGACGCGAGATGGCCCGCCCGGTATGGGCATCGACGATCAGTTCGTGTCCGGTATGCTTGGCGATCAACTCGCTAAACGCTTGCTCCGCTTTGCCGGCGTCAGGCTGCTTCAGATAGGCCCATGCTTGCCCATATAAAGCGTGGGGCACCAGTGAAGACCCAGGTGCCTGAGACAGCACTTGAGCATATGCCGCCGCAGCATCGTCGAAACGATTGGCAGCGAACAGAAATTCACCCAACCGGAAGTTGACCTGATCGAGGATCTGACTGTTGGGGTAGCTCGCAAGGATTCCTTGAGCTTGCTGAATCGCTGTCGACGTGTCTCCCTGGGCATGCAAAGTCCTGGCCAACATCAAACGAGCCTCGTCGGCCTGAGCCCAACTTGTGGAAGCTTTGCCGGAGGCCTCGAGGGCCTTTTGAGCCTTGTCGAATTGGCTCTGCTGAAACGCACTTGCCCCGACCAAGTAATTCGCCTGGGCCAGAAGGTCCGCATCTTTGAGAGAGGACTGAACCGATGCGATCGTCTTTTCGACATCGGCAAACTTGTTGAGCAGATACTGAGTCAACGCAAGTCGCAATTGCCAACGTGGAACCTCTGGACGAGATTTCCCTTCTTTGATCAGCGTCTTCAAGGCCTTCTCGGCATCGGCCAGCTTATCAGTTTGCAGCTTTGCTTCCGCCCCGACATACATGGCATCGAGGCGAGATTCATCTTTGGGGTACTTCTTCGCAAACTGATCGGAAAGGGCCGATGCCTTAGCGAAGTCACGAGTCTCTAGTGCGGCAAACGCTGCGTTGTAGAGTGCTTGAGGCGCCTCTGGCGTGTCAGGATGATCTTTGGCAATGCGTTCGTAGAGGGCAATCGACTCTTGACTACGTTGCGGTTGCTCGTAGAGTGCGTCTGCCATGTCCATCTTTAGATCGACTAGAAATTCATGGCTACCTGCTTTCGGCAGTATGGCCTTGGCGAGTGCTTCAGCTTCGGCCGCTTTCCCTTGTTGCAAGTAAACGCGGGCCAACCAGTGCGCCGCTTCCACTTCGAATTGACCACCTTGGCGTCCGGCGGCTGCTAACCAGCGTGCGGCATCGTCGAGTCGTCCTGCTCGGTAGTAACAACGTCCGGCGAGCATCGTTGCTTCCGGAGCATAGGCAGATTTGGAAAAATTCAACGGAATTCGAGCATAGGCATTGCCGGCCTTCATCAATTCATCCCGCTGCAGGGCACAATAAGCCAAGCGATAGATCGCATGATCGGCTAGTTCAAAGCCTTCCTTCTGAGAAGCTTGCTCGAAAAGTTTTTCCGCGTCGGCGAATTGGCTTTGCTGCAGCAGGGCTTCCCCCTTTCGCATCATTACTTCGGTTGCCAGGGAATTGCCCGAATAAGCCGTCAGGAATTGGTCGTAGACCTTTTGCGCATCCGAATATTTCTGCAACTCTTCGAGCGTTACCCCTTTGGCATACAAAGCATCGGGAGCGAGCGAACTTTTGGGATACGACTTGACCAGTTGCTCGTAGGCAGCGATCGATTGTTCTTTTTGCCCGGAGAGATAAAGCGACTCACCCAGAAAATATTGAGCCTGATCGGCAAACTCGGTCTTGGGGAATTCTTTCAGCAGAGCCGAAAAACGTGTTGCGGAATCTTTATATTTGGCTTGGTTCCCATTCTGAGCCCAGGCATAGTTCGCCGAAGCGAGGTTCAGCATCGCTTCTTCACGGAAATCGGCCTGGGGATACTTCTTTAAAACGGTCTCAAAATTGGCGGTCGCGTCAGCGTACTTCTTCAGCTGCAACTGACACACGGCCAGATAGTTTTGCGCCTTGGCTGCGAGTGGGTCTCCGGGGAACTTTGCGACGAACTTTTTCCATTCGTCTGCCGCCAGTTCAAACTCGCCTGCGTTCTGATAGTTCACGACATCCGAGAAAAACAGAGCTGCCTCTTGCGAAGACTCTTGTCCCTCTACGGAATGCCCGCAAATCAACAGAAGCAGTAAAGCAGCTAAGAAAAAGTAACGTGCTCGTCGGCAGGGCTCGGTCCCATCGGTGACGCATCGTGCGCTAGGGGAGCTATGACCCGAAAACAGAGACAGCATGGAACAACGGTCCTCGTTATTTGTCAGCAAGGTACAGGCAGACGGAGAGGGGCTAAGTGGTGATCGACTTACCTTATTGTGACGGAAATTCCGCGAAGTTTCATTATTCCGCCTTAAGAAACCATTTCTAGAGCTAAATTTCGGTGCGGAAAAGGAGTTTGCCGCTTTTTTGACCCCATTGTGGATCATGATAGAAAGGATTGGCAGTCCTCACAGGGAAAAACCTTGTAGGATAACGAGTTGCGGTCCCTAAATCGTCAATCAATGGAAATCGCACGCCTTCCCAACGAACTAGGGGAGACGGTGCCCCCTGCGTAGCGAATTGGGCAGGCTTCTCCATTACGAACGTTTTCCGAGATGGATCGCGTTTCGCAATTATTCAGCAAAGCAATCAGCGCATGGCAATTTCTCTGATCACCGGCGGTGCCGGATTTATTGGTTCGCACCTAGCCGAAGCATTACTGGGTGTTGGCAACCAAGTCATTGTGGTCGACGACGAATCGACCGGGTCGAAACGAAACATCGAGCATCTGCTGGCGAACCCAGATTTTCGGTTTGTCCATGGTACGGTCTCTGACCGGACGCTCGTTCGTGATCTGGTCAACCAAGCCAACGAAGTTTATCACCTGGCTGCTGCCGTTGGGGTAGCCCTGATCAACAAAGAACCTATTCAAACCATCGAACGGAACATCTACCCGACCGAAATTCTCTTGGCCGAGGTCCAGCGGCGCAATGCCGAAGGGGACGAAGTTCGCATGTTTATGGCCAGTACTTCGGAAGTGTATGGCAAGAATCCCAAAGCGGTCTGGACCGAAGAAGACGACCTAGTGTTTGGCGCAACAACCCGTCCTCGCTGGAGTTATGGCGCGTCCAAAGCAATCGACGAGTTCCTTTCGCTTGCTTACTGGCATCAGAAGAAGACGCCTGTGGTCATTGGCCGCTTCTTTAACGTGGTGGGACCGCGACAAACGGGGGCCTACGGGATGGTCCTTCCTCGGTTTGTGGATGCGGCGATGGCCGGTAAGTCCCCCACGGTTCATCACGATGGCAGCCAGATCCGCTGTTTCGCCCACGTGGCCGACGTCATCGGAGCCGTCATTCAATTAATGCGGACTGATGCGGCCTTAGGTGAAGTTTTTAATATTGGCAGCGACCGTCCGGTTACCATTTTGGAATTGGCAAAGATGGTTATTGGCCAGGTAAATCCAGAGTTAGACGTTCAATTTCAATCGTATGAAGAAGCATTTAACTCAAAATTCGAAGATATTTCGCGTCGGGTACCTGATCTGACCAAGATCAAGAATTGCATTCAGTACGCCCCACAGCATTCGCTGGAAGACATTATCGCTGATGTCATCAAGCACAAGCAAACCTAACCCCCATCGGGGCTACCCAATTAATCAAAACGCTTGACCCCTGGGCACATTCCCGGTGGAATTAAGGGTTGGAGCGCAATATACTTAAGCCGTTGGATTACGAATGGTTTCCAGCGATTCTTTCGCCAGCTAGTCGACAAAAAACTTATCTCCAAAGCTCGCACGGCTGATCCAATGGCCTGCGAGGACGGCAAACCTGAGTTCGGTCCTGGGCAGACTGGACCGTCAGGCGAAACCTACAGGACGCACATCGCATGTGGAATACTCGTACACCGCACATCGCTACCCAAACACGCGGGCTGACGCTCGTCGAAATGTTGATGGCGACCGCGTTGACCTTGATCATGTTCGCCGCCGTGGCCCAGATCTTCGGCATGATGGGTACGGCAATGCGAGACGCCCGAGCCACGATTGAACTTTCCGGCAACCTGCGTAGCGTTTCGACCCACCTTCAGAATGACCTGGACAACGTCTCAGTCGACGTGCTGCCGTGGGTTCAACCAGGTGCCAATCAGGGTTATTTCGAGATCATTGAAGGGCCTGATCGCGATGTCGATTTTGCGACGTCTGATATCATCGATGACACCGAGTTCCCCGATTTTGCCGGAGTGAATGGAGGTCTGACGGGTGATGCCGATGACGTTATTTGCTTTACGGCCTATAGCAAAGACCAGCCGTTTGTCGGTTTAATCCAAGGGGAGTTGATGCCTAACGTTGGTGGATATACCAATGTCATTCCCCATAAATTCTGGGTTGATCGCACCGATCTTTCCCTGTTCACGACCATTACCTCTCACTATGCGGAGATCGTTTACTTCACAAAGCATACTCCGGTAGAGGACACCAACGCTAATGGTCAGCGCGACGCCGACGAAACGGTCACACTTTACCGCCGTGTCTTGTTAATTCGGCCCGATATTTTTGTTGGTAATCCGAACACAATGGCGCCCCCTGCTTCTCATACACTCACTTATGCAGAGGCGATGAATTATTACGACCTCTCGATGTGGTCGGCCAGCAATAGTGAATGGCAAACCAACTCGCTCGAAGACCTGCAATCTCGCGATCGGCGTGTTGCCCATGCTCCCTACGCGGCCGACGGAATCCAGGTCGATGAAGACAGCGGCGGCACGGCGATTAACCTGCAAGTGGGTGGTGCTGGTGCTGGTTTCGATCCAGCTCCCTTACGACCCCATGCGTTGCTTACGTTCGAGCAGCTGAACCATGCATTGCAATGGAGTCCTTCTGGCACGAATAATCGGGATCGAACCGGCGAAGATGTGATGCTCACCAATACGTTGGCATTTGACGTCCGAATCTTCGATCCGATTGCTGCTGTTGGGAGAGACGCAGCGACGAGTTCGCTATCTCTCGCCCCTGGCGACCCGGGCTACGGCGCTGCAGATTTCACGGACGCGATGCAAGGTGCTTTTGTCGATTTGAATTGGAGTCGTACATCCCCTACTGCAGGGACAGACTATTACAACCAAACGTTCCAGAATTTCCCCAACACCAAGTCACAACTTAATAACGTCACGATCTACGGGGGAAATAGTTCGTCAATTTTTGGTTCAACCACCCCTACGACGAAGGCAATCCTCAATTCAAGCTTCTTTCTGCAGAATCCAACGATGTTGAGCACGGGTAGCCTCAACTATGCCTACTACGACACATGGCCTTTCTATTACGAAGTCGACGGAGTAGACCAGAACGGAGACGGTGTCATTGACGAGGGTACCAACGGCTTCGATGACGACGGGGACGACATTGTTGATGAACATTTCGCTAGCGACCTGAATGATGACGGCGACACCAGTGACGCTGGCGAAGAAAGCGAACTGGAAACAGAGCCACCTTATTCCAAGGCTCTCCGAGCCGTTTCGGTCACGGTTCGAGTGATCGAAGAAGGTACCCGTCAGGTGCGCCAAGATACCATCGTGGCAGACTTCCTACCGGAGTAACCTTTCCTGCAGAGTCCACTTTCTACGAAACATCGGCGGGCACACTTGAAAAGGTGTGTCCGCTTTTTTGCTTATGACTGAACCACACCTCATCCGACTCAATGGCCCCTGGGAGATGACCATAGACGCCCAGGGCGAACCTACCCGCGTCAAACTACCAGCCGCTTGGCCACAGATATTTCAGGCGGCAAGCGGTGGGGCAGTTGTCCTGAAGCGATGGTTTCATCGGCCCACAGGCATCGACGATGGCAGCCAAGTACAACTTCAGCTAGTCGATCTTCCTTTTCAAGGCTCGGCCTGGATCAATGGTGCCAGCCTCGGAGAGTTTCCTGCACTGCAGAAGCACATCGTCGATGTGAAAAGCCACTTAATCATGCGGTGCTGCCTGACGATCAGCATCAAGACATTAGCACCACTCGAAAAGACTATTCCGACGCCACAGATTTCGCTGGCGATTCTTCCGGCTCACCCGACTTAGAGTCTTCCGATTTCGCCGGCGGCTTGATCGGTTCGGGGCGGGCGTCAATCAGCGCGATGATTGTTTGCCCCGCTTTGGGCACGAAACTGTCGTCGGCAGTCACAATTCTCAGCCGATTGGTTTCTGGGATCACGAACAAGAGCGTTGCCGATTCGCCATGGGTTTGCTGAAAATCGTGGTAAGTGAATTCTTCGGTGATCGTTGTCTTCTTAAACTGGGCTCCGGCGGTCACCCGTCGTGCGATCGCATAGAAATCGAGTCCATGCCCGAAGGTCACGCGGCCACGAAGGTGGTCCGATACCGATTGCCGCTTGCCGGAACCAGAGTCCCACGGGCTCAGTTGATAAACTTCTTTCCTGCCGAATAAATGGGTGAACTCCATGCAGGCGAGCGAATTGACCTCGTCGTTTGGTGTGGCGGCCAGAAGACGCCCGATCCCCCCAAGATTGAGCTCTTCACTGACAAAGTCCGAGAGGATACTTGCGCACTGGGCTGGCAGGTTCTGCATTCGAGCGGCGGTGATATTCCGGAAATTGGTATCCACTAGCATCACTTGAAAGCCGGCACTCTTGATTACTACGGCGAGCTCTCGGATCCAGCGATCCGCCCCAGCAATCAGCACGCCCTGAGGCGCCGGGCTGGCCAATCCCAACCAACGAGCCACCGGAGCCGCGGTGAGACCGTAAAACATCACAGTACCCACGATGACCATAAACACGACCGGCACGACGAGCGTCCCCTCGGCGACACCTCCGACTTCCCCGAGGTCGAGATTCTCGGCGTGGTGCGCTAGTTCGAAGGAAAAAATAGAGCCGACCGCAGCAGCCACAATCCCGCGGGGGGCCATAAAACAGAGAAAAACCTTTTCTCGCCAATTCAGTCCGCTTCTTATCGTCGACAGAAATACCGAGGCTGGACGTACGATGACAATCAACACGGCCACAAACAGCAGCCCCATCCAGCCCACTTGCAAAAGCGTTCCTAGGGAAATACGTGCGGCCAGCACAATGAACAAACAAGAGATCAACAGAACCCGCAGGTTCTCTTTAAATTCGAAGATATGCCGTACAGGAATGTGCTTCTGATTGGCCATCAAAAGCCCAAGCACAGTTACGGTTAAAAGACCGGACTCTGACTGGATGTAATTCGAGATGGCGAAAACCGACAAGAGGACCGCCAGAATGAACGCGTTGTGTAGAAAATCAGGGATCCAGTAGCTCTTCAAAGCGAAGATCATCATGTAGGCGGTCAGGACGCCCAGAACCACACCAACGCCTATCGTCTTCGCGATCGACCACATCGGGGTGGCCCAGGTCGCCCCTTCTCCGGTCTGCATGATGAACTCAAACACGAGCACCGCGAGCACCGCACCGATTGGGTCAATGACAATCCCTTCCCATTTGGCTAAAGAGCCGATCTTTCGGGACGGTCTAATATGGCTTAATAGAGGTCCAACCACCGTAGGTCCGGTCACCACCACAATGGCCCCGACCACGGCAGAAATAGCAGGTGAAAAGCCGATTAAAAAGTACGCCGCGACTGAGGCTAATCCCCAAACGACCAGTGCCCCAATGGTGACCAGGCCCCCCAGTGCCGGCCCCACCTCGCGCAGCTCGGCAAAGCGCAGACTCATGCCCCCTTCAAACAGAATCACTGCTACTGAGAGGGAAACGATCGGGAAAAGGACTTCACGTCCGATGATTTCGTCGGGCCCTGCCGGCAGAAAACTGGCCAAAAAACCGAAGCCCAGAAGGAGCAAAATAGAAGGAAGCCGCAGACGCCATGCCAACCACTGGGCTGAAATCCCCAGGGCCAGAATGCCGGCAAAATAAAGTAGGTAAAGCTTCTCTTCCACAACGCATACTCCAGATCGCAAGCATTTCACTAGCCGCTCGCATAGCTACGGATCTTTAACGTACCTTACGCCATCGCCAGAGCAAACCCCGCGGATCTTCCCAAACCCTAATGATTTCCTTAGGTTAGAGTCTTCCACCTATTAGCCATTTAAGGTCCTTCTTTTCCCGCCCAGGATTTTCATGTGATGCGAATCAATAACCGCGAACGCTCTCAGCCCCCAACTATCTCGGTCCTTCTTCTGACGCTGGTCGTGGGATGGGCCATACCGGTTGCCAGCCTTTGTGCTCAAACACCAGGGCTCACTCCCGAAGAAATCGAAGACGGTTGGATCTCTCTTTTCGATGGAGAAACCCTATTCGGGTGGAATCCAATCACCAAGACCGATTGGAAAGTCGTCGACGGAACGATCCAAGCCACCAATGGTGAAATCGGCCTGCTCTGTACGACAACCCAGTTCGCGGACTACATCCTGCGGGTCGACTTTCTAGCCGAGGAGAATACTAACAGTGGTATCTTCCTGCGAACTCCCCCTAAGCCGAAAAGTGCTACGTATGACTGTTACGAGCTAAATATCGCCCCGCCTACCAATTCCTTTCCTACCGGAAGCTTTGTCGGTCGCGAGAAAGCCACACCCGATTGCCCGCCAGGAGAGTGGCATACGTTTGAAGTCCGCGTGCAGGGCCCTGTCCTGGAAGTGAAACTGGACGGCGAGGTCGTTTCGACACTGAATGAGGATGCCTATCTTGGCAAAGGTTTTATAGGGCTGCAGCAAAACGGAGGTAAAATTCAGTTTCGCAATATTAGCCTTAAACCACTGGGGCTGAAGTCGATCTTCAACGGCAAGGATCTGACTGGATGGAAACAGTACCCAGCGATGACCACAAAATTCAGCGTCACCGAGGAAGGTGCCATTCGCGCTCAGGATGGACCAGGCCAGCTTGAAACCGAAGGAGTTTACGCGAATTTCGTCTTGCAATTGGATGCCAAAACTAACGCTGAGAACCTGAACTCAGGCATCTTCTTCCGCAGTATCCCCGGCGACAAGATGATGGGCTACGAAAGCCAGATTCATAACGGCATTGAAGGGGATGACCCAACCAAGCCTCTTGATAGTGGCACGGGTGCCATCTTCCGACGCAGCGTCGCACGAAAAGTGGTCAGCAAAGACAACCAGTGGCTGACCAAGACCCTCATCGCTGAAGGTGCCCATATCTCGGTATGGGTCAACGGCTATCAAGTCACCGACTGGACCGACCAGCGTAAGCCGGACGAAAACCCCCGTCGCGGGCAACGCTTGACCGCCGGGTCGATCATTTTGCAAGGACACGATCCTACGACCGACGTCCTCTTTCGAAACTTCCAGATTCAAGAACTGCCAGAACGCTGGCCCGTAAAGCGAACCGAATAAGAGAACTGCCTGGCGAAATATGAGAAGATTAACCACGGATAAGCCTTCCGTGGTTAATCTTTTGTGCTTTCTAAGAACTTCTGTGGCTTAACCTACTCTTAGGAAAGCTGAACAAGTTTGCGAAGTTCTTTCGGCAGTGGGAAATGTACTTCTTCTTCCCGGATGCTACGGGTTTCGATCTTCGCGTCGAACTTCTCGACCAGATAATCGAGACACTCCTGGACAACATCCTCAGGCGCACTCGCCCCGGCAGTTACCAAGACCCCGTCAACGCCGTCAAACCACTCAGCCTGGATGTCGCTGGCACCGTCGACCAGATAGCCTGGGGTACCACTCTCTTGTGCGAGTTCCTTGAGACGCTGACTGTTGGAGCTGTTCTGGCTGCCGAGAACCAGCACCAATTGAGCTTCCGTCCCCAGGATTCGTACGGCTTCCTGGCGATTTTGGGTCGCGTAGCAGATGTCTGCCTTAGGAGGACCTTTGATGGCCGGGAAACGTTCTTTCAAACGGTTGATGATCCGCGTCGCATCGTCGACGGAAAGCGTCGTCTGGGTGAGGTACGCCAGCTTCTCAGGATCGGCGATCTCAAGCGTGTCGACGTCTTTTTCAGTCTCGACCAGGACGATCGCTTCGGGGGCTTCTCCCATCGTGCCGATCACTTCGTCGTGCCCTTCATGCCCGATTAGGCAGATCGTATAACCCAGCTTGGCAAACTTAATCGCTTCCAAGTGTACTTTGGTCACCAGTGGGCAGGTTGCATCGATCGCAGTTAACTCGCGCTGCTTGGCCTCTTGGCGAATTTCAGGCGAAACACCATGGGCACTGAACAATAGGATCGATTTGGGAGGGACTTCCTGCACGTCGTCAACGAAAATCGCGCCCTTCTTTTTGAAGGTCTCGACGACGTATTTATTGTGGACGATTTCGTGATAAACGTAGACGGGTGCACCAAACGTCTTAAGTGCCAAGTCAAGGCACTCAATCGCCATGTTCACCCCCGCACAAAACCCGCGTGGACTTGCTAGAATCACTTTCATTGGATTGGCAACCTCCTCCATACCATGCATCTTACCGCAACCCATGGGTAGGGCCTAGGGCAGCCGTCCTGGCCGGTGCCAGCACGAACGAGGGAAAAAACGGACTATCCTTCGACTCGAAATTCAGCAAAATTTGCAGTTTGCAATCCAGTTCGCAACTTGCGATTGACGTTTTGGCCGCAACTTAGTTCCAGCTTACCCGGATAACTCGTGACTCCTTTTCAGCACCAACTGGCAAATTACGGACCAGAAGCCAGTTGGCCAACCCCCAGCACGAGCGACGCCTACGCTTATTGCCAGGACCTGACGGCATCGTCTTACGAGAATTTTTCGGTCATTAGCTGGTTTCTGCCAACCGAGCTTCATCCTCACTTTGCGGCCATTTATGCCTATTGCCGCTGGGCAGACAATTTGGCGGACGAGACATCTACCGACGCCGAAGGGCTCAAGCTGTTGGCCTGGTGGGAAGAGCAACTCGAGTCGTGCTTCCAACAGGACGCCCATCATCCGGTATTCGTCGCGTTGAAGCGTACGGCTCGAGAATTTAAGATCCCCATTACCCCGCTCCGCAATCTGCTCATTGCTTTTCGCCAGGATCAGACCAAAAAACACTACAACACCTACCGCGAGCTTTTGGCGTACTGCCGCAACTCGGCCGACCCTGTCGGCCGCTTGGAAATGTACCTCGGTCACTGTTATTCCCCCGAGGCGGTCGTTTATTCCGACCGGGTCTGCACCGGGCTGCAACTTGCCAACTTCTGGCAGGATGTTCGCCGCGACTTCGACAAGGGGCGAATCTATATCCCGGCGGAGGACTTCCAACGGTTCGGCCTTTCGATCGACGATATGCCCGCGTGCGCGGAACATGAGGCATTTCGCGAACTAATAGAGTTCGAGGTCCGCCGCGCTGAACAACTATTGGCCTCTGGCGAACCGATCGTCGACTTCTTTCCGTCGAACTTGAAGGTCGACATCGCTTTATTCATCCGTGGCGGACAAACCATCTTACGGCATATACGCCAACAGCGTTTCGACACGTGGAACCATCGCCCAAAGGTCAGCAAAAGCACGAAAGTTAAACTCCTGGCTCAGGCTTGGTGGGAAATACGCGTCCGCAACAAACAGTTCCGAGCCGACACTTACGAGGTGCCGGCATGATGGATAACCTTTCCGCCAGCTATGCCCAGTGCCGTCACTTCTCCAAGCAATCTGGTTCCAACTTCCTGCTCTCTTTTTGGTTCCTTCCACGAGAGAAACGCCAGGCAATGTTCGCTTTGTATGCCTTTTTCCGCCGTACAGACGATCTGGCCGACGAGGAAGGATCCGATCAAGCTGCCGCCCTGCAAGCGTGGAGAGACCAATTCAATTCCGCCATGCAAGGAGACTTCACGGATCTGCGTCTGCCGGCATTGGCCGATACTATTCGCCGCTACGAAATCCCGGAAAAGTACTTCCTTGAGTCGATCGAGGGAATCGAAAGTGACCTGTCACGAACTCGCTTTGCTGACTTCGAGGAGCTTCACCAGTACTGTTATCAGGTCGCGTCCGCGATTGGGTTGAGTTGCTTGCCGGTATGGGGCGTTCGTGCGAACTTCAATCGACACGCTGCCATTGCCGCCGGAGTGGCGTTTCAGCTGACCAACATTCTGCGCGACATTCACGAAGACGCCCAACGTGGACGAATCTACCTCCCGCTGAGTGACCTCCATCGCTTTGAGGTCACGGAAGAATCTCTCCTGGCAGGACAGCTTTCCCCTGGTTTCGAGCCGCTGATGCGATTCGAGATCGAGCGCGCCGAGAAGCTGTTCACAGAAGCCAAAGCTCTTTGCGATGACCTCCACCCGGATGGCCGCCGGATTTTCGACGCCATGAGAGAAACGTATCACGATCTGCTCAAGCAGATCGCCCGGTCTCCGGTCGATGTGCTGCAGCGGAGGATCCAGGTCGGCTCATGGCGAAAGATGAAGCTATTTGCGCGGCTGGCCATCTCGCGAATGCCCTTGAGATCGAGAGGCCCTCTGAAAGCGGAGGCTCCTTAGTGGACGTCAGCGCCATGCGCGGCCAACGCGTCGCCATTGTCGGAGGAGGTCTAGCTGGCATTGCTGCCGCCGAAGCACTTTCTCGGTTTCCCTTTGAAATTCACTTGTTCGAAGCGAAACGATCCCTGGGAGGCCGTGCCGGGGCATATCGCGATCCAGAACATCCATCGCTGATCGATCGTTGTCAGCACGTGGCGATGGGGTGCTGCACGAACTTCCTGGGGCTTTGCCGCCGATTGGAATTGGAGGAGTGCTTTCGTCGCGATACGAAATTGCACTTCATCGACGGCGACGGTCAGACCCACCCATTTGAAGCCAGCAGTTGGCTACCGGCACCGATTCATTTGGCATCCGCGTTTGGTCGCCAGAGATACCTTACCAAACCAGATCAGAAGCGAATCGCAGCTGCCTTGTGGGAGATGGCTCCCCCTTCAGCCGTCGAAAAGTATGCCGGCCGGAAGATGCACGACTGGTTAGTCGAACAACTCCAATCAGAGGTTGCCATCCGATGCTTCTGGGAAATCGTATTAGTGAGTGCCCTGGGTGCGCCGCTATCCGAGGTTTCGTTTGTCGCGGCCCGTAAGGTCTTTGTCGATGGCTTTCTGCGGCATCGAAAAGCCTACCAAATCTACGTTCCGCGGATTCCCTTGCAAGATGTATTCGATGTACAGGCTGCTCTAAAGTTAGAGGAACGCGGCGTTCGCTTTCACCGACAGACGCCGGTTCGGCAAGTGGCCTACTTCAACTCGCGATTCAATGTTCGCTTCGGGAGCGGCAGCGAAGCAACTTTCGAAAACTTCATCGCCGCTGTCCCTTGGCATCAATCCCCCAAGCTCTTTTCGCCTATTCTCAAAAACTTGATGCCTAAGCTAGACAACGTGGAGGAAATTGAATCGTCTCCTATTTCGAGTGTCCACCTTTGGCTTGATCGCCCGCTAACCAACCTGCCGCATGCCGTGCTGTTGGACCGAACCAGCCAGTGGGTCTTCAACCATGGGGCTCGGCAGTTTAAAGAGTCGACTGGATATTATTACCAAGTGGTCATCAGTGCCTCGCAAGACTTAGCTGGCATGAAGCACGACGAGTTATCTCGGCTCGTGCTGGGCGAGTTGGTCTCGGCTTTTGCGGCGCAACCGGCCCCCTACCTTCTCGACTACCAGGTAGTGACTGAAAAGCAGGCCGTGTTTGCTGCGACCCCTTTCCTGGAAGGACTTCGGCCAACGCAAGAATCGATCTTGCCAGGCTTGGCTCTGGCCGGCGATTGGACGAAAACAGGCTGGCCATCCACGATGGAAGGTGCTGTACGCAGTGGATATCTGGCTGCCGAAGCCATTCTTCGAAAGTACGACTACGACGAGCCTGTCGGTGATTCCGACCTACCAGTGAGCCTGCTTTCGCGAATGCTGTGGGGACTCGGAAAAGACGAGCATCGCCGTTAACTAAGAATAATTTTTGCGGTCTACGATAGCTGGGGAAATAGCCTTCCAGGAACCGGGAAAGGACCGTTATGTTCGCTGCTCGCATTTTTTTGGCCATCGTTGGGGCCGCTTATCTTTTACTAGGTATCTGGTGCGCTGTTGCACCTGAACAAACCTCGAAATCGGTGGGATTTAATCTGGAGCCTGGTAGCGGTCAGTCGGAATTCTTCACTGTATACGGTGGGCTTGAGTTCGCCTGGGGGCTAATCTTTCTGATGCCGTTGTTGATGACGGACGCTACCCGTCCGATTCTAATTGCCTGCGTTTTAGTTCACGGCATGGCAGTCCTCTTCCGGGCAATCAGTTTCTTTCTTTTCACCGGCATGGGTTCGACAACGTACGTACTGGCGGGGACCGAGTGGGTTATTTTCTTGACCTCGGTAGTGTTCCTCGCATCGACCGTTGCGATTCCTAAAACCAATTAGTTTTCATTGTCGTCCCGCACCACCGAATCAAGTTGCGGGAGAACACCACCCAGGAATGACGCTAGTTTGTCACTTGCTTTATTCGCCATTGTGTTTAGGTTCCACATATCCTTGATACTGCCGGGGCGATTGAAAATAGTCGCCGCGGCAGCACCCAGCATGCCTGAGGTTGTTTTTTGGCTCATCAACTTCTCGAGATCTTTGGGCAATGGCTGGTCGACGGTATCGGAAATGATACGCACTGAGATCAGCTTGGTCTCTTTCTCCTGGCATGCCTGGGCGATCGCCAGGGTCTCCATATCGACCGCCACAGCGGTGTGCTTTTCACCCAGTTCTCGCTTCTCTTCGACGGTGCGGATGATTCGGTCGACTGTTAGCAGTTTGCCGCTGGCCAGGCCCTGGGTTGCTTCAACTTGCTCGGTCGTCAGGTTAAGCGGAATGCTGATATCATTCCCATCCAAATCCCCGACGCAGTTGGCCATGACGACATGCCCCCGTTTCAAATCCGAGACGAGCCCGCCGGCAAACCCGGCCGAAACAATCCACTTCGGCCTGATGATATCGATCACATCCCGAGCGACTGCCCCTGCCGTTTTACGACCGACGCCTGTCTCTACGATTCCCACGACACGATCACCAAGCTTACCCACGGTAACAGTTCGCTTCTCCATCTTCACCGGAGTCGGAGAATCGAGTGACTCCTTGAAACCGGCCGACTCGACCCCCAAAGCAAACAGAACGACGACATCTGGTTGGGGAATATCTTCTGGGGCAACCTCCTCGGCATTGTGTTCGGCCAGTTGCTGCGAGACGAAGTCCCGAACCACCGTTTGGCCTTGTTGCTGGAGAAAGTTGGAAACGAGGTAGCGTAGGAGCATGGGATGGTTTTCAGTCAGAAGTGTTCCGTTTTCAGATGTGGTGCACCGCAATTGTCGGCTGTTCTGGCTTTCTCTGGGTGAAAACTGAACACTTCAATCTGAAAACTAGAGTTTCGCCCCTTCGCGATCGACCGCAGAGGCATCTACAATACAAGCTTCGCTCATAAAGCAGGTTGATTGCAAGGTGATTAGATGTCGGAGTGTCGTTATCAATATGACGTAATTGTCGTTGGAGCCGGGCACGCAGGTACCGAGGCAGCGATGGCCGCTGCGCGTTTAGGGGCGAAAACGGCACTTCTAACGACCAATCTCGATACAGTAGCCCAAATGAGCTGTAACCCGGCCATCGGCGGCATCGCCAAGGGGCAGATCGTACGAGAAATCGATGCCATGGGTGGCATCATGGGTCAGGCCATCGACGCTACCGGCATTCAGTTTCGACTGTTAAATCGCCGCAAAGGGCCCGCGATGCACAGTCCTCGGGCCCAAGCCGACAAGAAAGCGTACCAGTGGTGGGTCAAACTGGCCGTTGAAGACCAAGCAAACTTAGACCTAAGGCAAGAGATAGTCAGCGACCTGCTGACCGAGGAAGTAGACGGAAAACAACGCATCATCGGCGTGAGCGTACATGGTGGAGCGATCTACCGTGCGTCACGCGTCGTGCTGACCACCGGCACGTTTCTTTCAGCAATCATGCACACCGGCGAAACCAAAACGCCTGGTGGTCGCGGGGGCGAGGGAACCTCCAGCGGTATTAGCAGCGCCCTGAATCGACTCGGCTTCCGACTCGATCGTTTCAAGACCGGGACGCCAGCTCGTATAAATTTCAATTCCATCGACTTTGAACAAACCGAACTTCAACCTGGTGACGACGAACCCCAGGCATTCTCTTACTTAACGGAAAAGCTCAACCTTGAGCAGATGCCGTGTCATATCACCTATACCAACGACAAGGTGCACGACCTCATCCGGGCCAACCTGAACCGTGCGCCCATGTACAGCGGGCAAATCGATTCGCGTGGACCACGTTATTGCCCCAGCATCGAGGACAAAGTCGTTCGCTTTGCGGATAAAGACCGGCATCAGTTATTCCTGGAACCGGAAGGGTTCAACACCCGAGAAGTCTACGTCAACGGGATCTCGACCAGCTTACCGCGAGACGTCCAAGACGAGATGTTCAAGCTGATCCCAGGTCTCGAAAACGCTCAGATCATGCGGTATGGATACGCAGTCGAATACGATTTCTGTCCTCCTGACCAATTGTGGCCTTCTCTACAAACCAAGGAGATCACCGGGCTCTATTTCGCCGGTCAAATCAACGGAACAACCGGCTACGAGGAAGCCGCCGCCCAAGGGTTGATGGCCGGCATCAACGCGGCACTAGAGGGTCGCGGCGAAGATCCATTGGTGCTGGGCCGCGAACAAGCCTATATCGGTGTGCTGATCGACGATCTGGTGACCACCGGTGTTGACGAACCATATCGAATGTTTACCAGCCGGGCCGAGCACCGCTTGATGCTTCGTCAAGACAACGCCGACCGCCGCCTGACCCCGCTGGCTTATGATCGCGGCCTGATCCCACCGCATCGCCGGGAAGTTCTTACTCAAAAGATGCAACAGATCGATACGGCGATGGAAATTCTTGGAAGCACTCGCCACCAAGGAAATCTTCTGGCGAACATCCTGAAGCGGAATGATTCGTCGTGGGAACAAGTCTGCGAATTAGCGCCTTCCCTGCAAGAGATCACGGCGGAAGCGGCTTTGCAGGTGACTTACGACATCCGCTACGAGGGCTATATCGCACGTCAGCAGGTCGAGGTCGAGCGGCAAAAACGGCTTTCTCATAAACGAATTCCGGAAACGTTTGACTTTACGCGACTTACTCAAATGCGGAACGAGGCCCGCGAAAAGCTCTGCCAGATTCGCCCAACCTCGGTTGCCCAGGCCGAACGTATCAGTGGAATCACCCCCTCTGATATCGCTTTGCTTCTGGTTTATCTCGACGGACGGATGGGGTCGAAATCCTCCTAACTTGGGGATACTGATAGAGTTGCTATCACTAGCATGTCTTCACAAAGTGCCCAAATTCCGGATCGCTTCCCCTTGAAAGCTTCTGGATTGTGATTAGGCAAAATATTGACCGCGTTTCACTTTGTGTCACAACGTGTTGTCGTATCTAAACTTACGCCATCGACATCAATCTTGACGTGGCAATCTAGGACAGTATAATTCCGGCATCTGGCAAATTCGGTAAACAGGGTACATCCGGATGAAGAGCGGAAATACTCATTTATCGTGGGGTGCAACGATTACACACCTTCCAGAGAATTAGAGTTTTAAACGGGATGTACTCGTTTGACACGGATGCGCGGAGCGCGAGGATGCTCAAATGATCGTGGCGGCCTCCAAACTCACTTATCGCATTGGTAGCCGAACACGCTAGGGATAGGATGACAGGCACATGAAAACAGTCTTTACCACCGGTGAAGCAGCGAAGATCTGCAAGGTCAGTCAACAGACCATCATTCGTTGTTTCGACTCGGGACAGTTGAAAGGATTTCGCGTTCCAGGCAGCCGATTTCGACGCATCCCGCGTGATCAGCTTTACAACTTTATGCGCGAGAACGGCATCCCTACCGATGCCCTGGAAAGTGGCAAGCGTAAAGCTCTGATCGTGGACGACGATGTCGACCTGGTCGAACTGCTGGTCGATGCGTTTGAACGCGACGGCCGCTTCGAGCTGCGAACTGCCAACAACGGTTTCGATGCCGGCATGCTGGTCAAAGAATTCCACCCCGACATCGTCGTGCTGGACATCATGCTTCCGGACATCAACGGCAAAGAAGTCTGCCAGCGCGTTCGCATGGACAAGACGATGGAAGACGTCAAAATCCTGTGCATCTCTGGCATGATCGAACAAGACAAGGTCGCCGACCTGATGGCCTGTGGCGCTAACGAATTCATGCAGAAGCCGTTCTCGGTCGAAGCATTGGTCGACAAAGCGTGCAACATGCTGGACATGGAATCGGTGAATTCCTAGTCTCGTTAACTTGCTTGGCAAACAAATTTGGGGCACACTGTTCTTTCAGTTGCCCCTCTATCGGTGGCAACTCTCCTCTCGACCCACGGCTAACGCATACTAAGTCGTTGGCAGGCCTATGATTTCCGCTAGGAAGTTCACGTTCCAGCCTGCCATACGCCGCCGCATCACGATGCTTTCCTTGCTTTTCTGCTGTTTGATCAAGCTGATC